>DAONFU010000057.1:0-13287 GCA_035403765.1 Bacteroidales bacterium
TGCGAGATGTCAATTACATATAGAATTATCTGTGCCTGTTCAATTTTCTGGTAGGTTCTTTCGATGCCGAGTAGTTCTATATCATTGGCAGACTTTCTTAGTCCGGCCGTGTCGATGAAGCGGAAGGTAACACCCTGGAATGTGATGGTGTCTTCGATGGTGTCGCGGGTAGTACCCGGGATCTCTGATACGATGGCTCTTTCCTCGTTCAGCAGGGCATTTAGCAGTGTGGATTTGCCGACATTGGGCTTGCCGATGATGGCAACAGGGATACCATTTTTTAGGACATTGCCCTGGGAAAAAGAATCGACAAGGGCCTTTATCTCTGTTTTTATCTCATGAACCAAGCGCACAAATTCATTTCGGTTGGCAAATTCCACATCTTCTTCACTAAAATCAAGTTCGAGTTCTATCAGGGCAGCAAAACCAAGCAATTTTTCGCGCAGTTGTTTTATCTTATCCGAAAACCCTCCCCGCATCTGGCTCAGGGCAAGGTCGTGGGCATTTTTAGAAGAGGAGGCTATCAGGTCGCCAATGGCCTCTGCCTGGGTCAGGTCCAGTTTGCCATTCATAAAAGCTCTGAGCGTAAATTCACCGGCACTAGCCAGCCTTGCTCCCGACGAAAGCAAAGCTTCCATAATTTTTTTCTGAATATACAAGGAGCCATGGCAGTTAATCTCTGCCATATCTTCGCCGGTGTATGAGTGCGGCGCGTGGAACCTGCTAACCAGTACCTCATCAATTGTTTCGCCTTTATAAACCAGCATCCCAAAATGCAATGTCCGGACAGGCTGCTTTTTCAGTGCGGCTTTTTTGTGAGGAACAAAGAGTTTCCCTATAATGTCAGCAGTTTTTTTTCCCGTGATACGCACGATGGCAATTGCTCCAACACCCGCAGGAGTAGATACCGCGCAAATAGTGTCGTGCTGGTTGAAGGTGTGTTTTAGGCTCATGACCGTTCGATTGATTTATACAAAGTTAATTTTTTTTGGAAATAAAAAAATTAAACACGCAAACTATAATTCACAGCATTATACTATTTTTGCAGCTATGATAGCAGGAAAAAAAGTAATTGTGGTTATGCCTGCCTACAATGCAGAGAAAACCCTGGAGACGACATACCGCGAAATTCCTATGGACATCGTTGACGAAGTTGTTGTGGTGGATGATGCCAGCAAGGACCGTACGGTTGATAAAGCGCATGAGCTGGGTATAAGGCATGTCATTAAGCATGAGAGCAACAAAGGCTATGGCGGTAATCAGAAAAGCTGTTACGACTATGCCTTGCAACTGGATGCAGATATTGTGGTGATGGTTCATCCCGATTATCAGTACACGCCGAAACTCATTCCCTCTATGGTGTATGTCATCGCCAATGGCTTGTATCCGGTGGTGTTGGCTTCCAGGATATTAGGCATGGGCGCCTTGAGAGGAGGAATGCCTTTGTATAAATATATGTTTAACCGTATGCTGACTTTCTTTCAGAACACCGTAATGGGCCAAAAACTGTCCGAATACCATACAGGCTACAGGGCTTTTTCACGTGAGGTACTGGAAGCTATTGATTATCATGCCAATTCTGATGATTTTGTGTTTGACAATCAGATGTTAGCACAAATATTTTTTGCCGGATACGAAATAGCAGAAGTTACCTGCCCAACAAAATACTTTACCGATGCCTCATCCATAAATTTCAGAAGAAGTACAAAATATGGTCTGGGCGTGGTAAATACTTCGCTAAAATACCGGCTTCAGAAAATGCATCTTGGAAAATTCAAAATCTTTGAAAAACCTGCCGATGCCAAACCCTGAGCCCATCATTTCTCCGTGCACCTACTGTGGATCAGTCAACAGCACATTCTATTTTGACACAAGGGATATTTTCGGTCATGACTATCAGTTAAGGCGCTGTGCTGACTGTGGTGCGATTTTTCTGTCGCCTTTTCCGTCGGAAGAGATGATGAAAGAAGCATACGACCGATCTTATTACGGTACAACCAAACAAAAATTTAAATTTCCTTTGGTCGAACAGGCTGCCGATTATTTTCGTCGCCGGCGGGCTGGGAAAGTGGTGAGCCTCGTGCCCAAACATGCACGGGTGCTGGATATTGGTTGTGGCAACGGTGATTTTTTATGTTATGTCCGTTCTTTCGGAGATTATGAATTGTTTGGTATTGAGAGAGATGAAAAAGCGGCAGAAAGAGCTATTGCTAAAGAGGGCATCCATCTTCAGACAAGCGCGCTGCAAGAAGATAATTTCCAGGAGGATTTTTTTGACGCCATCACCTTGTTTCATGTTTTTGAACATCTTACCGAACCGAAGAAAACACTCGAAATAATAAGAAAAATTCTAAAGCCGGGAGGCATTTTAATAGTTTCTTTTCCTAATATGGGCAGCTATCAGGCCATGCTCTTTAAAGGTAATTGGTTTCATCTGGATCCTCCGCGCCACCTGCTGTTTTTTAAACCGAAAGATTTTATCAGGATAATGAAAAATATGGATTTCACCCTGATGTCGTCCCAATATTTTTCGATAGAACAAAATCCTTACGGCTGGATACAGAGTATTTTGAACCATTTTTGCACTAAACGTGAAGTATTGTATGAAAGATTGAAAGGGAACCAGGAATACGCCCCCGAATATGGTCAACTAAATGTATTTTTGCAAAAATGTTTTTTTGTGTTAAGTTTCCCTGTTTTTGTGCTGAGTAATTTTTTTGGAAGTTTTTTCCATAGAGGGGCTACGGTAAAGTTTATTTTAAAAAACAATAAACCATGATTCTCGCCATTATAGCAATCACGGCAGTGGTATCCATCATTGCTATGAATAATAAGGACTTGTTTTACCGTTTAAAATTCAGTCCATATCTTGTTTTACATTCCAAACAATGGTACCGTTTTTTTACTCATGCCTTTGTTCATGCCGGATGGATGCACCTGCTTATAAATATGTGGGTTTTATATCTGTTTGGTCATGTGGTGGTCGACAATTATGTGGACCTTTTTGGTATAAAAGGTTATTATTATTTTATTGTACTTTATGTAGGAGCCATCCTGATTTCGTCACTGCCTTCATACGGAAAAAATAAAGACAACCCATATTATAATGCCGTGGGTGCCTCGGGGGCTACCTCGGCGGTATTATTTGCCAGCATCTTATTTTATCCTATAGGTAAAATCATGATATTTCCCATACCCATAGGAATTCCTGCCTTTATTTTCGGTATTTTATACCTGATATATTCTGCTTACATGAGCAAAAGAGGTGGCGATAACATAGGCCACGATGCCCATTTCTGGGGTGCCGTGTATGGTGTGTTGTTTACTGTTGCAATAAAACCTGCGGTAGCCCTGTATTTTATCGACCAGATAAGGAATTTTATCAGCCTTTGAGACTCATTTCTCAGTAGGTTATTACCCGCTAGATACGACCTAATTAAGCTTAACTTTTACAAGGTAAGATCCCGTGTTTGCAGCGTTGTAAACGGTTTCGTATATCGACAGGTATAAAATACCCGTTGCCGGAGCCGTGCCTTTGAACAAGCTTCCGGCTTTCAACATGGTGCCGCTTTCACCTATCCTGAAGACAACATTGCCGTAGGTAGGGTAGGTGGTTGTTGCGGCAGCATAATCTCCCTCATAATTGTATTCGACATTTCCTGAACCGGTAGATTTTCCATCGGGTTTGTACTTGTATCCCGACAAACTGGCCAGGGTAATTTCTCCGGAAGCCGTAATGCTGAGTTTTTGACCACTTTTAACATAAAGGCTGGTTTTTAGCCATCCCCCGCTGGTGTTGCCGCTGATATGCTTGTTGGCCATAAGAGTAAATGATGCTTCAGCCATGTCGTCTCCTTTATAAAACACATCAATGCTGGTAATTTTATCCCGCGGGATGTCCAGGCTGCCGTATTTGGTTTTCAGGGCAATGGATTTTGCATTGTAAGCGCCGCCAATACGGTAAGCATTGTCAGTTACTACGATGTCTTCGCCTACAGAAGATTCGTCGTAATTATGCGTTGCTTTCATCTCGCTGAGTGCCAGCTCTGCCGTATAATCCGTATTGCTTGGCGGAATGTAACCTTCGGAATTGATGATTTCTTCGAGCACCGGAATACAGTTGATATTCATGGCCACCAGTGTTTCGTAAGCCTTTTTACGAATATCTTCAGTCAG
This sequence comes from Bacteroidales bacterium, assembly GCA_035403765.1. Taxonomy (GTDB): domain Bacteria; phylum Bacteroidota; class Bacteroidia; order Bacteroidales; family CAIWKO01; genus CAIWKO01. The sequence continues at coordinate 4,177 of DAONFU010000057.1, forward strand.
GTTGTTCAGGTCGGTAACCAAGGCCTTGATTTTTTCTTTCTGGCTGTTGTCGGGCGAAATGCCAAAATATATCTGGCTGATATTTTTTACGGGAATGTCTAATTTTCCCCATTGTGTAATAAGCGATACATTGCTGATGGAGGCAGTACCCGTCATGATACTGCCATCGCGCAGCGAAAGACGGAATTCGGTGGCTTCTTTTTGGCTGAATGAAAAAAGTGAAGCCCAAACCATGGTAATTAAAAAGGGCAGAATTGTTTTTTTCATATGGATGTTTTTGTTTTTATTGCATAAAGATACTATAATGTTTTAATATTTTCCAAATCAACGGGTGCTTGTTCCCACAAAATTGTCAAAAAAAATGATAATAAAAGATGAAAAAAATATTTTTTTACTGAAAATTAATGATTATTTTTGAACTATAAACACCAAGAGAAAAATGAGCATACTGGTAAATAAATTTTCAAGAGTCGTCGTGCAGGGTTTCACCGGCAGCGAAGGCACTTTTCATGCTTCGCAGATGATAGAGTACGGCACCCAGGTGGTGGGCGGGGTAACACCCGGCAAAGGCTGGCAGATGCACCTTGGGTTGCCGGTGTTTAACACCGTTCATGATGCTGTTGAAAAAGCTGGTGCCAATGTTTCGGTGATTTTTGTCCCTTCTACTTTTGCGTCCGACGCCATAATGGAAGCAGCCGATGCAGGCATTGGAGTAATAGTTTGTATTACCGAAGGCATCCCGGTGCAGGATATGGTAAAAGTAAAACATTATCTTACTGATAAGTCCAGCCGCCTGGTCGGTCCTAATTGTCCGGGAATCATTACGCCCGGTGAAACCAAGGTAGGCATCATGCCTGGTTTTATCCATAAACCCGGGTGTGTTGGTATCATTTCCCGTTCAGGAACCCTGGCCTACGAAGCTGTGGACCAGATTACCAAAAGCGGGTTAGGACAGTCGTCGGGCATTGGCATTGGCGGCGACCCCATTATTGGAACTTCTATGTTGGATGCCGTACAACTATTTATGCAGGACGATGCCACCAGGGGTATTGTAATAATTGGTGAAATTGGCGGCAGCATGGAGGCCGAAGCTGCTGTATGGATTAAAGATCACGGCACCAAACCGGTGGTGGGCTTTATTGCCGGAGCCACAGCCCCCAAAGGCAGGACCATGGGGCACGCAGGGGCTATCATAGGCGGCAAAGACGATACTGCCGAAGCCAAAAAAAATGCCCTGCGTAATGCCGGTGTTTTTGTGGTGGAATCACCTGCCGACATAGGTGCGAAGATGGTGGAGGTACTCAAATAGCTACTCCTGATTTTTGATGCTATCCGCCTTATTGTTTATTTCAATTAGTTCGGCATTGTCATACGTATCAATGATACGATACCGATAGCGGCTTTTTACAATGTCTTTTAAGCTGTCGTTGGAAACCAGCACTTTGTCGAAAAGATTGAAGTCAGGAGTTCTCACAAGATTGATATGTTGGCCTGATTCCTGAAGTTTGTACTTATAAAAAAGCAATGAGCCATGGTATCCGGCGTGGTACACCTTAATACCATCCAGATCCATGTTTTCCTGACTCTTTTTAAATAAAAAACGTTCGGAAGCTTCGTTCATTTTTTCATAAGCATTTAATGAATTGGCCTGCGAACTACGGAACATCATGTAGTAGGGGAATGAAAAAATGACTAAAATGATTATTATTGATTTTAAATCCTTATGTGATTTCTGACTGTCCGAAAACCATTGCAACAGCAGAAATACAGGGGAAGCGGCGATGATAGCCAAATTTGGATATAAAGGCATTTCATACCATTCCACCTTGGTGGCAGCAGCCGAAATTATAATAAGATACCCCGCCGCCAATACAGATATCATTATCATCAGTTTTCGCTCTTTCGCTTTCCTGATGATACATGTCATAACAAATCCTATCATTAACAAAGCAAACCATGTTGTAAAGCGCCGGTTCAGCAGGTTGTCCAGATAATAATTAAAATCTCCGCTAAAACCATCTGTTACCTGGAGTACCCTGCCGACATCCCTGCTGAAAAAATCATTGAAATAATCCGGATTCTCATGATGGCGAAGTATCATAAACGAAATATTCAACAATAGAAAAAAGAGGATGCCTGCAAAAAAATACGGGTTTAGTACAAAATTTTTTACTTGCCTGTACATTATCAGGATGATTAGTATGGAAGGAAGAAATAATAAGGCAGCCACCATTTTTGTTGCAAAAGCGAGGGTCAGAGATAACATGAAAAACAAGACGTATTTCTGCTTCTGAGTATCAATAAACTTCAGGAAGGACAAGTTGGATAGCAACAGAAAAAACGTAAGTAAAGAGTCGGCTTCGGCGGTTCGTGCCGTATGAAATCCAATAAAACCCTGCGAGGTAAGTAAAATAAGCACAGCAGCCCAGGCCCAGTAAGTACTGTAATTCCTGTAAAGAAAAATAAACACCAGTAATACTGTCATTGCTGCGGCTAAAGCAGAAGGCAAACGCAAAGCCAGTTCATTATATCCGAACAATTTTACGCAGACAATCTGTGCCCATAAGGTCAAAACCGGTTTGGTATTGCATATATCGGGGTGGCCATCGAAATAGTTTGCGAAATAATTGCCGTTATGAATCATTTCATACGTGTTTACGGCAAACATGGATTCGTCCCATAAGCGCATGTGAAAAGCCCCAAGTTTCACAAAAACAACAAGGTAAATCAGTATCAGCAGCAGTATTATCTGAACAGTGGTACTAATCTTTGTCTTATCAAAAATCATGATTTGTCAGGAGATTTTTTATTTAAAAAAGTAAACGGCTGACAACATGTTATCAGGGTATATAATCATTGGCCCCCAGATCGGGCGGGGGATTCAATGTCCGGTTGTGCCCTTTTATGTCGTAAATCAGATCAATTACAGGGAAATAAATCAGGTTGATATTAGCCGCGTCAATGGCTGCTGAACCGGGACTCAGCGTGTAGTCGTTGTTGTTGTAATCTTTAAATAGTGCGTCCTGGTTAAAAATACAGTTAAGCAGTCGGCTGTCCGACGAATAATTGGTGCTTTTCAGCAGGCAGTATTCGAATTTGTAGTCGAATGCGGCATCATCCGCGCTGTCTGTCTCCAGTTCTTCGGGGTTTGAGCCATAAATGATGCAGTTGCCAAAATAGGCCGAGTCAAGATCTCCGGTATAGGTATATGGGCCAGCCAGGTAATAATTGGTAATCAGCAAGGACGGGGTTTGGCGCGAAGAGTAGCTGTAGTAGTTGCCCAGCGTGCAATGCCTGAAGTCGTAATTGCCACCTGTAGTAAGGGCCACGGCATAGCCCCCGCAGTTGGCAAAGACACAGTTGCCGCTGATAATCCTGTAATATCGTGAAAGCAAACCTATGCCGGTCATGTTTTTGATGACGGTATTTTTCAGTATAAGACGGTTGTTTTCGGCCTGGCTCATGGTTTCGGCCTGTATGCCGATAAACCCGTTTTTGATTACCGCATAGTTTATCACATTGTCATTACTGCCTTCATTTATCCAGATTCGGTCCCACTGGCCCGGCAAATCCTTATAGGCCGCTTCGAGCCGGCTTCCCTGAAATGTTACCGGCTCATCTATGGTGCCGTTTACTTTTAAGGTGCCATATTTATAAACCCACATACCCGAGTTGTTGTAAAAATGAAGTCTGCAGCCGGGTTCGATGTTTAGCTTTCCGGTAGAATCCACCACCGCATAACCGTAAATCAGGTAAGGTTTATCGTTTGTCCAGGTGATATTTTCATTTTCCCCTGCTACAATTTTATAGCGAAGAGAGCCTCCCAGGGTTTTATCGGCCACAATGTAGTGGGCATCCTGCCCCCAGGCGGTAAGGTCAATATCCTGCACGTTGCCATTCAGTTCAAAGAGTATCGAATCCCTTATCACCATAGGAGAGTTGCTGTTTTGAGGGTCAACGGTAACTTTCACAAAAATAAAAATACTATCGTTGGGACCAATTTCAACATTGTTGAGGTTTTGGGCAGCTACCCCGTCCACATTCATCGAAAACTGAGAAGCTTCTCCATTGGCAAGACGTATGGAGGAAATAACGATTTTATCGGACGTGGGATTTTTTACATAACACATACTGGTAGTGGATCCAACCGTGGAAAATACAGTGTCGAACACTATCGACTGGGTTGAGAGAGTAAGCGTTACCGAAGGATCATCATTTATTTGTGCGTCTTTTTTACAGGAAATAAAAAAGGAAAAAGAAACAATGAAGGCGATAATGATAAAATAGTTTCTCATCAGTTTTATAATTGAAACGAATAAGAGTTGAATTTGTTATGCAAAAATAACGATTAATACCCGATTACACGGTAAAGATTTTCTTTTATGTGTCAAGCCATGATTCCCATATTCCCTGATGAGCCGGATTGGAGAATATTGTAACTTATAGATAGGTAATTCTTCGGACTTCCAATTTTTTATACCCGGGCTGGGTAAAAAGTGCCCGAAATCTGCGATAAAACATTGAATATAAGTAATTTGCCGATTTGTTTTCTAATTACAAACATCATTCATAAATCAAACATATTGAACAATAGGTTCAATCAGGGTAAGGTGCATAAATCGCAAAAAATAGCATGTTAATCACTGATAAAAAAAGAAATAATAATATACATATAACAAAATCAGATAGTTATCAATAGAATCTAATATGTTTGAGTTAATATGTTAATTAATGAAAATTTAATTTTTTGATAATCAGGTATAATACCGGAAAAATTTGTAACTTTGCAGAAATTTACATTATTTTACGATATATTATTGATATTAAATGAGTTATATAAAATTTGATAAGGAACAACTTGTTAATCTGCGCTTTGCATTAAAAAGAGAATTTATTCGGTCGAACAGGGCTGGTGCCTTCGCCACATCAACCATCATCGGATGTAACACGCGCAAATATCATGGATTGTTTATTGTGCCGCAACCCGATATTGACGGGGGAAACCACGTTTTGCTTTCTACTATTGATGAAACAGTTATTCAGCAAAATGAAGAGTTTCATATGGGTATGCACTGCTATCCTGACGGGGTATTAAATCCAAAAGGACATAAATATATCAGCAGTCTGGAGATGGAACCAATGCCGAGGTTTACGTATCGGGTTGGCGGTGTGATATTTACTAAAGAAATTATGTTCTGTATCGAGAGCGACCGGCTGATGATAAAATATACCCTGGAAGATGCCCATTCACCAACCATTATTCGTCTGCAGCCATTTCTGGCGTTCCGAAATGTACATGCCCTCACTAAAGCCAATCCAAATGCCGACACACATGCCGAACCGGTCGAAAACGGAATAAAAATACGGATGTATCAGGGATATTCTACTTTGTTTCTGCAATGTTCCAAAAAAACTACCTATACCCACGGTCCTCACTGGAAATACAACATTGAATATGTCGAAGAAAAAGAACGCGGCTACGATTTTCTGGAAGATATCTTTGTGCCTGGTTATTTTGAACTGCCGCTGCATAAAGGCGAAAGTGTGATATTTACTGCCGGCCTGAACGAAACAGATACCTCAACACTTAAACAGATTTATTCATCCGAAACAAAAAAAAGAATTCCCAGGAATAATTATAAAAACTGCCTGATAAATTCCGGATTACAGTTTTTTGTTACCCGAAACAACAAAGTGGACATAATTGCCGGCTATCCCTGGTTTGGCCGATGGGGCAGAGACACTTTTATTGCCTTGCCGGGCCTGACATTAGCCATTAATGAACCGGAAAAATGTAAGGCCATCATGGACCACATGATTGCCGACTTAAAAGGTGGCCTGCTGCCAAATGTAGGTTGCGGCGCTGATTCTTCATACAATTCCGTTGATGCCCCCCTGTGGTTTTTCTGGACCTTGCAGCAATATGCCATTTATACCGGCACGCAAGCAACAATATGGCAGGAATACGGCGACAAAATGAAACTCATACTCAATGCATATAAAAATGGCTGTGAGTATAATATCAAAATGCAGGACAACGGCCTTATTTTTGCCGGCGAAGAAGGAAAAGCACTTACCTGGATGGATGCCATAGTAGATGGCAAACCTGTTACACCCCGCATAGGGCTGGCTGTTGAAATCAATGCTTTGTGGTACAATGCCGTGAAGTTTGCCCTCGAGGTGGCAAAACTGGCTGGTGACCAGGATTTCACCAAGGAATGGGATGAAATAGCTTGTAAAATTCCTGCTGCTTTCAAAGGCACTTTCTGGAACAAAGACAGAGGTTATCTCTGCGATTATGTAAATGGTGATTATAAAGACTGGTCCGTCCGTCCTAACCAGCTTTTGGCAGCCTCCCTGCCTTATAGTCCGGTGAGTGAACAGATACGCGAACTGATTCTTGAAATTACCGAACGAGAATTGCTCACACGGCGCGGTATTCGTACGCTGACGCCCAAGTCGCCCGATTACAAAGGCATTTATAAAGGCGGTATCAACGAAAGAGACGCCGCTTATCACCAAGGTGTCGCCTGGCCATGGTTGCTTGGGCATTATGCTGAAGCGTATTTGAAAATTCATCCCACCTATGGCCTGCAACATATCAAGCAATTGTATGAAAGTTTTGAGCCCGTGATGATGGAACATGGAATTGGCACTATTTCCGAATTGTACGATGGCGACCCGCCATATTTGCCCGGTGGTGCGCCATCGCAGGCATGGAGTGTGGCCGAATTGTTAAGAATTGACTACCTTATTGAAAAATACAGTGGCGGAAAATGATGGTTAAAAGATAAATAAGTAAGTTTTACTGCAGCCTTTGGCGTATAGCATATATAAAAAAAATTAAAAGATAAAATGAAAGTATTAATGTTTGGCTGGGAATTTCCCCCTCATATCACCGGAGGATTAGGTACGGCTTGTTTTGGGCTAACCAAAGGACTTCTGAAAAATGGTGTGGAAGTGCTTTTTGTTGTTCCCAGGTCTTATGGTGACGAAGACCAGCAAGCGGTAAGACTCATCAATGCCAGTGATGTGAATATTGACTTTACTAATAAACTGTACCAGGAATACTGGAAACAACTCACTTATATTGAAATCGGCTCCAACCTCATTCCGTATGTCGGAGAAGAGGAATTTCAAAAAATGACCGCTGTGAACACTGTTGATAAAACCGAAGAACACAGCAGCGTGTTTTCGAAACAATACACATTCTCTGGTAAATACGGCAAAAACCTCATGGAAGAAGTTACCCGTTATGCCTTGGTGGCATCAACCATTGCCGGTTCGCAACAGTTTGATGTTATTCATGCCCACGACTGGCTAACATATCCCGCCGGCATAGCTGCAAAAAAAGTTAGTGGCAAACCGCTGGTGGTACATATGCATGCTACGGAATTTGACCGTTCGGGCGATAATATCAACCAGAATGTATATGACATTGAACGAAAAGGTATGGAAATTGCCGATGCCGTTATCACCGTCAGCAATTTTACCCGCGATATTGTAATCAACAAATATGGGATAAATCCCGATAAGGTGTTTACCGTGCATAACGCTGTTGAGCACAATACAGGAGAAACAGACCTGGTGATTGAAAGAAATGTGAAGGAAAAAGTGGTAACTTTTCTGGGCCGTATCACGTTTCAGAAAGGCCCTGATTATTTTGTGGAAGCGGCCAAACGAGTATTGGATAAAGACAAAAATGTGCGTTTTGTCATGGCCGGTTCGGGCGATATGCTCAACAGGATGATACTGCGGGTAGCCCAATTGGGTATCTCCACCCATTTTCATTTCACAGGGTTTTTGCAAGGCGCCGAGGTGGATAAGATGTTCTTGCTGAGCGATGTTTATGTGATGCCATCGGTTTCGGAGCCTTTTGGTATTTCTCCCCTCGAAGCCATGCGTTCCAATGTCCCTGTGGTTATCTCAAAACAGTCGGGCGTTTCGGAGGTATTGAAATATGCCCTCAAAATTGATTTTTGGGACATTGATGCCATGGCAGATGCAATCTATGGCCTGTTGCATTATGATGCACTTTCGGTGATGTTCCGCAAGTACGGCAAGGAAGAGGTGGAGAACCTAAAGTGGGAAAGCGCTTCCAGCAAAATCAGGGATGTGTACAATAAAGTAGTATTTAAAAATTAACCGATACGATAATGAGATCTATTTGTTTTTATTTTCAGGTTCATCAGCCATTTCGTCTGAAAACATACCGTTTTTTCGATATAGGCGCCAACCATCATTATTTTGATGAATACCGCAACCGCTATATTATGCGAAGAATTGCGGATAAATGTTACCTGCCGATGAACAAGCTGCTGCTCGATCTTATCAAAGAGTATGGATCGGCCTTTAAAGTTAGTTTTTCATTGTCGGGAACCGTCATCGATCAGTTTGAACGTTACGCCCCTGATGTGCTGGAGAGCTATATTAAACTTGCCGAAACCGGTTGTGTGGAATTTCTCGCAGAAACCTATTCGCATTCCTTGTCATCCTTGAAAAGTGAGCAAGAGTTCAATCGTCAGGTTGCTTCGCAGGTTGAGATGGTTACCAGGTACTTTAAAAAAGTGCCGACCACCTTTCGTAATACCGAGCTTATTTATTCCGACGATATTGGGGCTATGGTGGCCAAAATGGGTTACAAGACCATGCTTACCGAAGGTGCCAAACACATTATGGGGTGGAAAAGTCCGAACTACCTGTACTGCAACGCTATCAATCCCAACCTGAAACTTTTGCTGAAAAATTTCCGTCTGAGCGACGATATTGCTTTCAGGTTTTCGCAACAAAGCTGGAACGGATGGCCGCTGACCACCGAAAAGTTTGTAAACTGGATTCAGGATATTGATTCCGACCAGGAAACCATTAACCTGTTTATGGATTACGAAACCTTCGGTGAACACCAATGGCCCGAAACCGGCATATTTGAATTTATGAAAGCCTTGCCCGCTGCAGTGTTTGCCCGTTCTAATTATGGTTTTTACACACCCGCTGAACTTTCGGAAAAATTGCAACCCCGGGCTGCAGTATATGTGCCGAATCCCATTTCGTGGGCTGACGAAGAACGGGATCTTACCGCATGGCTCGGAAACGACCTGCAGGACGATGCCT
>DAONFU010000058.1:0-13286 GCA_035403765.1 Bacteroidales bacterium
GGCGAATTGATGAAATAATACCAAAGTGAAATTGTAGATGTCCAAGGTTACTGCGTCCGCGGCGGCGGCTCGAAGTATCATTATACATCTTCGTCTTTTCGCCTGGAATCTGGCGCACCTTAAACTTTTTCAGCATATCCTGCCTTAATTTAACCGGCATTAATTGCCTATGGTGAATAATAAAAGATTGAAATCCCATATTTTGATATATAGAACTTAATTTTTCATCCCGAACTCATGTTGTTATATTCCTAATGATGCCAATGAAATTATGTTTATTCCATCTTGCCGGGTGTAGCTTATTCCTGTTCCTGTGATAATGTTTAGCGATTTGGGCAGTTTTATTTTTTTTGTGTCTAATATAGAAACAAACTTATTGAGGTTTGCTGCAGCTTCATCAATTTGCCCCGTACCGATTTTTATTTCAAAAGCGCACCAGTCACCGTTATATTTTTGCACAATACAGTCCACTTCCAAACCACTCGAATCGCGGTAATGATATACTTTGGCATCGTTTGCCTGGGCATATACACGCAGTTCGTGGGTAACGAGCGATTCAAACAAAAAGCCTGTAAAATTCAAATTGTTTAAAAGAGAGTTTTCATTTGCTCCCATAGCAGCAACAGCCAAAGAAACATCAGTAAAATGTCGTTTTGGTGATTTTCGCAATGCAGATGATGAACGAATATGTGTGTTCCATGCTGGCTGGTCTTCAACAATCATTAAGCGGTTCAGGGCATCGAGATAATCGTAAACAGTTGGTCGTGTAATACCTATGCTTTCTTTTTCACGAATATCGTTTTCCAAAGCGGAAATATTTACTAATGTTGCGGTGTTGCGGGCAAGCGATCGTAACAAACTTCTTACTTTTACATGATCACGTTTCACATTGGAAACCCGGCTCATATCCACTTCGGCAAGCAATTCAACATACGCACGGTTTAAGTCGGTTGCCTGTGCAATGTTTTTATTTATGTGTGCGGGAAAACCACCAATGATTAGTTTCTCAATTATAAATTCTAAGTCGGTGGACTTATCATAAACATCAATTTTTTTACCTTCAAAAAGTTTGGCCAAACTTATTTTTCCTGAAGAAAAACCTAATTCCTGCCACGACATGGTGCGCATATCTAAAATAGTAAACCTGCCCGCACCCGAGTGCATTTTTGCTGATTCTTCGGGGTTTGCCGAGCCTGTGAGTATGAATTGTGCATTTTTTTGACGGTCGTCTATTTCGTGGCGAATGTAGTCCCATAGTTTTGGTTGTACCTGCCATTCGTCAATCAATCGAGGCGTTTCACCAAGCAACAAACGTTTGGGTGCTGTGTTGATGAGAGCCTGTACTTGTTCGTCTCTGTCCACATTCAAAATGCTTTTGGCTAATTGTTTTGCCGATTCGGTTTTTCCACAGGCTTTTGCGCCTCGTATTAGGATCGCTCCCGAAGCGTTGAGTTTTCGTTGTAACTCTTTGTCAGATATGCGTTCTAAGTATTTCATAGGAATTTTTAAAGTACAAATGTAGTATTATTTTACATTTTTTGAGCAATTTATTTTACATTTTTGTAATTTTTTAATTTACATAAATAGAGTTTTTTAGTTTACACTATTAGAGTTCTTTGTTTTGCACCATTGGATTATTAGGATTAAAAGGATGTTCTTTTGGGTTCGCATTTTGTCATGATCCATATGCCTTGCATCGTGTGCATTGTGGGTGTGTGTTTCTGTATTAAGCTATTCATTGGAAAACGAGGGTGTTCCAGATTTCTAAAACAATAAATGAGTTTTTTGATTTTTAAATCACCTCCATGATTCTTCATGCCGGAAAAATATGTATTTTCGTTTTTTTTAAAACGGTTTCAATTTATGAGATTTTCGGATATTATTGGGCAGCTCCCTGTTAAAAATTACCTGGTGCACACGGTGAAAAACAGCCGTGTCAGCCATGCACAGCTTTTTCTGGGTGCCGAAGGTTCGGGGAAACTGGCCCTGGCTATTGCCTATGCTCAATTTATCGCGTGCACCGATAAGCAATACTACGCTGCCGGCTCGCCCCTGGCTGGCGATTCGTGCGGTGTGTGTCCTTCGTGCGTCAAGTTTACTCAACTTATGCACCCCGATATGCACTTTTTTTACCCGGTAACCACAACCAAAGACATAAAAACCAAACCCAGAAGCATTGATTTTATTCAATCCTGGCGTAAGCTGCTCATACAAAATCAATACTATATTTCACTAAACGACTGGTACGATACGGTGGGTGTGGAAAACAAACAGGGAATTATCAACGCCTATGATTGCGATGAGATAGTGAAGAGATTAGGCATGAAATCCTATGAGTCGGAATATAAAGTGGTTTTAATCTGGATGGTCGAAAAGCTCTATCATGCCGCGGCACCCAAAATCCTGAAAATACTCGAAGAACCGCCTGAAAAAACCTTATTCCTTCTGGTGGCTGAAAACCACGAGCAGATTATCAATACCATTATTTCGCGCACACAGATAGTTAAAATACCGCGGCTGGGAAACAACGATATTAGCAACGCGCTGGTGGAAAAATTCCAGGCCACCGAAATCAACGCGCGGAAAATTGCCAATGTAGCCGATGGCAACTTTGTGGTGGCCAAAGCCTTATTGCACGAAGTGGACGAAGACGGATATTATTTCAAATCGCTGACATCCTGGCTGCGCCTGTGTTACCGTTTCAGCAAGGCCGATGTTTTTGAGCTGAACAAATTCATTGAAGAAATTTCGAAAATTGGCCGCGAGAATCAAAAGATTTTTTTTAATTACGCCCTGAAAATCATCCGGAACACATCGCTGGTCAATCATGGCAACGAAAAACTAATCAAATTGGTGGAGGAAGAAAGCAAATTTGTTAATGATTTTTCTGGCGTATTGACGGCTGACCGGATTCCTTATTTTGCCGAAGAGTTTAACAATGCGCTGTATCATATTGAACGCAATGCCAACCCGAAGGTGCTCTTTATGGACTTGTCGTTCAGGCTTAATCATATTATGCATTCATAAATTTTGGCAAATATCCCTCAAAATAATTTATCTTTGCGGGAATATGAAATGCTATGACAAACGAAAAAAATGAATTTCTTACGCGGGGCTGTGATAGCAAACCTAAGTCGCATCAGAAAAACGATAAGATATACAGTCATTCCTGCTGCAAACGCAACGCCTACGACTGGCTGAAAGATATAAATCCTCCAGCCATTTATCCGGCTTTTCCTTATGTTGAGGTGCGTTTTAAGAATAGCCGAAAGGATTTCTTTTTGCTTCCTGAAAATGCAGATTACAAGGTGGGCGATATTGTGGCGGTAGAATCTTCGCCCGGACACGACCTGGGCATTATCACGCTCATGGGAGAAGTCGCCCGCCTGCAGATGAAAAAGAAACGCGTAAATCTTGAAACACGCGAAATCAAAAAGGTGTATCGTCGGGCCAGGCCATCGGATATTGAAAAATGGGTGAGTATGGTAGTTCCCGAAACGGAGACCCTGTATAAGACAAAAAAAATTACCGGCAACCTGCATTTGTCCATGAAGGTCAACGATGTGGAATATCAGGGCGACGGCACCAAAGCTACATTTTATTACACAGCCGAGGAAAGGGTTGATTTCAGGGAACTTATCAAGGTGCTGGCCGAGCAGTTTGGCGTCAGGGTTGAGATGCGACAGATTGGAGTGCGGCAGGAAGCCAGCAGCCTCGGAGGTATTGGAACCTGTGGCAGAGAGCTTTGCTGCTCCAGTTGGCTTTTTGATTTTAAATCGGTATCTACCAACACCGCCCGTGTTCAGCAAATGACCATCAATCCACAGAAACTTGCCGGACAATGTTCCAAACTGAAATGCTGCCTTAATTATGAATACGACTGTTATGTGGATGCTCTGAAAGAATTTCCGAATACCGATACTATAGTCAAAACCAAAAAAGGCAGCGCACACTGCCAGAAAATTGATGTGATAAAAAAAATCGTGTGGTATTCGTATGTGGATGATCCGGCAAATTTGCTCGCCATCGGCGTTGATGTGGCGAAGAAGATTATCAGAGACAACATCAAAGGGATAGTGCCCGAAAAACTAGAAGATTTTGCCCAGAAACAGGAAAAGAAAATTGAATTTGAACATTTTGAGGAAGACCTCTCCAAATTTGCTGATGACTAAAATGAAAAAGATTCTTCTCATTGGGCTGATTTCTTTATTTGCATTTTCCATCGTTTCGTGCGGGCCAGGTGTGCTGGCGGACAGAAATAAAAAAATAGAAAATTCTGTCTGGAAGAGCAACGATATCGTGAAATTTTCGGTGGCCATTCCCGATACCATTGAATTGTATAATTTTTATATTAATATTCGCAACGCATCTGATTACCGGTATAGTAATATCTTTCTTTTCCTGAAAACTTTGTATCCCAACGGGATGTATTCGGTGGATACCATCGAGTGCCGTTTGGCCGACGACTCGGGTAAGTGGTTAGGTAAGCAGCGTGGAAAAATGGTGGATAACCGCATTTTGTTCCGCAAAGGCATAAGGTTCAAATTGTCGGGCAATTATTCTTTTGAATTTGAACAGGCAATGCGCGAACCCGAACTTCAGGGAATAGAAGATTTTGGTATCCGGTTAGAAAAATTTGAAACTGAAAAATGACATGGCAAAACCTGCGGTAAACAGCCAATTTCAAACACATATAAAACGATTCTGGATTATTTATTTTTCGGTAATCGGGGTGGTTATCGTTTTGTTTACTTTGATTTCTATTGGCGCTTTCGGCTTTATGCCCACCTTTGAAGAGCTTGAAAATCCACGCAGCAACCTGGCATCGGAGATTTATTCTTCCGACCAGGTGGTCATAGGCAAGTATTATATTGAAAACCGTTCCAACATACATTTTGAAGACCTCTCTCCCAATATTGTCAACGCCCTGGTAGCCACCGAAGACTCGCGCTTTACCGAACATTCCGGTATTGATGTCCGCAGTCTTTTCCGTGTGATGTTTGGGATGATTACCGGAAACCGCGGTGCCGGCGGCGGTAGTACCATTACTCAGCAGCTGGCAAAAAACCTTTTTCCCCGCGACCCCCACCAGAACTTCCTGAAAGTGGCCATCACAAAATTTAAAGAGTGGGTTACCGCGGTAAAACTCGAACACAACTACACCAAACAGGAGATTCTTGCCATGTACCTTAATACGGTGGATTTTGGCAATCAGTCGTTTGGAATAAATTCTGCCGCACGAACCTATTTTGATAAAACCCCTGATTCGCTCAATATTCAGGAATCGGCTATGCTCATTGGGTTGCTGAAAGCACCTACGCGCTACAGCCCGGTGCGCAACCCCGAAAACGCCATGAAACGACGCGAAGTCGTGTTGAAACAAATGGAAATCAACGGCTTTATCAGCCAGCAGCAATACGACTCGGTGAGGGTGTTGCCGATTGATATGTCGAGGTTTCGAATCCAGGATCATACCGTGGGCATGGCAACCTATTTTAGGGAATACCTCAGGATATTACTCACCCGGAATAAACCCGAAGAAGAGAATTATGTAGATAAAAAATTATATAAAGAAGACCTCGACTTGTGGGAAAACAACCCTGCCTATGGATGGTGCAACAAAAACCTGAAAGCCGATGGAACTCCCTACAACATCTTTAAGGACGGTTTGCGTATCTATACAACCATTAATTCCAAAATGCAACGCTACGCCGAAGAAGCTGTGAACGAACACCTGGGCAAAGAGCTTCAGAAAGACTTTTACAAGCACTGGAAGGGCGTTAAAAGAGCACCCTACGACTGGCGTCTTACCGACCAGCAGATCGACAAGATGATCATGCAGGGTGTTTATCGTTCGGAACGCTATCAAAATCTTAAAAAAGAAGGCATCCCCGACGACAAGATTATGAAGATATTCAACACCCCTGTCAATATGAGGGTTTTTGCCTGGGGAGGCGACAAAGATACCATAATGACTCCGCTGGATTCTGTGAAATATTATAAATGGTTTTTACTGGCAGGGCTCATGTCTGTGGAACCGCAAACCGGCTATGTCAGGGCTTATGTGGGTGGAATCAATTACAAATACTTTCAGTACGACCATGTTTGCCTGGCCAAACGTCAGGTAGGCTCCACTTTTAAACCTTTTGTTTATACCGTAGCCATGCAGGAAGGCGAATTTTCCCCCTGTGCAAAAGTTCCCAATGTGCCCATTACTTTCGATCTGGAAAACGGTCAAAAATGGGAACCCCGTAATTCTGGTAAATACAAAGAAGGTGAGATGATCACATTAAAAGAAGCACTGGCAAACTCCGTAAACTGGATTTCCGCATTTTTAATTAAAAGATATTCTCCGGGACCCGTTGTTAAAGTTGCCCGCAAAATGGGTGTCAAAAGCGATATCCCTGAAGTGTATGCTATTTGCCTGGGAACACCCGACCTGTCGCTATACGAGATGGTTGGCGCCATCAATTCTTTTGCCAACGAAGGCGTATATATTGAACCGATATTTGTTACTCGTATCGAAGATAAATACGGCAATACCCTGGGTACTTTTGTCCCCAAGACTCAGGAAGCCATGAGTGAAGAAACCGCCTATCTTATGACCAGCCTGATGCAGGGCGTGGTGGAAAGTGGCACCGGCGCACGGCTGCGTGGCAAATATGCCCTCACTAATCAGATAGCAGGCAAAACCGGCACTACCGACAACAATTCCGACGGCTGGTTTATGGGTTTTGTGCCCAATCTTACCACAGGCATCTGGGTTGGCTGTGAAGACCGCAGCATTCACTTCCGCAGCACCTCTCTCGGGCAGGGTGCCAACATGTCGCTCCCGATATGGGCTTTGTATATGAAAAAGGTCTATGCCGATAAATCCCTGCATATTCTTCCCGCGGATAGATTTTCAAAACCAGCTCATGAACTTTCCGTAGAAACAGATTGCCAAAAGTATAACCAGGAAAACCGCCCGGTGAATTTCGACAATAAAAACTTCTGAGATACGGCTTTCTGATGTTAATAAATCATCTGCAGAATTCGTAATAATTGCTTGCAAAACAATATCTTTGTAAAAAACAAACTGTATGAGTGAACCGATAAAACACGAATGCGGTATTGCCTTTATCCGTTTATTAAAACCCCTCGAATACTACCAGTCAAAATACGGCACCGCTCTCTATGGGCTGAACAAACTTTCGTTGCTGATGGAAAAACAGCACAACAGGGGGCAGGATGGCGCCGGAATTGTTTGTATCAAGCTGGATCTTGAACCGGGCATGCGTTTTATCAACCGCTTACGCTCGAATTCTTCAAAAGCCATCACGGATATTTTTACCCATGCCTATGCCGATCTGAAAGAAATCAGGAAAAATAAACCGGCATTATATGATGATGTCAACTGGCTGAAACATAATTCGGAATTCATCGGAGAATTGTATCTCGGCCATCTGCGATACGGAACTTTCGGAAAGAACAGCATTGAAACATGCCACCCGTTCATTCGCGAAAATAACTGGAAGACAAAAAATATCGTATTGGCAGGAAATTTCAACCTGACGAATGTAGATGAACTTTTCAATAAACTAATCAGCCTGGGCCAGCATCCTGTTGAAACTACGGATACCATTACCATACTCGAAAAGATCGGGCATTTTCTTGATCAGGAAAACGAAGAACTTTATCAGTCATATAAAGCCCAGGGCATCAGTAAAAAGGATGTTTCCGCGCTGATCGCCAAAAATCTGAATGTGGAGCGAATGCTTACCCGTGCTGCGAAAGACTGGGACGGCGGTTATGTGCTGGCCGGCATGATCGGCCATGGCGATGCTTTTATCATGAGGGATCCTTCAGGTATTCGTCCTGCTTATTATTATGCCGATGATGAAGTGATTGTAGCTGCCTCAGAACGTCCTGTGATCATGACTTCTTTCAATGTGCCCATTGAAAAAATTAAAGAAATCGATCCGGGCAACGTATTAATTGTAAAAAAAGACGGATCATACAACTTATCAAAGTTCATTGAGCCCCAGCAAAGAAAGTCCTGCTCCTTTGAGCGTATCTATTTTTCAAGGGGGACTGACAAGGATATTTATCTTGAACGCAAGAAACTTGGCAGCTTTTTGGTGCCTTCCATTCTGAAAGCTATCGACTATGACATTGAAAACACCGTTTTTTCATATATCCCCAACACGGCGGCAATTGCGTATTACGGCATGATGGACGCACTGGAAAAGTTTTGCGATGGCGTGAAAAAAGACAGAATCCTGCAGGCTGGGAAACATATTTCAGCGAAGGAACTTGATAAGATACTGGCCTTCCATCCGCGTTTCGAAAAGGTAGCGGTAAAAGATATGATAATGCGCACTTTTATCACGCAGGAAAAAGACCGTGACGACCTTGTGGCTCATGTGTACGATGTTTCTTACGGCATTATCCGCGATCATGTAGATACTGTTGTGGTGGTTGATGATTCTATTGTTCGCGGCACAACCTTGCGCGAGAGCATCATCCGTATGCTCGACCGCCTGAATCCGAAAAGGATCATCATTGCATCGTCAGCGCCACAGATACGCTATCCTGACTGCTATGGTATTGATATGGCAAAACTGAACGATTTTATTGCTTTCAGGGCAGCAATTGAATTGTTAAATGAAACAGGGCAGAAAGATGTAATAAGCAGCGTCTATAAAAAATGCAAGGCACAGCAACATCTTCCCAAAGAACAGATGGTAAATTATGTGAAAGAAATATACGCGCCTTTTTCTGCGGAACGTATTGCTGAAAAGATCGCCCAATTGCTTGTTCCTAAAGATATCCATGCCGGGGTGCAGATCATATATCAAACCATCGGCAACCTTCATGCTGCTTGCCCTGATAACACCGGCGACTGGTACTTTTCCGGCGACTATCCCACACCCGGCGGAAACAAAGTGGTGAACCGTTCGTTTATCAATTACATTGAAAAACGCGATGAACGGGGTTACCAGATGAATGTTCTAAGTGATTGAAAAGCACTGCTAATTGAACCCGAACAAACAAAAAAACCAACGCTAATACTTGCTTGGTGCTATAAAATTTGTACTTGTAAAGAGGATTGTTTAAAGAACTCACTAGCCTGAAAATAAAAACTATTAATAGTTTACAAAGCCAGCCAACGATAGTTGAACTTGTGTAGTTGTATTGGAGCTATAAACTAGCGTTCAGGCTGAAACAGCAATTAATATCCAACAGACCACATATGAAAACAAAAAAAGAAATGAGAGACGAGTTTAAATCAATGAAATTCAGGGTTGGCATTTTTCAGATAAAAAATAAAAAGGATGATAAGATTTTTCTTAAAACTACTTTGGATTTAGACAGAGCTTTTAACTCTGATTTATTTCAATTAAAAGCGGGAATGCATTCTAACCAACAATTACAGAGCGATTGGAATAACTTAGGAATAGAAAATTTTGAATTTGAAATTTTTGATGAACTCAAAATTAAGGACACCGAAACTCCAGCAGATATCAATCATGAACTAAATGAATTATTGAAGATGCATTTAACTGAATTGAAAAGCATAGGACAACATTTATACTAATACAATAGTTATTAATACTGAACCGCTAACAGCAAACCGCAGAACGTTATAATAAGTAAGGGTTGTGTTTTTTTTCATTTCCGATAGTACTTATCGGCCCATGTCCGCAATACACGGTGTAATCGTCTTCCATGGTCAACAGTTTTTCTGTAATACTTTTCAAAAGCAGATCGTAATCGCCTGTGGGAAGGTCAGTGCGGCCAATGCTCCCCTGGAACAATACATCACCTGAAAACACTGTTTTTTGCTCATGAATCACATAACATACGCTGCCTTCGGCATGGCCGGGGGTGTACAGAACATCAATTTTATCGTTGCCCAGGATAATCTGTTCTCCTTCATTAACAAAGCCTGCCGGGCTAATCACCCGCTCGAGTTCAAAACCGAAAACAGAAGCATAACCAACCGAAGCACGTAAAAACTCTTTGCCTGCCGGGTGTATCCACGCCCCGACACCGAATTTGTCTTCGAGGTGAGCTATGCCAAGGATATGGTCGATATGGCAATGAGTGATGAGGAGTTTTTCAACTTTATATTTTGATGTTTCAAGAAAATCATCAAAACTTTTTTGTTCCGCTTTCGAATAGCATCCGGGGTCAATGATGACGCACTCATTATTATCGTTGGCAAGAACATAGGTGTTCACACCAAAGTCGTTGAACTGAAATGTTTTTATTGTTAACATGCTTATATCTTTTTAATAATTCAAACATCCTTATTTTATTCCTTGCAGCGGAAAGATAATAGCTGGCGGGAAAATTAGCAATTACAGAATCCGTTTACACTTGGCATACAAATAATCTCTTCCGGTATTTAAAGAATATTTTATTATTTTTTCCAAAAATAAGCATTTAACGAGTGTCTGAATTAGAAAATGTAATAGTTCATTTTTATGCAAAAAATATTATTCAAAAAAGTTTAGTGGTTTATAAAAAGTATGCCTAAAAAAACTAAATTTGCGCGACAAATAAAAAATCATTTATTTAATAACGTAATAATCTATATGAAAAAAATCCTTATTGTAGGAGCTGTGGGTCAGATCGGATCTGAACTTACCATGGAACTCCGCAGAATTTACGGTAACGACAATGTTATTGCCAGCACCCGCAAATCACCGCCTTCCGAAATTGTTGCCAAATCAGGGCCTTTTGAATATTTTGATATTCTGAATAAACAGGCAATGGCAGATGTTTGCAAAAAATACGGTGTAGATTGTATCATTAACATGGCTGCGATTCTTTCGGCTGTCGGAGAACAGAACCCGCTGATGGCATGGGACATCAATATGAACGGTTTAATTAATGTGCTGGAACTAGCTCGCGAAATGAAGATGGAAAAAGTGCTTTGTCCAAGTTCTATCGCAGTGTTTGGTCCGGGAACGCCACTGGATTGTGCCCCTCAGGAAACCGTGCTGAAGCCATCAACTATGTATGGAATAACTAAAGTTGCCGGCGAATTGATGTGCGATTATTATGTAAAAAAATACGGAATGGATGTACGCGGGCTGCGTTATCCAGGTATCATCAGCAATGAAACCCTCCCCGGCGGCGGCACTACCGATTACGCTGTGGCCATTTATTACGATGCCATTAAATATGGCAAATATACCTGCTTTGTGAAAGAAGATACCCGTCTTCCGATGATGTATATGCCCGACTGCCTGAAAGCTACGGTGGATTTGTTGCAGGCCGATTTTACAAAACTGAAACACCACAGCGATTTTAATGTGGGCGCCATGAGTTTTTCCGTAAAAGACCTTGCCGACAGCATTAAAAAATATATGCCGGACTTTACCATCACCTACGAACCGGACTTCCGTCAGGCTATAGCCGACAGTTGGCCTGATGCAGTAGATGATACGGCCGCCCGTGAAGAATGGGGATGGAAACCAAGCTACGACCTGGATGCCATGACTCAGGATATGCTGAAAGTAATCGGTGAAAAACACAAAAAAGGATTGATCTGAAAGGAAGTACTTAAAGTGCGCTAAAGTTCGAAGTGCCTAAAGTTTTTAATATGAATAATAAAGAATTTAGCGCTCAATTAGAGAACAGAACAAAGCAATTTGCTATAAGTGTTATTAATTTATCAGGTTCAGTGCCTATAACACCGGAAGCAAAAGTAATTAAAAATCAATTTACAAAATCAGGAACAAGTATAGGAGCAAATTATCGGGAAGCAAACCGGTCAAGAAGCAAAGCGGATTTTGCAAATAAGATTAAAATATGCGAAAGCGAAGCAAATGAAACTGTTTATTGGCTTGAAATAATAGATGAATTAAGGTGGACAGATACAGAGAGAATTAAAATGACCCTGAAAGAAGCTCATGAGATACTTGCAATTTTTACTTCTGTAGGAAAGTCGCTTAAACTTTAGACACTTTAGGCACTTTAGGCACTTTAGGCACTTAAGACACTTAAAACACTTGGATAAAGATTATATGTAAAAAAACAATTAATAACAATACCAAAATAATAAGGAGATTATATATGCAAACAAAAATGAACGCCTTTCTGGCAGAGGAACTCCAGAAACTCGAAGAAGCAAAAATTTTCAAACACGAACGTATTATCGAGAGCCCTCAAGGTGCCGAGATCATTGTTAAAGGTAAAAAATGTCTGAACTTTTGTGCTAACAATTACCTGGGCCTTTCCTCACATCCCGATTTGATCAAAGCTTCACACGAAGAAATTGACCACCGTGGTTATGGTTTGTCTTCCGTGCGTTTTATATGCGGAACTCAGGACATTCATAAAGAACTGGAACGCAAAGTTTCAGAATTCCTTGGAATGGAAGATACGATTCTGTTCTCATCATGTTTTGATGCTAATGGCGCTGTTTTCGAACCACTATTGGGCGAAAATGATGCGATCATCACCGACTCCCTGAACCATGCTTCCATCATTGACGGTATCCGTCTGTGCAAAGCCCAGCGCTGGATATATAAACATGGCGACATGCGCGATGTGGAAGAGATTGACCCGGCTAATGATAAAATGGCTAAAGGCCTCGAACGCTGCCTGAAAGAAGCAAAAGCAAAAGGCTGCCGTTTTATTATGATCGCTACAGATGGATCATTTTCCATGGATGGTGATATCGCAAAACTGGATCAGATTTGTGACCTCGCAGATAAATACGATGCCCTCGTCATGGTTGACGATAGCCACTCCACAGGCTTCTTAGGTAAAACCGGACGCGGAACTCACGAATACCGCGGCGTGATGGGAAGAGTTGATATTATCACGACTACTTTCGGTAAAGCCTTAGGCGGAGCTTCCGGCGGATGTATTTCTTCAAGCAAGGAAATAGTAAGCTGGATGCGTAACAAAGCCCGTCCTTATTTGTTCTCAAATACGGTTGCTCCGGCTGTTGTAGGCGCTACGATCAAGGTTATGGATATTTTGATGAGCAGCACTCAGTTACGCGATAAACTGGAAGTGAACACAAAATATTTCCGCGAAAAAATGACCGAAGCAGGATTTGATATTATCCCCGGTGAACATCCTATAGTTGCTATTATGTTTGGCAAATATCCCGATTGTTCAAAACTGGCCGTGAATTTTGCCAACAGAATGTTAGAAGAAGGCATTTATGTTACGGCATTCTCATTTCCGGTTGTTGCCAAAGGTAAAGACCGTATCCGTGTTCAGATCTCTGCAGGACACGAAATGGAACATATCAACAAGGCCATTGCCGCATTTACCAA
>DAONFU010000059.1:0-3118 GCA_035403765.1 Bacteroidales bacterium
GTGTGTACCACATCGGCGCCCTTGTCGTAAACCGTAGTGCCGTAGGTGTATTCATCAGGTATTCCATACAGGGCGCGGTATCCATCATCTTCCTCATGGGCAGATAACAGCACATTATAATGATTTTCGCTGACGTTGAGCCGGTAGTCTTCGCTGCCGTATAACAACTCACGGTACACCGATTCGCAGTAGGAGGCCCATCCCTCATTGATCCACATATCGGCGGCGCTACTGCAGGTGGTCAGGTCGCCAAACCACTGATGCGACAATTCGTGGGCATACAAGGATTCATAGGCCAGGTTGCCTGTAATACAGGTCAGGGGATAAGCTATATTGGTGGAATGTTCCATCGCCCCGCTATTAAAAGGCACTCCCACATAGCCTACGCGTTCCCAGCGGTATGGGCCGAAGCGTGATTCGAAGATGGACAAAATTTGTTTCAGGTTAATGAAAGAACCTTTAGCCGCATTGGTATCGGAAGGCCTGACATAAATGTTTATCGGCACGGGGCCCGACAGGCCGTGAAACGTGTCGTTGACAGCCACATAATTGCCCACGGCTACCGAAGCCAGATAGGTAGGGATAGTATTATGCATTCGCCAGTGATAGGTGCTGCTGTTATTGCCATTATCAACAACCGACAGCAGGGTGCCGCCGCAAACAGCTTTTTTATCGTTTTTTACCGTGATATGACAATCGTAGGTGGCCCTGTCAACAAAATCATCAATACAGGGGAACCAAACTCTTCCGTAATTGTGCGGAACTGCGGCAAAGCCAACGCCAAGGTTGTACGCAAAGGAACTGTCGGCGCTGAAATAAAAACCGCCCCAGCCCGAAGCATCAGTTTGTGGCATGCCATGGTAAAACACGGTGAGCAACACCGTATCGTTCAGCCCTATGGCTGAAGGCAGGCTTATGAGAAGGATGGTGTCGTTATAGGTAAATGTTGTTAAGGGATTATTTTCATAATATATTGAATCAACACTTAGTTTCAGCAAATCAAGTTTTACCTGAGATACATTGTTGTGCCTCGGGGTAAACTCCAGGGTGGCAGAGCCCGACAGGCTTTTAGTGGACAAGTGCACCAAATTGATATGAAGGCCGTAATTGAGCACGTCGATAGTGTCGCTGACTGCTTTTTCCGGAGTGGAGGCATAGGAGGCAGTGGTAATACAGGAGAGCAATAGCAGGCCGGTTAGTAGTTTTTTCATAGGGTTTTGATATTATACAAAAATAGTCACAATATTCTTTTGGCATAATTTCATAATAAATAATTTGGCACATGCCATTCCAATGCTTCTTAAAAGGTTTTATCTTTGTACCTTATTGGGATTTGTATGAAAAAATTTTTTACTGCGGTTTTTGTGTTCATTTTTTTGTGTTGTTCCCATGTGTTTTCACAAAAGATATGGACTCTGGAGGATTGTATTTCGCATGCGCTGGAAAATAATATCCAGGTAAAACAGCAACAACTGAATACTGCCGTGTCGAAACTTCAGTACAACCAAGGCATAGCCGAGATGTTCCCGTCAATAAATGCCACGGCCAATCATGTGTACAACAATGGCCAAACCGTGGATATGTACACCAACACCTTTGCGTCACAAACGGTTCAATCAAATAATTTTTACCTGAGTTCCAATGTGGTGTTGTTCAGCGGGCTGCGGCTTTTAAACGGATTGAAGCAAAAACAATATGATTTTCTGGCGAGCAGCTACGACCTGGAAAAAATGAAAAATGACATTTCGCTGACTATTGCAACGGCCTACCTGCAGATTTTGTACAACCTGGAACTTCTGGAGACTTCCAAAAACCAGCTTGAGCTATCCCTGCAGCAGGTCAAACGCACCGAAGCCTTGTTTACTGTCGGCACGGTAGCCAAGGGAACCCTGTTGCAGATGGAGGCACAGGCCGCTGCCGACGAGTTGCAGGTGGTAACGGCACAAAACCAGCTCGACTTGTCGTACTTGTCGCTGGTGCAGTTTTTAGATCTTCAGACCACTCAGGGCTTTGATATTGAAAAGCCTGTATTTTCGGTGCCTGAGACAAGCTTGTTGGCACAGCAGGTGGAAGATATTTATGAAAAAGCATGTTCCATACAACCCGATATCAAAAGTGCGGAAATGAAAGTACAAAGCGCCAAAAAGGGCCTGCAGATTTCACGGGGCATGATGAGCCCGTCGCTCATGCTCAGCGGCTCATACGGTACTGGGTATTCGGGCGCCAGCAAAAACATTGCGGACATCAGCCTGTCGGGCTATGAAACCATCGGGGCCACCGAATCGGGCGAACTGGTTTACAGTCCTGCATTTGATTATACCTATAAAAAGGTTAAGTTCTGGGAACAGCTTGAAAAAAACCTGAACAGTTCTGTTGGCTTGTCGATCAACATCCCTATTTTTAACAAATGGCAAACCAATACCATGATAGGCACATCAAAAATTGCTGTCAGCAGCGCCGAACTCTCGCTACAGAATACCAAAAACCAGTTGTTAAAAACCATTCAGCAGGCCTATGCCGATGCCCGCGGTGCACTCAATAAGTACCATGCCAGCGTCAAATCGGTG
This sequence comes from Bacteroidales bacterium, assembly GCA_035403765.1. Classification (GTDB taxonomy): domain Bacteria; phylum Bacteroidota; class Bacteroidia; order Bacteroidales; family CAIWKO01; genus CAIWKO01. Next base: position 2,568 of record DAONFU010000059.1, read on the forward strand.
GAGGCGCTCAATGAATCATTTAATTACACCCAGCAAAAATTTGATGCAGGGTTGGTAAACTCACTGGATTACAACGACGCTAAAAACAAACTTGCAGCCGCAAACTCAGAATTGCTAAAGGCAAAATATGAATATGTTTTCAGGATAAAAGTGATAGACTTTTACCAGGGGAAACCCCTTACCCTTAAATAAAAATTTGTTATGAAGAAGAAGAAAATCATACGTTTTTCATTAATTGGCGCGGTAGTTATTATTATTCTGCTGGCTGTCGGCAAAAAAACCGGCTGCATCGGAAAAAGCAATGCCATTAATGTGGCTACAGAAAAAGTTATCAAGAGAACCATTGTTGAAACGGTTTCGGCCAGCGGCAAAATTCAGCCCGAGGTTGAAGTAAAACTTTCGCCTGATGTCTCGGGCGAAGTGGTGGAGCTTCTGGTAAAAGAAGGCGACAAAGTATCTAAGGGCGATTTGCTGGCAAAAATAAAACCCGACATTTACGAATCTAATTATGAACAGATGCAGGCGGCCCTGAATTCGCAGAAAGCCAGCGA
>DAONFU010000059.1:3218-13117 GCA_035403765.1 Bacteroidales bacterium
GAGATGGAGGTTAGCGTTGAAGTAAACGAAAACGACATTGTCAGGGTTAGTCTCGCAGATACCGCCATCATTGAGGTGGATGCTTATCAAAACCGGAAATTTAAAGGTATTGTTACCGAAATTGCCAACTCTGCCGAAAGTACCGGTGCCATTACGGTTGACCAGGTAACCAATTTTACGGTAAAAATCCGAATCCTGCGCGAAAGCTATCTGGACCTTATCCGTCCCGATCATCCCAATCTTTCGCCTTTCAGGCCGGGAATGTCGGCCACCGTGGACATACAGACCGAAACTGTAAACCATGTGCTGTCGTTGCCTATACAGGCCGTTACCACCAGGGAGGATACCAGCGGCAGGGTTTTCAATGCCGGTAAACCTGCAGAGGAAGAAAACAACGATGAGTCGGGGGAGCAGAAAAAAAAGGAGGACCATTTAACAAAACAGCAGGAATATGTTTTTTTATACGCCGACGGTAAGGCGAAAATGGTAAAAGTAACGTCAGGAATACAGGACAATATGTACATACAGATTGTCGGCGGCCTGAAAGAAAATGACGAGGTAATTACATCGCCCTATACGGCAATTACCAAAACCCTTAAAGACAACGCCACAGTGAAAAAAGTGGATAAAAAAGAGTTGTTTAAGGAAGAGAAAAAATAACAGCAGACCCCTGTGGCAGTAATCCTACATATCGAAACTGCGACAAACATTTGTTCTGTCGCCTTGTCTGAAAAGGAAGAAATCATTGGTTTTAAAGAAACCGATAAGCCAAATGCTCATTCGGAAATGCTCACCGTATTTGTACAGGATGTTTTGTCCGAAGCCGGCATCTCCCTGGCAGCTTTGGATGCTGTGTGTGTCAGTTCGGGGCCGGGCTCCTACACCGGTTTGCGTATAGGCGTTTCTGTTGCCAAAGGCTTGTGTTATGCATTAAGCAAACCTCTGATAAGCATAGGAACTTTGGCCGCTATGGCTTACGGCGCTAAAGAAAATAATGATATAAGACAAGGCGCCGTATGGTTTTGTCCTATGCTTGATGCCAGGCGTATGGAGGTGTATTGTGCACTATATAATAACAAGATGCAGGAAGTGCAGCCGCCTTCAGCAAAAATTATCGATGCGCATTCTTTTACCGATGTGCCGCCTGATCAGCCGCTGATACTTTTTGGTAATGGCATGGATAAGTGCAGGCATTTTTTTGAAGATAATCCCATGATAAGTTTTCTGGACCGTTACGAAGTTTCGGCCAGGAATATGGTTCTGCCGGCTCTCGCGAAATTTCATGCTCAGGATTTTGAAAATGTGGCCTATTTCGAACCTCATTACCTCAAAGATTTTATCGCAGGCAAGCCTAATGTAAAAGGGTTAAAATAGTTCAGCAGCATGCTTTCCGGGTAATTATGCCAATAAAAAAAAGCGACCCGTCGGGGCCGCTTTTTTCAAAATGTTTTGTACAACTATCTGGATTTGATCATTTTTTTGGTAATTACGCGATTCTGGGCGTCAATGATTGTGTAAAAATACACACCATCATTCAGGTTGCTGCCATCAAATACGAAATAGTTTTCACCGGATGAAGTGTTGATTTTTTCATTATACACTTCTTTGCCAACCATATCAAAAATTCTTAATGAAACGGTTTGTGCTTTTTCGGTGAAACAGCCGAGTTTGGTTGTTGACCTGAAGGGGTTGGGCTGGGGAGCAAGCAGGCCAAAGCCTTTGTGTTGAAATTCTGCTACGTTGTAACCTTCTTCGTGCACCCATATTACCAATTGCATACCGCTGTTGAAGTCCGACACGGCCAAAATGGGCTGACCTCCCGGAATAATTGGCTGAGAATAAACATCAACAATAACATCCACCAGGTAGTATCCAGGGGTTGTTCCGGCAGGAGGAGTTCCGGTAACCAATACACACTTGGCTTCGCCGGCAGGAAATTCACAATTGGAAGGATTGCATGCATACGACAACCAGTCGGGTTTGTTCAGCAGGCTCTTTACTTTGATGTGATGCAGGTTAATGTGTCCGGCAACACCAACGGAAGCGGTATCGGGACAAATAATGGTGGCAGTTACATTTGTGGGAACATTCACGGTAGCTTCAATAGTGTCGGGATCCATTCTGCCATCGCCTTCAGGATCGGTAACGGAGGGATCGGGAGTACATTGACCAAATGCGTAGCCTGTCATAAAGACAAACAAAACAGAAAACACAAAATTAAGTAATGATTTTTTCATAATGTTATTTTTATTAATTTTGGTGCAAAGATACAAAATACAATTGAAAAATCAACACCGGCCTTTTTGTTGATGCCAAATAATGTAAGCTTCTGAAATCCATGAAAAAAGTAACCATACAACAACTGTCGGCAGAAGAAATACAAAAAAGAGATATTCGTTCCTGGCCTGTGTGGACAAAAGAAATTTCGCGTTTCGACTGGCATTACGACAGCGAGGAAGAATGCCTGATTCTGGAGGGCGAAATAATGGTTGAAACCTCAGACAACAAATATACCATTAGTGCCGGCGATTTTGTAACCTTTGAAAAAGGACTACAATGTGTGTGGAATGTTACCAAGCCCGTCAGAAAACACTACCATTTTAAATGACCACATTAAAAGGCATTGTCATTAAATCAACCGGTAGCTGGCATACGGTAAGGAGCGGTGAGACAAAAGAATACCAGTGCAAACTAAAGGGTCAATACCGGATCAAGGGCTTGAAAGCTACCAACCCGCTGACAGTCGGCGATCATGTGGAGTTTTACCTGTCCGGAGCCGAAGAGGTGGGCATTATTGATAAAATCCTGCCACGAAAAAACTATATCATTCGCAAATCAAAAAAACTGTCGAAACAGGTACATATTATTGCAGCCAATATTGATATGGCCTACCTTGTAGTAACCCTTGCCCAGCCTCGTACATCCGCCGGCTTTATCGACCGTTTTCTTATCACGGCCGAAGCGTACCACATCCCCGCAACCCTGGTTTTCAATAAAATAGACCTGTATGATGAAACCCTCAGGCAACAACATCAGAATTTAGTGAAAGTATATGCAGGGGCTGGTTATCCGTGTATCGAAGTATCGGCGCTTCGCGGCGATAATATTGAGGTGTTGCGTGATAAGCTGAAAGATACTATCAATCTTTTTTCGGGACATTCGGGCGTGGGCAAAAGTGCCCTGATAAATGCTGTGGATCCGACCAAAAACCTCAAAACCGGCGCTATTTCCGAAATGTTTCTGAAAGGCAAACATACCACCACTTTCACTGAGATGCTTTGCCTGCAAAGCGGGGGATACATTATCGACACCCCCGGCATAAAAGAATTTGGCCTTATTGATTTTAAAAGGGAAGACCTGACACATTATTTTCCTGAATTTTTCAACTTGCTGGCCGGATGCAAATATTATAACTGCACACATATTAACGAACCGGGATGCGCCGTGAAACAAGCCCTCGAAGACGGAACCGTCAGCCAGTCGCGTTATAAAAACTACCTCAGTATTTTCTACGGCGAAGACATCGATATCAATGAGTGGGAATAAGCCCCGATAGTTTTTTAAAGCAAAGTTATTTGCAATATTGCCTTATCATATTCTGGGCTCCCTGATAAAAAACAAAAAAATTATTTTTTTTCCTATAATAATATTTTCATGAATATTCTGTAAGTTTGCTAATAACAATGTTGCTAAAAAAATGAAAAATAAAATTATTGTCCCCACCGATTTAACTCCAATTGCTGGCCAGGCATTAAAGCAGGCCGTTGCCATTGCGCTGAAAACCAATTCCAGCCTGACACTGCTGCATGTGCTTAAGGACCATTCCGAATCCAAAAATGAGGTAACGCAAAAGTTGTTGGATGAAGCGGAAAATATTTATTCCCATAGCGGTATCCGTTGTGATATTTTGGTTCGCGAAGGAAGCATTTTTGACATCATTCCGTATGAGGCCTGTGAGCGCAATTATGACCTGATGCTTATTGGAACTCACGGCATCAAGGGAATCAAACAAATGTTGTTTGGGGCCAACATTCTTAAACTGGCAGAAAAAATTTGCCTGCCCTTGCTGGTGGTTCAGGAAAAATCGCCCATCACCAAATCTTTCAAAAAAATTGTTTTGCCGGTGGGCAGCCACGATACTTTTAATGATGCAGTGTCGGCCGTATTGTTTTTTGCCGGCATTTTTGATTCGGAGGTCCATTTGTATTCTATACACAAGAATGGCTTTGATTGGCCCGAGAGCCTGATAAACAATATCGAAAATGCTGCTCGCCGGTTGGAATCCAGCGGTATTCAGATGGTCCGTACACGGGAAGAGCAAAATGTGTACTCGCCTGGCTATGCAAAACAAACCTTGATATACGCAAAATCTGTCGGGGCCGACCTTATTTGTACCATGTCGGTGCCATCAAAAGAATATTACTATTTGGCCGATACCGACAAAGAAAACCTGCTATTAAATGAATACCACATACCAATACTTTGTGCCGGTGGCAGTATATCAGAGAAATAAGCCTGTTAAGTGTCAATAAGTAAATGGAGACAGAACATGAAAATGAAATATATGGCAAGCAAGTTGTCTTGATTCGGAAATATTAGGTACAAAAAATCTGAACTAATAAAAGATGAGGGTGGTTGTTCAACGGGTTAAAGAGGCTTCGGTACTAATCAATAATGAAGAAAAAAGAAGCATTAGCCGTGGTTTGCTGATATTGTTAGGCATTGAAGACGCTGATACGGATGAAGATATTGACTGGCTTTGTGGCAAAATATCCCGTCTGCGCATTTTTAATGATGAGGCAGGCATCATGAATCTTTCGGTTGGCGATATTTCAGGGGAAGTATTAGTGGTTAGCCAGTTTACGTTGCACGCCAGCACCAAAAAAGGAAACCGGCCTTCGTATATCCGTGCTGCAAAACCCGATTATGCCATATTTTTATACAACAGATTCCTGCAAAAAATGGCACATTACCTAAACCAAAAAGTAGTCAGCGGAGAGTTTGGAGCTTATATGCAAGTGGCCCTGATAAACGACGGTCCGGTAACCATTATCATGGATTCAAAAAACAAAGAATAGAGAAGAGACATCTTTATTTATCTACGGTTATCAGCTTATATACAGGATTTCCCATTTTTAGATCAGCGGCGTAATCAATCTGGTGTTTGCCACTGGGATTGCCGGCCTTCACAAACGCATCATCACATTCGCAGGCCTTGTCCACCATGTCGTGACTGGCTTTTTCAATAGCTACTATATCCGTGGATGCCAAAATTCCGATATTCACAAGGAACGGCTTGGGGGCAGTACCCGCACAGTCGCACGACTTTGAAATATTAGCCAGGACATTGATATATACCATCTTTTTTTGTCCGGTCAACACCTTGGCGTATTCAACAAGGTGCTCCAGAAAAACAATTTCTTTGGCCGATCCGCGTGGAGCCGAAAAAGACTGCACAGGGCAAGTACTGATGCATTTTCCGCATCCTATACACTTGCTTTTGTCAATAGTCAAGGGATTTAATGTTATGGCACCCGAAGGACACTCTTTAAGACATGCTCTGCAGTTGGTACACTTGTCGGGATGCACGGTGGGGACATCGTTGGCGTGCATAGCCCGTTTGCCTTGTATGGCCGCCAAACCCATGCTGACATTTTTTATTGCACCGCCAAAGCCGGCACTCCCATGCCCTTTAAAATGAGAACATATAACATAAGTATCGTAATCAAAAAAGTGAGATCCGGTATATATGGTATCAAAATGTTTGGTGCCGACAACAATACCGCTGTCTTTCTCCGAATCAAGAATATCTATCGGCGCATAAGTGAACCCATGATTTTTGGCTAATTGTATGTGCGATTTGGTGTAGTGCCTTTTACTGACATACAGCACGTTGGTTTCCACCAGGGTGGCATCCAGCTTCTTTACCAGCGGTTTCATCATTCCGGCAGGCAGGTAGTTTTGGTTTCCTTCTTCGCCAAAATGCACTTTAAAGGCAACCTTACCGCTGACTTCTTGCTCAATGAAAGAGAAAACTTTCAACATGCCCTCCGCACTAATGTCTTTTGTAAAATAGACCAAGGACGAATCTGCTTGTCCAAATACCGTGTTGAAAAATAAAAAACCAATTAAGGTTAAAACAGTTTTTCTCTTCATAAATTATTCTTTTAATTGAGTGCAAAAGTATTATTTAACGGGCTGATGGCAAAATAGGCCGGTAACAATTTTTAATTCAAAGATATTGGGCCTGTCAGTTTTTAACCCTCACGAATATTGCCGGACAAAATATTGAACTGTTTTTGAACCCATTGAATTTAATATTTTAGCCGACTGTATAGACCCTGTTGTTTATGTGCCCAATGTTTTTTCGCCCAACAGCGATGGTATTAATGATGTGGTTTATGTCCACGGCAAAGATATTTTTATTGACTGGATTATATTCGACCGCTGGGGCGAAGAAATCTTTGAATCTAAAGATATTTCGCTAGGATGGGACGGAACCTTCAAAGGGAAAAAAATGCCTTCCGACGTTTATGTGTACCGGCTTATTGTAACATGGGCCGATGGAGCGGAAACCCGGAAAAAGGGCAATATCTCCCTGGTCAGATAATCAGGGTTTATTCTGCCTTTTTTTTTCGATGATTTCAAAATTCACCGACAAATGCTGTCCTTTCTGATCCACCAGCGTTAACTTGTGTTTGCCGGCTTCCGGCGCAAGCGCCATCTGATGGAAATCGCTGGTGATGCCTATGAACACATTATCGAGATACCAATAGAGTTTTATTCCTGTTGAATTGTGAGCTGCTTTAAAAACAACCTTTTCGCGCACCCCGTTAAGATCCACAGGAATATATATGCGGCTGTTATTTTTAGGGTAGATCATATCCGGCCCGGCACCTGATTCCTGCGGCACACAATCGTCGCGGTAAGGTGGCAACACGCGGTAAAAGGGGTTTTTCGACTTATAAAAATACTCCATCACGGGAGGCAGCACAAACCATTTTTGAAAATGGATAGCAGCTACCGGTTCACATTCGCTGTTTACGCGCCACTGCCCGCTGGCATCGAGTTTTATTATTTGATGGTACGGGCAATTGGGACTTTTGGTGCCGTTTTTCTGAATCCACACGGTATCAACCTCTTCACACACCGCTGTCGCTTTAAATCCGCTGTGCCTGCACACCGGCAGGCGGATCATATCGTCGTATGGTGCGTAAAACCAACCCGCTGGCTTTAACGATTTAAAAACTTCAAACATAATGGGTGCAGCATAAGTTAATCCGGTCATTCCCGGCCTGCCCTCACCGTCAGAATTTCCTGTCCAGACAGCCACTACATACCTGGGGTTTACGCCTATCGCCCACGCATCGCGACTTCCGTAACTGGTGCCGGTTTTCCAGGCTATTTTAGCCGATGAAGAAAACTGTTGCCATTCCATATCCTCATCGGGCCGGGAAACTTCGTTCATGGCTTCAAAGGTAAACCAGATGGATGAGGCACTTAGCACTGAAGATTTTTCGGTGCCCGGCCTTTTCTTTTTTACATCCTGAAAAATATACACAGGCGGGCGAAAGTCTTCTTTATCGTAGCGGGAATCATAAGGCTGGTAATGATTTAGCGTACGAGCCATGCTGGCGTAAGCTCCGGACATATCCCACAAGGTGGCTTCGGCTCCACCCAAAATAATTGACAAGCCATAATGCGAGGGTGGTTTGCGCAGGGTGGTTAGTCCGATTTTTTTTAAGACATAGTTAAAACGGTTGATCCCGTAAGATTGCAACATCTTGACAGCCGGCACGTTGAGTGAGCGCGACAAGGCTCTTTTTGCAGGTACCGCACCGTCGTAAGTCAGGTTGTAATTTTCAGGAATGAAGCCGCCCAACTGAACGGGGATGTCCGGCACAAGGGCTGCCGGCAGCAATTGCCCGTCGTTGATCATGGCTGCGTACAAAAAGGGTTTCAGGATACTGCCCGTACTTCTTGGCGAGGTGATGATGTCAACCTGACAACCATATTCGGCATGGTTTGTTGCGTTGGTATTTCCCACATATGCCAGTACCTTACATGTTTCAACCTCAAGCACGAGCACTGCGGCATTATGGACTTTATTGGCGGCATGTTTTTCGTGGTATCGTTCGACGATAGATAAAACCTTGGTTTGTACGCCGATATCCAGGGTGGTTTTTACCCTTTGGCCGGCATACCCGTCTTTTATAGAACGGTCGAGGAGGTGAGTAGCGGCCTGCGGCAATGGATAAGGCTTCCCGGGCAAAGGCTCGTTTTGTGCAAGCAGGAATTCTTCATGGCTGATGTAATTATTTTTATAGAGTTTATTTAGAATTTTGTTTCTTTTCTCCAGCAGTTTATCATGACTTTTTCCGGGGTAAATCAGCGCAGGACTGTTAGGCAATACCGCCAGCGTGGCTGCTTCTGCCCAGGATAGCCGACCGGCATTTTTGCCGAAATAACGCCAGGCTGCCGCATCAATACCCACCACATTACCGCCAAAGGGCGCATTTGCTGCATACAGAGCCAGGATTTCCTCCTTGCTGTATGTAAGCTCAAGCCTTACCGCAAGAAAAGCCTCAACCACTTTCTCAAAAACAGTCCGGGGCTTGCCCTTTCTTGAAAGTCGTATTACCTGCATGGTAATGGTGCTGCCCCCGCTCACAATTTTACCGGCTTTGATATCCTGGTAAGCAGCCCGGGCCATAGCCCAGGGATTGAGTCCGTTGTGACAATAAAAAAAACGATCCTCAAACATAATTAACGCCTTCTGAAATTTTTCCGGCACCCTCTTCCCCGCGGGAAAACGCCATTGGTGGTCGGCGGCTATGCGGGCGCCCAGCAACACACCCTGGTAATCATCCATCACCGTGCAGCAAGGATCTCTAAAGAGCGGACGTGGCAATGAAAACCAAAAAAAAATTAAAAATCCTAATGCGAAAAGTACCCACCATTTCTTTTTAAAAAACCTTTGAAATGATGTCCTGTCAAAAAACTTATTGCCGGTTATGTGCGCTGTCCCCAATTATTTGTTCTGTTAATCCGTTATAAAAATAAGCAATCTGTTATAATTAAGATTAATCATTTTATTAATATTTATAACTTTTTGGGCGGCAATGACGTATAAATCAATAATTCTTTATAACTTTGCATATATAGGATGCTGATTATATACAACTTGTTTTTTAAATAAACAACATATGGCATATGTGTAAAAATATTTTCTTTAAGTTTTGTTTGGGTGTTTTTCTGGTCGGAGGATTTTTGATTTCCTCAAGGCTGGCTGCACAACTTACTGTGGTGCAGGGCACAGGGCTGGGGATGACCCCCATACAATTAGTTCAAAATGTGTTGGTTGGAACAGGCGTTACCGTGAGCAACGGGCAGTTTAATGGTTCTGCAGCCAATATCAACTCCAACATGATAGGCCGTTTTAACGCCGCAGGTGCTGCGGCTACACAATTAGGCTTTGCACAGGGAATTGTTATCACCTCAGGGCAAGGATCCAATGCAATTGGGCCGAATAATACCGGAAGTTCCGGAACCGGCTCTGCTACTGGCAGCGACCCCGACCTTCAGGCGCTGGTGCCTTTAAATACAGTATATGACAAAGCCGTACTTGAATTTGACTTTATTCCAATAGCCGATACCATAAAATTTCAATACGTGTTTGGTTCAGAAGAGTTTGACGAATTTTGCAATTCGAGCTATAACGATGTTTTTGGGTTTTTCGTCAGTGGTCCGGGCATTTCAGGACCTTTTTCCAATAGTTCGGTAAATATTGCAAAGATGCCAAACAATCCGGCAAATTATGTAACTATCAATAATGTGTGCGATGCCGGAGCTACCTACTCATGGTCGAATGCCAGCGGAACCTATTTTCAATACGACAG
>DAONFU010000060.1:0-12934 GCA_035403765.1 Bacteroidales bacterium
CTCAAAAAAAATACCGGTCTGGCCTTGGCGACTAGTGATATGCCCTATGAAAAACTGTCATCCTGGGAAGCGTCGTATGCTGATTATTTTTTAGTGGATGTAAACACTGGCAAGAAAGAGCTGGTGCTGAAAAAACAACAAAATGATGTGAAACTATCGCCTTTGGGAAAATACCTTATTTATTACAACTACGACGATTCTACATGGAATGCCTATTCCGTAAAAAACAAAACTTTTACCTGCCTCACAACTAAAATTCCTGTGAAATTTTTTGATGAAGAACATGATGCGCCTGAACAGCCTTCGCCTTATGGTATAGCCGGTTGGACAGAAGATGACGGATTTGTGCTGGTTTACGACCGCTACGATATATGGAAAATTGACCCGCTGATGATTGTTGCGCCCGAAAATATCACCAGAAACGGAAGAAACACCAATACCGAATACCGTTATGTGCGCACCGACAGGGACGCGGAATATATCGAAACCAAAAAAAACCTGCTGTTGGCCGTGTTTGATACCCAAACCAGGCAAAGCGGCTTCGCATCTTTGAACCTGAAAAATGCAAAATCACCGGTGAAGCTGATATTCGACAATTATCAGATGAATTTCATAACTAAAGCCCGCAAAGCGGAAAAACTCATATTCACCAAAGAATCTTTTACACAATTTCCCGACCTCCAGTTTACGGATATGAAGTTTTCTGCACCGATACAGGTTTCCCGTGCCAATCCACAACAGAAAAACTATTTTTGGGGTAGCGTGGAACTGGTGAACTGGACATCATTTGACGGTATCAAAATGGAAGGCCTGCTCTACAAGCCGGAAAACTTCAATGCATCAACAAAATATCCTGTCATTGTATATTTTTACGAACGCAATGCCGACAACCTCAACAGGCATTGGATACCATCGCCGAGCCGTTCCATAATTAATCCTTCCATTTATTGCAGCAACGGGTATATCGTGTTTATCCCCGACATCCGCTACAACAGCGGTTACCCTGGCAACAGCGCTTACAACTGTGTGGTGAGCGGCACCGAATTCATTAAGAAATTCGGGTATGTGGATGCAGACCATATAGGCATACAAGGCCAGAGCTGGGGAGGCTACCAGGTGGCCTATCTTATTACCCGCACCAATATTTACAGGGCAGCCATGGCCGGCGCCGCCGTTACCAACATGACCAGCGCTTATGGCGGCATACGATGGGGTACAGGCATTAGCAGAATGTCGCAGTACGAACAGTCGCAGAGTCGGATAGGAGCCAACTTATGGCAAAATCGAGACTTGTACATTCAAAACTCGCCGGTCTTCTTCGCTGATAAGATTTCTACACCCTTGTTGATGATGAACAACGACAACGATGGCGCTGTTCCCTGGTATCAAGGCATTGAACTTTTCACTGCGCTGCGCAGGTTAGACAAACCCGTGTGGATGCTGAACTATAACGGCGACGAACATAACCTTGAAAAATGGCCCAACCGTGTTGACCTGAGCATTCGCATGATGCAGTTTTTTAATCATTATCTTAAAGGCGAACCTATGCCACAATGGATGAAAACCGGCATCCCTGCGCTGGAAAAAGGAAAAAGTACGGGGTATGACCGTGCCGAATAGTACCATTTCTTAATCTAAATGAGTCCAAAGCGAATTTTGGATTTAGTTTTTGATATGCTGATAAAGCAGCTGTTGGAGTTCACAGTGTGAATGCACTATTGGAGAATGGCTGTTTTTTCAACACTACAAAGGCGCTTTTGTAATCAAAGTAATTTTTTGTGTTTCTTCAGCACTTTTATTGCCCTGTTGCGGAAGCCTGCCGATGACTCATCAAGGCATAACTCCAGCGAATTAAGAAATTCGCCCAATAGCTCCGGCTCATAGCGGCAAAACTTTTCGATGATGCCGATACAATAATACCTGATGCCCAGGGTTTCGGAAGGATTTACCAGCCAGTCGAAACAAGATTTCAATAAAAGTGCGTTGTCTTTTACCAAGCCGAAATCCACAAACTCGTCGATAATTTTCAGATAATTTCTTTTTACCCCTTCCACGCGGGATGTGCTGATTTTTATTATCACCTCATCCAGATAGGGCAGGATGAAGCTGATGTTTTTTTCGCAACAAAGCTGCACCACCCTGGCGGCACGCATACACAAAGGGTAGGGTTTCGAAAAGCTCATTTCCACCAGCAGGGCAAAACGCGCCGGATTCTTTCCTACGGCCTTTACAGCCATGTCCGCTGTTTTTCTGCCGGAGTCGTATAGCCCCGCCTCAAAATCAGGCATTTTTTGGCTTTCTGAAGGTTTTTTCATCGGTCAGTAAGTTTTTTACGGCTGTTAAGCTTTTCCATAAATGTTTTCAGCCTGTTAATCCGGGTTTCCTGCCTTTTTGCTGATTCTATCCAGCATATATATTCCTTGCGGTTGGTAAATGACAAGCTGTTAAAATAGGCTCCCGCCTCAGCATTATCTGCCAACAGACAGGATACGTCTTCAGGCAGAGATACCGTTCGATCTTCTTTGTCCTCTTCCATTTCAACCTGTACCATTTCGCCAAAAGTTTTGTCAATACGTTTTCTTATATCTTTTGTAAGCCCGATAACATAAGTCTCTTGTCCCATGTGGAAAAGGCTTCCGCGGTACAAAACTTTTCCATCAAACAAAGCTTTTACTTTTAATTTACTGCTTCTTCCGAAGAATTCTTTCACGTCAAAAGGAATTTCCACAAAAGCAGCATCCATGCCTTGGTGCTGAATGATGTGGGCTGTGAATTCTATTTTCTTATTTTCTGTCATGGAAACAACGCTAACTTGTTACTCAAAAGGGTGTGTATTGTCAAAGTCCGGCCTGTAATGATCTTTGCTGTCTAACTGCTGTATCCAGCCGTTTGTCAGGCCAAGTTTTTCCGCCTCTGCCACCACAACATCATATTCTTTTTTGTTCAGCGGCCTGTTGATGTCCTTACGCATTAAGGCATTATGAACAGGGTAATACTGCGACATCAGCGAAATATGTACTTTGGGCGAAAGTTCTTCGGCAATGAATCGTAAGACATTCAGGCTGTTTTCCACATATCCCGGAAGCACGAGGTGCCGGATAATCATTCCCGATTCCACATGATTTTCGTCCAGGTAATGCAAAACGGAACCTTTTTGCCTGAACATTTCTTTGAGCGCTTTGCGGGCCACTGCGGGATAGTCTTTGGCATCCGACAAGGCCGAAGCAAGGCCGCTGTCGAGGTATTTCATGTCGGGAAGGTACACATCTATGAGGCCTTCCAGCTGTTTGAGGGTTTCAACACGGTCGTAACCGTTACTGTTATAAACAAACACAGGCTTAGGCCTGAAATTTTCAAAAGCTCTGATGATGGAAATCATCTGTGGTATCTGATGCGAGGGCGACACAAACCCAATGGCCCGGCAGCCAGATTCCAAAAGATTATGTATGTCGGACAGTACTTTCTCAAAATGATGATATTTGCTGCTGCAAGCAGAAAGGTTAGAACTTATCTGAAAATTCTGGCAATAGATGCACTGCAGGTTGCAGTGACTGAAGAAAACATTGGCAATGCCATGCATCCCGCTGACTGGTGGTTCTTCGCCCCGATGTGCCACCACGGAACTGATGGCGTATTCGTGGCCCGATCTGCAATAGCCGCTCTTGCCTGCAAACCTGTTGGCACCGCAATTGCGCGGACAAAGGTCACAAGCTGTCAAGGCTTTGAAAGAAATATCCATTGATAAGGTCAGTTGGATTTCAGAAATTCGCTGGAAAACAAAAAGCGAATCATCACATTATAATGAGGACGGAACACTGCATAATGTTTCAGGTTGATTTTTGACCAGTAAATTGTTCCAAGCAAATCGAGGCCCAGGTGCTCACTAAACCGGAATCGTATGCCCGGCGACAGAAAGGCACCCAGCCCAATTCCACCTTGGCGAACAGGATATTCCTGAAGCTGGGTGTTGGGTATATACTGCTGGTCTAGATAAACGTTGATGATACTGTATTCGCGGGTTTGGATTGCAATTTTGTTTTCCCTGACTTTTGTATTGTTTAAATTAAACCCTGCTTCTACAAAACCTGATATTTTTTCATCAAAAGGAAATTCATAATCCACACCTATGTCAATATTGATACGGTCTTCCGAGCCCCACACCGGGCAGGTGAGGGTGCTGTCAAAGGTCTGCGACGAAGAAGTAGCGCCTATTTTCAGGGCAAAGGCGCCCTCGGTGGTAAACCGCGAATGGTTGAACTGCATAAAAATACCCAGGTGGTTGTTCAGGTTTTTCTTGACATAAAAACCAACACAAAAGGCAGGCTTATACTTCATCTGCGCCGGCATGCTGAATAAGGAAAAAGTATCGTTGATTACCTGGCGGATTTCGTCGTAATGGTATTTGTTGTCCAGGATATAACTCAGGGTATTTTCGTTGCCCGCAGCGCCGCTGTAAAAGCTGGCATGATATTTATTGGCAAAAGCCGCCCCGCAGTTGATACCAAAACTCCAGGCACGGTTCTGGGTTATAGTATCGTCTTTTGCGTTATAAGCCGATACATAGTCGCTCATAAAGCTAAAAAAAATTGCAAATAAACTGAAAACAAAAATTTTTATAGTCCTGTCCATACTTATAAAATGCCTGCTGCGTTAATAGTGTTACACAAAATTAAGTCTTTTAGTGGTTTTTATAACAAAGTTTTTTATTAATTTGCAAAAAAGTTTTTCATGAAGTACTCGGCTGTTTTGTTTTTTTTTATTTTTTTTGCTTTTTCTTTGCAGGCGCAGGATACTTTACAAACAACACAACAGGAAAAAAGCCCCAAAGTGATGCTGAGCGGTTTCGGAGGATTGATTTCCGAGACATTTATTTTGAAAAAGCAGCTTTCTGAGGCGCTGGGAGCAGGTGGCGCTTTGATGATCAACAATTGTTTCTTTCTTGGCGGATATGGTCTTACTACAGTCTCTAATCATACTATCAAAGACCTGATAATTCCGGATGAATACCTGCAGGATGACCGGCCGCTTTACTATTTCGGCAAGCCATTGAGGATAAACTACGGCCATGCCGGCATTTGGATGGGAGGGATTTTTTTTCCGGACAAAAGGGTTCATTTTGGTGTCAGCTCACGGTTTGGTTGGGGAAATATTCACCTGACCGATTCGGTGAACAATTCCTATATTCACAATGTGGATTACCGCCTGGAATATACCAATGACAAGATTTTTGTGATTTCGCCGCGCATCGAACTGGAAATTAACATCACTTCCTGGCTGAAAGCCAATATAGGACTGGGTTATAATTTTGTAACAGGAATAGATTTCGACAAATACAAACAATGTAAATTCAGTTCGCCGCAACTGTCCGTAGGAATATACTTCGGCGGTTTTAGCGACCGCGATGAGGAGGAAAATATGGAGGTTTACGAATAAGTCTGACGAATAAAAACCGAGTGAATAATGAATAGAAAAAACTGATGACACCAATGCAAAATGAATACGATAAATTACGGCCCTACTACGATGAAGAAGTTAATAATGCTATTGCCGAACTGATAAGGGACCCCGAGTTTGCCATTTTTATTCGCCATTTGCTGCCCGGGCAGGACAGGAATGAGGTATATGCTATGCTCAAAGGAATCACATCCATTGAAGAATTTCAAAGGTTGTTTGTGCTGCCGGTGCTCGACCGTATCATAAAAAGCTCCATGGATGGGCTTGCCTGCACAGGAATAGACCGTGTTGAAAAAGACCGACCTTATATTTTTATTACCAACCACCGAGATATCGTTCTGGATTCTTCGTTTTTAAATATGCTGCTTTTCAAGCATGGGTACAAAACCACGCAGGTAGCCATAGGGGGTAACCTGCTGATTTCGCCAATGATTACCAATCTTGTCCGTATCAATAAGAGTTTTATTGTCAGGCGTAACATCCCCCCCCGCGAATTATACGAATATTCAAAACTGCTTTCTTCTTATATAGCTCACACCTTGTCAGAACGAAAAGAATCCGTGTGGATAGCGCAACGCGAAGGCCGTTCGAAAGATGGCAGCGACAAAACCCAGTACAGCCTGCTGAAAATGCTTGCCATGAGCCATGATGGCGAGGAAAGGGAGATTTTTAAGAACATGAATCTTTTTCCTGTCGCCCTTTCTTATGAATACGACCCCTGCGATATGTTTAAGGCAATTGAACTGTTTTCGGCGGCATTTGGTGGCCCTTTTGCAAAAACCAAAGAGGCCGATTTTCAGAGCATGATTACCGGAATACTTGGTTATAAGGGAAGGGTGGAGGTTTCGTTTAGCAGCGCATTGACAGATAAAGATTTTGATGCGCTGAAAGAACTCCATGCCAACGATTTTCTTAAAGGACTGGCCTCCATAATTGACAACCGTATCTACAGCGCATACAAATTGTGGGATACCAACTTCATTGCCTACGACCTGCTCAATGGCAGCGCAGTATTTAGCGATAGATATACCGTGGAATCAAAAGAAAAATTTATTGATTATCTGAAGGAAAAATCCAACAAACTCGACGAATTTTATCCTAAAAGGGATCTCCTGAATCTGATACTCAATATGTATGCAAACCCCATAAAAAACAAGTTGACGGGAAATTTTGCCGTATAATCAGAACACCTCCAGTATTTTATCTTCCGTATCGCGAAACCTGAAGATATCGCCGGCCTTGTGGTCTTTCATGGCATGAAACAAGGGCACCGACTGCGAAATAACAAAATAGGTTTCATCATCAACAACTACCTTGCCCAGGCCTACTGCGATAAATAATTTCTGGGTTTCGGTGATTATCACCGAGCCAAAGGCCGCCTTATCCAATATTTTTTCCGGATTTATCAACTCCAGCGTTTTCATTTCTTCGCCCACTTTCTGAAGTTTCAACGAGCAGGCATCCCGTTTGCGGAGCATATCCATTTTGTAAGTATCCAACCAATCTTCGGGATTACCATATTCCGCCGCATTCTGATAGGCTTCATTCATTTCTTCTGTAAGCCTTTCAACCGTTTGCTGATGCATCTGCGTACACAAATCCACTAATTTTTTCTTTAATTCCTTCCTGTTCATTTTGTTCAGCTTGTTTTGTTCGGCAGGAATGATATGCTACCTGGTCCGGAATTGTTCCTGAGTAAAAAATAAAATAAAATTTTAATGCAAAAAAAAGTTTACAAAACTGATATCTCAGTTATGTAATATTTTTCTGTCTTTCTGTAAAAAAAACAAATATATAAGTTATTTCTGCAAAAAGCAAATTTTAAAAAAAAATTGCAATTAATAAGCAATTGAAATTATATTTGTTTTCTCAAAACATTTTTTGTCTATGGGTAAAGAATCAAAAGAAATAGTTCAGTCGCGCAACGTGCTGGAATTTATTACGGTAGCCAACGAATTGTGTGTTTTTCTTGAAGAAAATGGCAAATACGATATCATATTCATCTATACTTACCTGCAAAAAGTATTGCCCTTACTATATCTAAAAGGTACTATGCTCCCCGACGTATTTGTGGACGACGAGGATGCCAACGAGCGCTTCGTTACGCTTGAACAATGGGAAAAGATTTATCTGGCATTATTGGACAAAACAGGCACAACCGATAGCTTTTATTTTATCGGCAACGATGATGAGTTTGAGAACAAACCGCAGAAAGGCAGCATTGCCGAAAACCTGGCGGATATCTACCAAGACCTGAAAGATTTTCTTTTGCTCTACCAGAAGAATAGGTTGGCAGCGCAGCAGAATGCCGTTCATGCCTTAAGGGTATTGTTTGAAATCAACTGGGGTGTCAAAGCCCTGTGGGCCCATACCGCTATACACAATATACTTTATGGTAAAAAAAAAAGTAATAATGAGCTCTTTTCAGGATTTTCACCTAACTAATCCATTATGTACCTGCAAAAAATTGCATTAATCAACTTTAAAAATTATCCGGAACTGGACTTGAGTTTTTCGGAAAAAATCAACTGTTTTGTTGGAAACAACGGGGTTGGAAAAACCAACCTGCTCGATGCGATACATTACCTTTCGTTTTGCAAGAGTTATTTCAATGTTATTGACACGCAAAATATCCTGCACGAGGCTGATTTTTTTACCATTCAGGGTGTCTGGGTAAAAAATCCCGAAAACCCCGACTCCATTTTCTGCGGACAAAAGCGCAATCAACACAAAGTTTTTAAATTGAACAAAAAAGAGTACAGCCGTCTGGCCGATCATATCGGACTGTATCCCCTGGTAATGGTGTCGCCGCACGACTCCGACATGATCTATAGTGGCAGCGAAGAACGCAGAAGGTTTCTCGACAGTTTTATCAGCCAGTTCGACCATGTGTACCTCGATGACCTGATAAACTACAACAAAGCTCTATTTCAGCGTAATAAACTGCTCAAGATTTTTGCCGAAAACAACTCCTTCGACGCTGATGCTTTGGAGATATGGGATAACCAACTGGTAGTCCTTGGGACTAAGATATATGCTAAAAGAACCTCTTTCATCCTGGATTTTTTGCCTTACTTTAACTACTATTTCGAACTGATCAGCGGAAAAAAAGAGCGCGTTTCCATGACTTACGACTCGCAGCTTAACAATGCTCACCTGGCCGATCTGCTAAAATCAAGCCTTGCCAAAGACAGGATAGTACAATACACCACCTGTGGCATCCATAAAGACGACCTGATATTTAATATCGGTGATTTCCCGCTGCGAAAATTTGGCTCCCAGGGACAGCAGAAATCCTATACCATTGCCATTAAACTCGCCCAGTTCGAATATATCAAAATCATGAAAGGCTATAAACCGGTGGTGCTTTTTGATGATATCTTCGATAAACTCGATGATGAAAGGGTGGAACACCTGGTGAAACTGGCCGCAGATAATAATTTCGGACAGGTTTTTATTACCGATACCCAAAAAGAAAGGATGGTTAACACTATGAAAAAAATCAATTCACAGGGAAAGGTGTTTATGATAAGCAACAATAATGCAGAAGAAATAACCCTCTGATTATGCAACAGGAAAAACCATTGAAAGATGTAATCAGGCAGCTGATTGAGTACTACAGACTCGATAGAAAGCTGAATGAAGCCACCATGATAGAAAAATGGGAGGAAATTGTTGGTAAGATGATTGCCCAGCATACCACCAAGCTCCATGTTGATAAACGTGTACTTTATATAGAGCTCGATTCTTCGATAGTCCGTAACGAACTGAACCTTATTAAATCCGAAATCCTTAAGCGGCTGAACGGCTATTTTAACAAACCTTATATTGATAAAATTATCTTAAAATAATACCTGAATCCTAATGAAAAAAATTATTTACCTAACTGTTATTATTTTCTTTACAAGTTTTATTTGTAGTATTACTTCATGTATGGACAACCTGCCGGTTAAAGGCAATGGAGCCATAATTAAAAAGGAAATTCAACTTACCGAATTTGATAAAATAGAACTGGACGGGATTTTTAAGGTCATTCTAAAACAGGGCGACCAAGCGAAACTTGAAGTGGAAACAGATGAAAACCTATTGGACTGCTTGAGGGCGGACGTCAGCAACAGCACACTGAAGATAAAACTGAAAAAACCGGTGCACAGCACCCATGGCATAAATATTTACGTGACGTTCAATAAAATAAGCAACATAGCGGTGGCAGGCCATACCTATGCTATTTCGTCCGACAAGCTGAACTTCGACAGGCTTGACGTAGCCGTTTCAGGCACTAGCAAAATGATTGCGGAGATCAATGCAGTTAGTCTGAATATGGAGGCCAGCGGCAACAGCTCCGTAATATTCTCCGGTAATGTTTTTTCAGCCGATATCACGGCCTCCGGCACAGCCAATTTCGATGCCGCCAACATGAATATCGATGATCTGGACCTTTCGGCTTCGGGCAATGCCGCCGCTATTGTAAATGTAATCACCACCTTCGATGTGAGCGCCTCAGGTAATGCCAAAGTGCTGTATAAAGGAACACCGGAAATGGAAGAATCAGTATCAGGGAGTGCTTCAGTAAACAAAAAATACTAATTATGGAAAAAGAACTTACCGTAGGAACCAGAGTGGACCACGAGCGATATGGCGAAGGAGTCGTCAGTAAAGTAAATATCTCTAATTACGAGATTATTTTTACGCGTGGCGGCAAAATGGAATTTTCAAAAAGCAACAAAGAAATTGAAGTAATAGAATATTATGAAGGCCAGATCGGCAGTCAGGCGGCTCCGGTAGATTTGGATGCTTTTGAACAGCTGATGATTCATTTTCTCGACAAATACGGTGCTTTTCAGGAAGTGGTTCCAATGGGCGAAAAATGGGAGGGAGGCAAACTGATTTTGCAACCCGGCAAAGAAGAATTAAAACCCAAAGAAATACCCATAGAAGCATTTTTTCATAAGATTGTAATGTTGCGCGACCGACTGCGCGTGCTCGAACAGAATATCAACAGCCACCCTCAACTGTCTGACCAGGATAAGGTTAACATGCAGCAATACATCACACGCATTTATGGCAGCCTGACCACTTTTAATATTTTATTTGAAGATAAGGATGATTATTTTGTGGGCACCGGCGGCGGTAATTAATTATCGTTCAAATCCATTGTTAGGTATGCTTTTCGGGGATTTTATTTCAAATAAGTACTGTAATTATCTTTATCTTTGCTCACAAAAATAATCCTTGTCATTTTTTAACCTCACCACCGAGTATTCTTTATGGCTGGCCATTCCCTGCCTGCTGCTGGGTATAGCATATGCCATGTTGTTGTATTTCAGAGGACAAAAATACGATTTCAAAAAAAGCACACTACGAATCCTTTTCGTTTTGCGCACCCTGGCGGTTTTTCTTATTGCTTTTTTGTTGTTGTCGCCCCTGGTTATGACACGCAGCCGCACAACCGAAAAACCGCTTATCATCATGGCGCAGGACAACTCGCAGTCGCCTGTTTTCTGCAAAGATTCTGCCAATATCCGAACCCGGTATTCCAATGAATTCCGGCAACTTATTGCCACCCTGAGCAAAGATTATGATGTCAAAACATTTACATTCGGCGAAAAAGTGAGCGAAGGCACTGCATATACTTATAATGAAAAACAAACCGATTTTTCGCTTCTCTTCGACGAAATACAGGCACGTTATGCAAACCGTAATGTAGGTGCGGTGATACTGGCCTCCGACGGCGTGTACAACAAAGGCAGCAACCCGCTGTATCTGACCGGAACTATGAAATACCCTTTCTATACTATTGCCCTGGGCGATACCAACATTCAGAAAGACCTCATTATTTCACGCGTCAATTATAACCGAATGAGTTACCTTGGAAACATCTTCCCTCTGGAAATAGTGCTCAAGGCCGACAAATGCGCAGGGCAAAAAGCCACCCTAACCATCACGAAAGGCCGTGAAACCCTGTTTACCAAAACTATTGACATCAGTGGCTCGCGCTTCCTCGAAACCCTGCAGTTTCAGCTGGAGGCCAAAGAGAACGGCATGCAGCATTACCGTGTTAGTGTTTCGGCGCTGGAGGGCGAGATTAGTTTTATCAACAATACCCAGGATGTGTTTGTGGAAGTGCTGGATGGTCGCGAAAAGATCTTGTTGCTGGCCGGAGCTCCGCATCCCGACATAGCTGCCCTGAAACAAAGCATAGAAACCAGTAAAATCTATCAGGTTGACGAATTTGTTGCCGACAAGTTCAACAAATCATTAAAAGAATACAACCTGGCTATTGTGCATCAAATTCCGCTCAAGGGAAAGAATTACCAGGCGCTGTTGCAAAGTATTATCGAAAACAAAATTCCGGTCTTGTATATCCTCGGCGAATCGTCTGATATGGCCGCTTTCAACAATCTGAAAACTGGCCTGAGTATTAGGCAGGCTGCCGGAAAATATGACGAAGCTTCACCCACTGTGGCCAACGACTTTGCGCTGTTTACCGTTTCCGAAGAACTGAAAAAGGTGAGTGCCGATTTCCCCGCGCTGTCGGTTCCCTTTGGAGAATACTCAAAAAGTAATTCCGCAAATGTGCTTATGTACCAGAAAATCGGCAGCGTACAAACACAAAAACCGCTGGTGATGTTTAATACCGCCTCGGAGCCCAAAACAGGAATTGTGGCTGGAGAAGGACTCTGGAGATGGCGTATGCAAAACTACCTGCAAACAGGCAATCAGTTGGCATTTAATGAACTTGTACACAAAACGATACAATATCTATCCGTAAAAGTTGATAAAGATCGTTTTCGTGTAAACGTGAAAAATAAATTCTATGAAAACGAAGCCGTAGAATTTGATGCGGAAGTATATAACGATAGTTATGAACTGGTCAACGACCCTGAAGTAACGCTCAGTATCACCAATGCAGCGAATAAAACTTTTCCTTTTACTTTTTCGCGTACAGCCCATGCCTATCATATCGATGCTGGTATTTTTCCGCTTGGCGATTACCGTTTTCTTGCACAAGTCAAAGCAGGCTCGACCCACATACAGAAATCGGGAGTATTCACTGTGGTGCCGGTAAATGTTGAATCGCTCAACCTGTTAGCCGACCATCAGCTGATGTTTTCACTGGCCCAAAAAAGTAATGGAAAGATGCTTTATCCGGGACAACTTTCACAAATTCCCGACCTGTTGAAAGCCCGCGACGATGTGAAGTCGGTAACTTATACCAAAAAACGATTCAGTGATGTGGTTAACCTTTTTTGGGTGTTTCTGATAATTCTTGCCCTGTTGAGCTCGGAATGGTTTATCAGAAAACGTTACGGGTCCTATTAATTGTTTATTTGCTTCCAAAAACAATATCCAGCGTAGGCAGCAGATGCCATTGTTTGCCAAAGGGATAGTCGCCGTAGCAGAGTTTATAGCCTCCCTTAAAACGGAAGTTTTTGCCCCAGTTACACATAATAACGCCGGTGTTTTCCATAAAAAAGTT
>DAONFU010000061.1:0-11313 GCA_035403765.1 Bacteroidales bacterium
TTACGCGAAGAGCGCAAAGAATTTACAAGTTATTTACCACCCTTTTGATACCATCTTTTAGTTTTAATACATTAAAATTAATTAGCAAACCGAGCTTATAATCGCCAAGTTTGAGATAAGTCAAGGTTTGAGCCAAATGAATATCATTTAAAGCTTCAACACTTTTAATTTCGATAACTAATTTATTTTCAACCAGCAAATCAATTCGATATCCACACTCAAGTTTAACATCCTGAAAAATAAGAGGCATTGGTTTTTCTTTAATTACCAAAAATCCCGATTGCTTAATACTAAAAAATAAACATTCTTTATAAGCACTTTCAAGAAGCCCCTGGCCTAATGCCTTGTGAACTTCAATAGCGAGACCAATTATATTGTTTGACAATTCGTTTTCTGTCATAATTACCTTTGCGTCCTTTGCGAAAAAACTTTGCGTCCTTTGCGGTTAAAAAAAAGGTGCTACTTGATTAAATGAATAACTGCACTTTACTTTCTGATGCATCGGCTAAAAATGTGGCCACTCCGCAAACCTGTATGTTCGGATAGTCAATCATTTCTTCGCGTTTAAAACCCATCAGATCCATTGACATCTCACAGATATTGATCTGTACGCCGAGTTCGCCGGCAGTTTTAAACATTTCGGGCAGTGAGGCCACCTTTTTCTTTTTCATCAAATCTTTGATCATGGAAGTGCCCATGCCCATCATGTGCATATTGGATAATTTAATTTTGTTCATACCCTTGGGCAACATCATGCCAAACATTTTGGCCATAAAGTTTTTGCCGGAAACGGATTTTTTCGGGTCGCGTAATGCAGCAGTAGCCCAAAAAGTAAAAAAGAGTTTTACTTTCATATCGTAAGCTGCGGCTCCCGTTGAGATGATCATGGCTGCAAGTATTTTATCGAGATCGCCGGAAAATACCACCATGGAAAGCTGGTCTTTAGTACCTTTTTCCATTTTGCCGATTTTTTTCTGTAAATCAAGTATTTGTTGTTCCAATTCGTTACTCATATTTATATTTTTTTTGGTTTATAACAAAGGTACTTATGTTTATTTTTGTTTTGACAAAAATTTATGTGAGGTTTTGCAAAAAAAAATGTGATTTATATCACATATGGTATCTTTTTTTATTATCTTTAACCACCGAAAAACCAATGATCATGCAAAAATGTAGTGATTGCACCACCAAATGCGGTGCGGCGAGCAGCCTGTCATCCGAACAGATGGAAGTGATGGAAAACAATAGCGTGGAGGTTCATTTCAAAAAAGGTGATAATATTTTCAGGCAGGGAGCTTTATCGCTCAATATAGCCTTTTTGAAAAGCGGCATTGCAAAAATACATATGCACGGGCCGGCGCGTGAAAAAATTCTTCGAATTGTCAGGGCGCCATCATATTTGGGCCTTCCAACCAGTTTAGGGGACAAAATCAATCAATTTTCGGCCACCGCACTGGCAAAAACCTCGGTTTGCTTTATAGATATCGCTCTTTTCAAAAATCTCATTTACAACAATGGCAAATTTGCGTATGAAATAATTGTGGAATTATGCCAGAACGAGCTGAACGATTACCAGCGTTATACCAGCCAATCACAAAAACAGATGACCGGGATGATTGCCGAAACATTGCTGTGTATGTCCGAAAAAATATTTAAGGATTCAAAATTTATTTTTCCTCTGACTCAGAGCGAGTTGGGAGATATGGTCGGAACATCAAGGGAAAGCGTGAGCCGTGTCCTTTCCGAGTTCAGCAGCGATAAAATTATCGAAATTTCGGGCAAGGAAATAAATATCATTAATAGGGATCTTCTAAAACAAATAAGCGAAAAAGGCTAAGAAATTACTCTTCGAGGCATTCGTAAAACTTGCCGGAAAGTTCTTCTTTATCTTCCTTCCCACACACATTTTCCACGGTATTGTTGTAGTTGCAGGTATATCCCAGGCTTTCGAGATGAAGCTTCCAAGCCTCGACCGAGAAGCCGTTTAGCGCGGTATCGCCCTGACAGCCGGCCAATGTTTCATAACCCTCTTTTGTGCATATTCCGCACTTCTTGGTACAGTCATAACATTTTTCGCAGGCCGCAAAAGCCAGAACAAACGCAGTAATCACTGCAAAGAACAGTAAATTTCTCATATTTTTTTTATACAATATTAATACAAAATCACCTAAGTTCAAAAAGAATGAAAAAATAATTATTACTGTACGGTGGTCAATCCTGCGAAAACAATATCCGCTGATAATAGTTGTTCCAATTTACTACAAAAGCTCCGGGCATTTCTTTGCGGATTTTACGAAGCATATTTTCTGCGACAAAAAATTTCCGGTATTTACCCATGACCAGGTGGTAACGCTTATAAACAGAAAAATCATCAAAAAGAAACACCTCTGTTTTGTACCTGCCTTTTATATACCGAATAGCCGCACGGCAGTAATCAAGATTGTTAAACGAGGCCAGATGAATACTATACCAATTCAAGCCGCTATTTTCAAAAACATTATTGCTTAAGCACCTGTATTTTAGTGTATTATTATTTTCGACCAATGCTAAATGCATCCTGGTAGTCACCGAGCCACGGCCTGATTCCCATTTTGTTACCGGCAGTATATCGGGGAGTAAACGAGTATAATTAACTGTATCGAATCGATAATAACTTGAGTAATTTTTTGGTGCAGCGGAAGCTTTTTTATTTGCGTAACAAGCTGAAAAGAGCGTGGTTTTTATTGCAGGTACCAGATAATCGGCATTAAGAGCAAAGTTCCTTGCCGGGCTTTTTACATAAAACCTGTAATGTCCTGATTTCCTGCCAGAACTAAAAGCCTGATTTACAGGAACATAATTATTAACATTAGTCTGTTGTGATGTAGTATTAACGGGAGCATTACTGCCGGCCGCTTGATAATTGTTAGCAGACTGAACTGTGGTTACCGTTTTTTGTTGTCCAGTAGTACTGGCGCCAATGGTTTGGGCGGCCTGGCTCTGAATAGCAACCTTCTGGATATTCGACTGTGCATCAGAGCCATACCAGCTAAAAACGACAATTAAAAACAAAGATAATTTTTTCATTGCTTTTTTATCTTGGTTAAAAAAAATGAAAAAGTCGGATAATAATTGCCACAAATATCAAGCCATAATAGTCTCATATACAATTTATTTGCACTCAAATAAAATAAAAGTTGCTGATGAAGCGCCTTCGGCATAAAACTCTTTAATTTTTTTTATTCCGGGAGTATTTTCCAGGAACTCCGGTGAAATATCCAATGTTTTATAAGCGAACCAATCATCCCATAAAACCAGATCGCCCGCGTGAAGCGAATGTAAGGCATCACGGTTTAATTCAAGATGTTTTGCTTTATCAAAATGATCCATATCAAAAGTTACAGAAAAGTACGGATAAGCATAAACCATTTTACCCCGGGAAGCAAAATTTTTGTTTACGAATGAAGCTACCTCCCAGGCTTTTTGCTGGCCTTTATCGAGCGACAAGTCTTTGTTAATATTGAGGGCTGCGGGATTCCCTGTAAATGGGAAAATAAGTATGTAGGCCACGACAATCAGTTGCACCGTGAGTTTAAGAGGCCGTGATGAAAAAATTTTTTCTGAAATCAGGTTAAAACCCTGCAGGGCAATCAGGGCCAGTAATGGTATAATGCCAATCAAAACACGCTTAAGTCCCATAGAGTTGAAAATTCCGAATTTCCAAAAAATACTGTGCGCCACAATAAATGTAATGGCACATCCAAGAATTAAAAAATAATTTTCAGCGATTTTGTTATGATTTTTACCAGTCCATCGCGGTAAATAGCTGACAACTCCCAGCAAAAAAAGTATAAAAACCGGAACACCAAGCACATAAAATAACTGATAAACAAAATGAAAAATTGAACCGCTTCCGTAGGGGCTTGCTAAACTGGCATAAGGTATTTTGCGGAATACCCATAGCAAGTCGTGGTTAACAAAGTATCCTGCCAGAGAATAGCACACATGCCCACATAAAAGCCAGAGCAAATTTGACCAGTTTTTTTTGAAAATAAAATACAGCGCAAAAACACCAATAATAATCAAGCCTTCGGAACGTACAAAGGGCAAAAAAGAAATAACAATGGCTGCCGGCATAGGCTTATCTTTGAGTACCAGATAAATACCAACAACCAGAAAAAGTGCAAACAAGGGTTCGGTAAGACCCGAAAATGTTTGTGCAAATACATAAGGAGCAAAAATAATGAATACGGGCACTATATTGCTATTACTGATTTTCAGTATCCTTGCTGACAGGTAAGTAAAAATAATGGTGAGCATTAGTGCCAGCAGGTTAAAAAGTTTCACTCCGTTCAACCCCAATTGTGCAAAGGGAGAAACCAATAAAACGTACACCGGTTTTGCCCAGTGATTAAAAAAAAGTTCGGGATGCCTGGGAGCATAACGGGCAAGCAGGTAGTGCATCACGCTATCGCCTGCATCGCCGGTGCCATCGAAAAAAAATATCGTCAACAGGCCTAAAACCAGATAGAGAAACAAGAAAATGAAAAGCAAATAATTTCTTTTAAACATTCTAAACTATGGTCTTAGAATAGGATATATTTATTCATAAATCATCTCATCGATACAAATCACCAGGGCAATAATAAAAGCTTCATTTTCGCCGGATGCAATATCCACAGCATACGTATCAGAAAGGCCCGACCATTTTTTTGATATTTTGGCCATCTCGTTGCCTTCTTTGGTAATGGAAAACTCCAGCGACAAGTTATCGCCCGAAATCAGTAAGGGAGCGCCGTTTTGCTCAATTTCAATTTTCGCTTTCAGAAAACCGGGTTTCTTTTTCAAAACCGCATACAAAATATCTCCTTTATAAATCTCATAAACAGGCAGCAATTTCATTAGTTTTTGTTCCATCCTAAACAATATCTTCCCCTGTTTATCCGACAAAAACAATTTTTTCGCCAGGGTAAAGCGCTCCGAATCTACAATAAAAACAACATTATCCTGCTGGTCCCTTACACAAAACTGATCAGCCAGCGACCATAATTTTTGTTTTACTATATACTTCATTTTTCGTACTTTTATTCATGCAAATGTACATTATAATTCATATTTCTCACAGAGGCTTCCGGTAAAAACCCCATACATCGAATAATGACATTGGTAATTGTAAATAATCTAAAAAAAACCGCCCGATGAATTGTATCAAAAGATTACTTGTTTTTATTGCCGTAATCCTAAGCGGCATCGCCCTACCAGCACAGGAACAAGACACTAATCATAAAATCGATTCCATAATCAGTTATCAAAACCTTGATTCGGATGAGGCCCGTATGGTATGGATTAACATGCATAAAGCCTGGCTTGACTGCTGTTTTTACAATTGCCTGAAAGAAAACAACATCACTCTAAGCTGCGCCCGTTGCGAAAAAGCAGTGCTAACAGTGGATTTTAAAATTGACAGCCATGGCAAGGTTGCCGAATACAGGATAATAAAAGAAAATTGCTGCGGCAAACTCTTTTCAGAAAAACTGAAGCAGTGCTTTCTGGAATATTTTCTGGAGGCCACTTTCGGACAGCCATTAAGAAATATGGTGTTAGAAATTTCAATAGGAAACGGGTTAAAATGTTAAATTTGCTGCCATAATTATCCGCTTGCAGGCAGTCAGTATTACGATCAAGCAGTTGAATATCTATTTCGTACGGATATTGCAAGTGTAAAAAAAAATAATTTCCATTCAACATGACCCGTATTGGTATTTTATCCGACACCCATTGTTTTCTTCACGAAAAAATTTTTGATTTTTTTGCCTCCTGCGATCAACTATGGCATGCCGGAGATTTCGGCAACCTGGATACAGCAGAGCAACTCGCAGAATTCAAACCCCTGATAGGCGTTTATGGCAATATCGACGGGCAGGAACTCAGGGTGCGGTTTCCTGAGAAACAACTTATTAAAGTGGAGCAACACAGGATTTTTATTACCCATATTGGCGGTACGCCCTCAAAATATGACCTCAAGGCCCGTTCTACCATCGAATCATTAAAACCCACCATTTTCGTCTGTGGCCATTCTCATATCTGCAAAATTCAATACGACCAGCGGCAGAATTTGTTGTATATCAATCCGGGAGCAGCCGGAAAATACGGTTTTCACACAAAAATAACCCTAGTGCGTTTTGTTATCGATGGAAGCAATTTAAAAGATATGGAGATACTGGAACTGGATAAACACTAGGGCCGCAGACGGTCGGAAGTGTTAACCATGCGTTCATCTTTACGTATGGCTTTGTGCGCAAACACGATAAATACTATAGGAATCAGAGAGATATACATTCCAGCTTTGTAGGTGGGCACAACATTTGCATTGGTGGCGCCCTGTTCGGCAACCCATTTTGTGAGCGAGCCGGCAATAAGGTTATCAGCCGAATAAAACAGGGCTGCAATCAACCCTATGTGCACCAACAGCGTAATGGCCGTAATTTTTATCTGGAGTGGTCGTTTTTTAAAAAGAAAGATAGTAATCAGACAACTCAGGGCCAACAGGCCGACCACGATGAGAAAAGGCAGGGTACTATTACTATTGCCCCTGGGAATTTCAAACATGGAAAAATAATAAGATTCATCCAACACAGTATATTGGGCTATAGGAAAGAAAAACAGCAACGCGTAAGCCACTACAGCCAGCAACAGATAAAGACTTTGAATACGTTGTATCATAACATTTTTTTTGCAAAAATAAACAATTAGTCTCTTACCTTTCGGGTTAATTTTATGGAATCCGCATTTTTTCAAGTTATAATTATTATTTTTACATCAGCAAAGGCATACATCATAAATTAATGTTTTTTTGAAAAAAATTTGTTGCATCATATTCTTTTCTGTTTTTATTGCCGGTGTTTTCGGTCAGGATGTGCATTACTCTCAATATTATGCGGCACCGCTTGAGCTGAACCCTGCGCAGGCCGGATTAATTAAAGGCCGTTTGCGGGTAGGCATGAATTCGAAAAGGCAGTGGAGTTCGGTAACAAAACCTTACCAGAATGTTGCAGCCTATGTTGACATGCAGGCCGTCAGGCGGAAATTTCGTAAAGACGCTCTGGGGGTTGGGGTATTGTTTGATGCCGACATCGCGGGCGATTCCAAATATTCGGTGATAAAGGCCGGTTGCGCAGTTAGTTACATCAAATCCCTGTCGTATCAAAACAATAATTTCATTGCTGTCGGCGTCATGCCAGGGATTATCCAGCAGAGCATCGACTATACGGCACTTTATTACGATAATCAGTTCAACGGCAATTATTACGATCCCTCCATTGACCCCGGCGAACAATACGGCAGACGCAGTTTTATAAATTTCGACCTCGCGGCCGGTGTACACTGGTTTTACCAATATAGCAAAACCACCCAGTTTTCGGCCGGCTATTCTGTTGGCCATCTCACACAACCCAGAGTTGGTTATTTGAATGACAACAGCATCCGCCTCAACATGAAACACACCCTATACGCGGGGTCGCAATTTGAAGCAAGTCCCGATCTTGATATCATTCCCGGTATCATGTTCAGTTACCAGAGTCCCTTTGCCGAAGTATTGTTTGGCACCATGCTCAAATATAACCGCAGCAAAAACTACATTGACAACACCTCAATAAACTTTGGCATATATGGCCGATACGCCGATGCGCTTATTGTGGTGGCCGGCATGGATTATAAAAACATCAATTTCGGGGTGAGTTACGACATCAATCTGTCACGGCTGCGGCCAGCCAGCAAAGTGAGGGGCGGATTAGAATTTTCCATCAGCTATACATACGATAAAAACAGGTACAGAAGAATCAGAGAAATACCATGTCCAATTTTTTGACAAACGATGAAGAATACGATGAATTACAAGACTTTTTTTTACGTTATATGTTTGTTTTTTCTATCAGGCTACGTTCCTGCGCAGGCGCAGAATTATGCCGAGTGCATTGCTATTGGAGACGAAGCTTTTGAAGAAGGTGATTTTTTTACAGCTTCCACCTATTACAGCAGCGCTTTATGGTATGATTCCACTGACATTAAACTTGGCTACAAATGTGCCGAAGCCTACCGGTTTTTCAACAATTACCAGCAAGCCCGGCGGTGGTACAGCTATGTTATCAACAACGACAGTAAGGGGGAATTGCCCCTGGCTCAGCTTTGGCTCGCCCTGATGGAAAAATCGCTGGGGCGCTATACGGAGGCTTTGCTTCAGTTCAGAGCTTATTATAACGCCAATAAAAACCAGGCCGAAAGTTTTTATATACGCAAAGCCAGAGCCGAAATTCTGGCATGCCAGGAGGCTCCCAATATCATTGCCAATAAACAAAACGTACTCATTGAACATCTTAATGAAAGTGCCGTAAATACCGAATTCTCGGAGTTCAACGCTGTTCAGCTCAACGACACGGCATTGGTTTTTTCGGCCCTAAGGCCACTGACTCAGAGCGATTACGACACTTACTTTCCTAATGCATACATTTCAAAAATTTACCTGGCCAAATCCACCGTTACCGGATGGGCCAAGACTTCAGAATTAGAAGCTAAAATCAATGATAAGGAAAGCCATAACGCCAATATTTGTTTTTCTAAAGATCACAACAAAGTTTTTTTTACCCGGGCCAAAGCCGACAACAATAAAAACCTGGCCGCAGAGATTTTTTCGAGTGAAAATATTGACGGCAAATGGCAAAAAGCAAAAAAACTGCCTGATAAAATTAATGTCCACGGATACACCTCTACGCATCCATGTTTTGTTGAATATGACGATCAAAGCCTGCTGTTTTTTGTTTCTGACAGGCCCGGTGGATTCGGCCAGCTCGACATCTGGTACAGTATTATCAAAGACGGACAGTACCAAGACCCTATCAATCTGGGCAGCATAATAAACACCCCTGGCGATGAAATCACGCCATACTACCATGATTCAACACAGACATTGTATTTCAGCTCCGACTGGCATAAAGGCATCGGTGGCCTCGACATTTTCTATTCCAGAGGAAAATTCAACTCGTGGAGTTTTCCGGTCAACATCGGCTACCCGATAAACAGTTCATGCAATGACACATATTTTACTGTTAATGAGGTAGATAACGATGGTTTTTTTACCTCTAACCGGCCAGGATCATTATCGATAAAAAGTGAAACTTGCTGTTATGATATCTATTCTTATGAATGGCAAGACACTATAAAAGAAAAAACCATAGCCTTAGTGCCAATAGACACCATATCGCGAGATACTGTAAACATTGAAGAAAACATTAACCTGATGTTGCCGCTTACTTTATATTTTCACAACGATGAACCTGACCCGAATACCCTGAACAAAAGCACCAAAAGAAACTATCAGACCTTGTTGGGTGAATATTATGCCATGGAGGGTACTTACCTGGTAGAATATGCCAAAGGATTGTCGGGCCATGAAAAAATCAAGGCAGAAAAAGACATCATAGATTTTTTTGAAAATTATGTTGCACAAGGCTTTACCCAACTGAAACTCTTTGCCGGGCTGCTGTACAACGACCTTCAAAAAGGCAACAGCATCAAAATAAAAATCAAGGGGTTCTGCAGTCCGCTAAACACCACCGATTATAATCTGAACCTGTCGATGCGACGTATCTCGTCGGTAGTGAACTTTCTGAAACAATACTATGAAGGTGTTTTGTTGGAATACATAAAGGGCACCGCCTCCAGCGGCGCCCGGCTCACCATTCTGGAAGAGCCATTGGGAAAATCCACTGCCAGTCCGCTGGTGAGCGACAACCCCAACGACAAACGTAATTCCATTTACAGCCGTGCTGCTGCTTTTGAACGTAAAGTGCAGATTATCCTTTACGAACACGAGAAACAAAACGGTGCTGATGAACAAAAAACACCTGATATTCAGTTTGAAGAAAGCCTTTTTGATTTTGGCCACATAAATCAAGGCGACGAAGCTATCATCACCATTCGTTTTAAAAGTACCGGTACTGCAGCCCTTAATATCACCGGGGTGGAAACCAGCTGCGGATGTACCATGGTGGACTGGCCCAGAGAACCATTTGACCCGGGCAGAGAAGGCACGCTGAAAATTTCTTTCAATACCACCGAAGATCCGGGCGAGCACAACGAAACCGTTACCATTTATACCAACACTAAAAAAGCCAAATACATCATCCCTGTTCATGCCCTGTTATTGCCAAAAAACTAAATTACCTGCCACCGCGCTTTTTTATTGTGCCCTGCTGATTTCGCTGTTCACGACGATATCCTGCCAGCAATCGCAGAAAAAATACACAACATATTCATCTGTTTTTCAGCATTTTATTGATAGCGCAAGGGGCGGTAACGATACTATGACGCCTACAGAATTATCCATGATAAGCCACGGGCTGATTGATATAGAGTCCGTTGATACCTTGTTTATTATAAATATTAAGTATTCCACCACGGACAATTTTCTGAAAACAGATATCTATGGTGAATATAATAAAGCCTATTTGCAAGCGGAGGTAGCGGCAAAATTATTGAAAGCACAAAATCTGTTAAGCGAAATGCAACCGGGGTATCGGTTATTGATTTTTGATGCCGCCCGGCCGGTAAAGTGTCAACAAATGCTATGGGATGCCCTGAAAATGCCTTCCCGCGAAAAAGGCAAATTTGCCAGCAACCCCGCCAGGGGGTCGCTGCATAATTACGGAGCCGCCGTAGATCTGAGCATTGTTGACGAAAAAGGCCATGAACTGGATATGGGCTGCGGTTTTGATTATTTTGGGCTCCTCGCCTACCCTGTGATGGAAAACCAGCTTTTAGCAGAAGGGAAACTTACAAAAGCCCAAGTGGATAATCGAAAATTATTAAGATTGGTGATGCACCAAGCCGGTTTTTTCAATATCCAGACAGAATGGTGGCATTTTAATTCCTGCTCCAGGGAGGTAGCCAAGAGTAAATATAAATTATTGGAGTAAGGATTAAAAATTTCCGACAAGTATCGTAAACTTTATCTTTTTAATCGTGAAACCTCCAGCTTATACCAAACCTGAACAAGCGGTCCTGCATGGGATAATGTGGCACTGTGAAATAATTATAACCGATCAGGCCGCTTAAGAAATTAGATAATTTTACAAAAATCCTCATACGCTGTATTTTCAAATTGATGAAAACGGCCGCATCCAGGTAATTGCCGGTTTTATATTCATTTTGAAGCACAAAGGCTCCCAGGACAGGGTTATAACTATCGGCAAAGTAAGGGGTATTATATAACAAATCTATCCCTATTTGCGCCAGCAACGCTTTTTTAAACATAGGAGTAGTAAACATATAGGACTGCAT
>DAONFU010000061.1:11413-12866 GCA_035403765.1 Bacteroidales bacterium
ACGTTGACAGCCCCGTTGGCGTATTGCCTCGGCCTGCTGTCGGCGCCAAGATACACATAGTTATAAAGATTGTAATAATCAATTCCCACCGAAAGCCGCGGATAAGAATAATTGAGACCTATATTGAGTGTTGACTGTTTCGCAAAGTCGTAATCCCACTGGTAATATTTTGAAAAAAAATGTTCGTAAAACCAGGCGGGTTCTGCCCTTTGATAACGGGCACTCAGACGAAGCGAACCATAATTCTTTTCATTAAACACAAAGTCCTGCTTTGCCGTTGCATTCAGCGAAAAATCATGTTGGTTATAGTCCATCAGCACATACTCGCCCGCCACATCAACTTTCAGGGTATTATAAGGTCTGACACTTATTCCCAGCGAAGGTATCAGATTGGAGATATAAAAGCTGCCATCCAATTGTCTGACGGTGGTGTAAGCATGTTTAATACGGGCAAAATACCGAAGGGACCGGTCTTTCGCATTTGCATTTTGTTCCGAATTGGTCCAGGCCAGCGTGTTTTCGAGGGTATAAAACCATGTGGAATCTACCGTGGCTGATGTATCATTGGGGATCAGAGGATAATATGAAAAATTTGGATTTTCATCAGTAAACTTATAGCGTTGTCGAGTAAAAGAGAGTGTATGCAGTATTCTGCCAAGGTTAAATTTTCTCAAAGGTCTGAGACTATCCTTTTTGTTGAACTCGTTTTCGCGCGACAGGGTAACAAATTGTTTCAATACGACAGAAGATTCGTTCCATACAGTTTCAGCCTTTTTCAGGTTAACATCAAATCCGCCGGAATTTTCGCCCTTACGATAATTGATATAAGCAGTATCATCGGTAAGTCCACCGTTATCCTGCACTTTTATCCTATTAAAAATGTAGTTCACAATAACGCCATACCTTTTATTTTTTGTAGTATAATATGTAAAAACAGATAAGGAATGGTTGTTTGTTTTTTGGCGGAAATTGTCGCGTCCGGGTGCATTGATGATACGGTAATCTACGCCCAAAAACACCTGGTTTCGCACATGATGATAATGGGAAACCTGAAACACCTGTTCCCTTTTCATTCCCAATGTCCAGAACAGATTAGTGTAGGGGAGCAATGAAAAAACATTATTCTTTTGAGCGTTATTAAACTTATAAGCCTCAAAGGATGAAAGTCCATAGGAGAAGCCAGTGCTTTGATGAGGTTGGAAAATCAGATTCTGGGATGCCTGACCGGTATTTCCGAGGTTAGCATTGAACACAAAATATTTAGCGGCAGGGTCGTAGTTATGGAATCCAAAAATGGCAGTATCTATGCTTGTAGCATAGTTTTGCGGCGTTGAAGTGGTATCAATTTTTTCG
The DNA here is from genome assembly GCA_035403765.1 of Bacteroidales bacterium. Lineage (GTDB taxonomy): Bacteria > Bacteroidota > Bacteroidia > Bacteroidales > CAIWKO01 > CAIWKO01. The sequence continues at coordinate 12,767 of DAONFU010000061.1, forward strand.
ATACAGAAACCGACGACTTTAATGGAATCCCTGCGGGAAAGGAGTGAGTCTGCATGCTGACAGAATGCAACAAAAGGAGCATAAATAACTATAGCGAATA
>DAONFU010000062.1:0-12748 GCA_035403765.1 Bacteroidales bacterium
ATCCATCTTTCCATCTTTCCATCCCCTCCATTCTTCCACCTTTCCATCTTTCCATTTCACCATCTTTCCCATCTCCATCCTTCCATCTTTCCATCCCCTCCATTCTTCCACCTTTCCATCTTTCCATTTTCCATTTTCCCCATTTACTTCCTCCTATTTCCCATAAAAGCTTCTCACCACCTGGATCACATATTCCACCTCATCATCATCAATTTCAACATTCATTGGCAGTGAGCAAACTTCACGGCTGAGGGCTTCGGTTTCGGGGAATCCTCTGTCAATAAGTTTCAGCCCTTCGTGCTTGTAATACGGCTTACGAAACTGTGTCAGCACTTCCACTCCATTTGCTTTCAGATAATCCGAAAACGCGCTTCCCTGCTTTGACCGTAATGTATAGTTTTGATACACATGGTCAAACCCGGCTCTGTCGTAGTGAGGCAACAGCAGGTCAGGAACATCCGACAAGGCTTCCCTGTATTGGTTTGCTATCGCCTTTCTTTTCTTTATCCACTCGCGCATGTACCGTAGTTTTACATCGAGAAATGCCGCCTGCATATTGTCGAGAAGACAGGTAAAGCCATGGCCATGGTATTCGCCGGTTTCACGGTCTTCGCCGTTGAAACGCATGCGACGGGCAAAGGTGGCAACTTCTTCGCTGTTGGTAGTGATAGCGCCACCGTCGCCATATCCGCCAAGGATTTTAAAAGGATAAAAGCTGAAACACCCTGTCAGTCCCCATGCCCCTGCACCGATGCCATTTACAGACGATCCCAGGCTTTGGCAAGCATCTTCAATGACCACCAGGTTATATTTCTTAGCTATTTCCATAACCCTTGGCATATCGGCCATCCAGCCACTCAGGTGTACCGGCATGATACCACGGGTTTTCGGTGTGATCACTTCTTCAATTTTATCTACATCAATATTAAAATCCTTTGTTACATCAACCAAAACAGGTGTAGCGCCAACATTGACGATGGCAGAGCAACTGGCAACAAAAGTATGGGCCGGCACTATCACTTCATCGCCGGGACCAATGCCGGCAGCCCGCATTGAAATATGCAACGAATCATAACCACTGTTCAAACCGATGGCATATTTGGTTCCCACAAACTTTGCCAGGTTTTCTTCAAACGACTTCAACTGCCCGCGGTTGATGAGGTCGCCTTTGGACATGACCTCAAAATACGCAGTATCCAGCTCAGGTTTGAGCTTTTGGTATAGTTTTTCAGGTTCTACAAACCGAACTTTATAATTCATAAATTTTTTTTAGCTTTGTTTTAATTTATTTAATATTTCTTTAAGAATTTTTTCAGGAGAAATATTGTATAAATTTCTTAAATAGTTTTGATCGCCCACTTTAGATGTAAACGCAGCAGGCAACGCAAATGGATAATAGTTGTCAAGCAGGATTCCTTTGCTTCCGACAAGTGATTCAAGTATCGCCGAGCTAAAACCACCCACCATACTATGTTCTTCCATTGAAATAACGAAATCAAACTGTTTAAAGATACGCTGCGTTGTTTCAGAATCGAAAGGTTTTATGGTATGATAACTAAATACAGAACTGTGAATGTTTTGTTGTTTTAGTTGCTCACAGACATATACAGCTGTTTCGAGCATGCCTCCGGTTGACAGAATGGCAAGTTTACGCACCGGATTTTCAATCAAAGGGAAAGCCTTCCCAATAACAATTTTTTTTATACTTTCATCAGTATGCAGTGTGGCTTCGCCTGCTCTTCCTAATCTTAAATAAACGGGGCCTAGGTCTTCGTAAACAATTCTTTTTGTTAACTCATAAGCTTCCTTGGTATCTCCGGGAGCAAACACTGTCAGATTTGGAATACTTCGTAATATTGCCAAATCTTCGGTGGCATGATGCGAAATGCCTAAGGAACCATAAGCAAGGCCACCTCCCACTGAAACAATCGTGACATTGAGTTTGTGATAAGCCACATCATTTCTGATTTGTTCCAAACAACGTAGCGTATTGAAATTTGCAATGGAATAAGCAAATACTTTTTTCCCGGCAAGAGCCAATCCTGCTGATAAGCCCACCATGTTTTGTTCGGCGACACCAGCATTTACAAACTTTTCGGGATGTTTCTTTAAAAAACCATTGATTACACCAAAACCCAAATCACCTGTAATAAACACTGTTTGCGACTGCGCATGGTCTTCTAATGCTTGAAAAAAAGCAGTTCTCATGTTTTTAACCCTCCAACTCCTTTAAGGCATTATCGAATTCTTCGCCCTGAGGTGAACGATAATGCCACAATACCTGATTTTCCATAAATGAAACGCCTTTTCCTTTAGTAGTATTTGCAATGATACAAGTGGGGTTCGACGGATGTATATTCAATAAAGCATTTTTCAGTGCTTTACAATTATGCCCGTCAACCGATTGAACAGCCCAGCCAAATGATTGCCATTTTTCGACAAAAGGTTCAAGATTGATGGTATCCTTTACAGGAGCAAGGCTTTGAATTTTATTATAGTCAATTATGGCTATCAAATTATTTAAATGATGGTGAGATGCAAAAAGGATTGCTTCCCAAACAGAACCTTCGTCGCATTCGCCATCGCTCATCAAAACAAAAGTTCGATAATCTTTATTATCCATTTTGGCAGCCAATGCCAATCCTGCCCCTATGGATAATCCGTGACCCAACGAACCAGTAGAAAGCTCAACTCCCGGAATGCCGATATGAGATACATGACCTGAAAGCATTGACCCGTTTTGATAATGTGTCTTCAACCAATCAACCGGGAAAAAGCCTTTTTCAGCTAATACAGCATATACACCGGCACCGGCATGGCCCTTGCTTAGAATAAAGCGATCGCGATCGCTCCATTTTGGATCGTTAGGCCTGATATTTAAAATATCATTATATAATACGGCAAGAATGTCAGCAATAGATAAAACAGCACCAACATGAGAACTTTTTCCAAGTTGAGTCATGTTTACAGCATGTATTCGAATTTTTTTTGCTAATTCAACGCTTGTCATTTTTTTATTCCTTATTTCTAATTATTGAATTTCAGCGTATGAAATATATGGATCGAAATCCATCCGTTTCAGTTCAAGTTTATTTATACCAATAGAATCAAGCAGTGCTAGGGTTTCGCCGGGCCAAATAGGATTATCGAGTTCGTCGAAGGCAATAACAGAGCCTTTGGGCATTCGTGGTAAAAAATATTTGATAGCTGCTTTGGTTGGTTCGTAAAGGTCCATGTCCAGGAACAATAAACTAACCACAAGATGTTGATTCTTTTCAATAAATTCGGGAATCGTTTTAGTAACGTCTCCTTTCACCAGACTTACCTTACTAATATGACCCAGAAAACGGTTTTTATCATAGGCACTAATAAGTTCGCATAGTTCGTCGAAAACTTCAGCTTTCAGATCTCCCGTTCCGGGATTTCGCAGCATATTTTTATCTTTTTCAGAAACATTGGGGAACCCTTCGAAGGTATCGAAACCATAAATCCTACGGGTGAGGTTAACCGGTTCCAGCATATCACTAAACAGTGCCCATGACATAAGTCCGGCTCCTTTAAAAACGCCACATTCTACCACTGAGCCTTTGGTGTGCAATACCTTTTTAAATATCTCATAACGTGCCATTAGTTTGGTAACATCCTGCCGCCGGATGTATTTTACAAAATTCTGAAGTTTGGAAGCAGTAGTATCATTTGATTTGTCGAATATATGAGCATATTCTTCGGCAGCTTCTTTTTCTGAATTTTTGCGAAAAGTCGCTTCTGCACTTAGGTTTTTATTTGATACCATTTTATTATTATTTATGGAAAATAGCTTGCAAAGTTAAAAAAACAATTTTAATATCTACCCAAAAAGAACGTTCCCTCACGTATTTCAGCTGCAGACGCTTCTTCTCAGGCCAGATCATCTCCATGTATGCTTTATCGGGGTCTTCGGCACCCTCGAGAAGTTTCCCTTCGTCTGAATTCCATACCGACGCATAATCGGTAATGCCCGGCTTTACTGACAGTATTGCTTTTTCCTCTTCGGTAAACATATCAGTAAAAGCCTTAACCTCGGGACGCGGGCCTACCACACTCATCTGCCCGAAAAGCACATTTATGAACTGGGGTAATTCATCTAATTTGGTTTTGCGTAAAAACTTTCCAACCCGGGTTATACGTGCATCAGAATTTGTGGTAGAGGACGCCCCTATTTTATCAGCATTCACCACCATAGAACGAAACTTGAACATACGAAAAAGTTTGCCGTTTTTTCCCACACGGGGTGCTTTATAAAACACAGGGCCGAAATCGTTAAAAAAAATAATCCCTGATAAAACTATAAGAATGGGAAAAAAACCAATCAGCACACACAAGCTGAATAGAATATCAAAAAGTCGTTTCATAGAAAAATGTTTTATTAATCATGAAGAAGCTGATGTTTGTTTCTTTTGGACAGGTGCAGTTTTTGTCAGTAATTTGATTAATCCCCATACCACCCCAAGGCCATGCAAAAAATGATACAGAAAAAAACACACAGGCAACGTAACCACATGCAAGCATTTACGATATTTAACCGCCTGTTGAACCGACGATAATATGGCCAGAAAAAAATATAATGCCATCACAGCTGCAAAAAGATATCCTATCACCGGAATAAATAACGATAACAAAAAACCAGCCAAGACTCCAACAAAAAATACCGCCGTTATGGCATGCCGGTAAGCGAATGTGTATGGCGCCACATACCACATATACGCATTATATGGCGCTTCATAGTATAGTTGTTTTTTTAAAAATTTACCCATATTCGGCTGATTGTAATAATTCAGTTGTATGGCAGGGTTGAGCCATATTTTTCCACCGGTATGTAATATCCTCCTATTAAACTCATAATCCTGTGCACGCACAAGCCGTTTATCAAACAATCCAACTTTATCGAATATACTGCGTTTAAAAAAACCGTAGGGGACCGTATCGGCAGGACCTTCCTTCATCCCAACCCTGAAGCCTGAATTACCGACACCAAATTTATGTGTGGTTATTGCCTGCACCACACTGGCAGGATAACTATCGTCATATGCCCTGGTGATGATTATTCCTCCGGTGTTGTCAGCCCCGGTTCTCAGCGCTGTTTCATATAGCTGCTTCAGGTAATTTGCCGGATAATCCGAATGTGAATCCAGACGCAGTATATAGGAACCACTGGAAAGCGGAATGGCTGTGTTAAGTGCAAACGACTGTATCCTGCCTGGGTTATCAATCAAACGCAGGGCAGGGTTTTCAAGCATGCGGACTTTCACAATCTCCCTTGTCCTGTCATCCGACATGCCGTCAATCACCAGTACCTCTGTCTCACAACCTGCAGGAACATCAAAGGAAATGACGCTGTCGAGGCATTTGCCAATAAATTTTTCTTCATTGAAGCAAGGTATCAATATCGATATGATTACTTTATCACTCATCAATAGAAATTTGGAAAATTCGTCTTTATATACCGGTATGCATTCTGTTGCAAGTGGTAGGTCCTTTTCTTGAATCCGCTGCCCTCTGTGGATATATGTTCATTGTGATAAACCTTCAGGTCTGGGCAAAATAAAATTTTCATATCCTTGTCGGCACATTGGGCAGCCACACTATCTTCCTCCCCAAACAGAAAATACCCATCGTCAATGTGTCCGCCTTTTTCAAAATAACTCCTGTCAAAAATAAGGAATGCACCGTGAGCCGAGAATATTCGCTGTTTCACGGGTTTTGACAAGCGGGCTTTTGATGCTGTGATGCTTTTAATAAACTTTCTCGAATAATGCAGCAAAAGTCCCAAATAATAATTGATGTAAAGCAAGCGATACTGGATTTTTTGAAATTTACTTACAGCGCTTACCCTGTGAGGATTCTGGTGTTTCCCGGTAACTCTGGAAATAATGTCAGGGGCTAAAACCTGGGCTTCACTTTCCATTGCAAGAAGTTTCTGAAAAAAATGAGATTCCTTTATTTCAATGTCGTTGTTAGACACCACAAGGTAATCATAATCATTTATACCATTAATTTTTTTCAATGCAAAATTCACTGCGCCGAAATAACCAAGATTCACCGGCGACTTTAAAACTTCAACAAAAGACGAATTACTGGTTTTCAGGAAATCCCATAGCATTGCAACGTCGTCATCCGATTCGGTATTATCCACCACCATTACTCTGAACTGTTCAACACCATGAATGTGTAGAAGATTTTTCAGCATCCCGATGGTCATTGCTGCCTGCCTGTAATTCACCGTTATAAAAAGTCCCTTTTTCATTTTGTTTTTTATGCCCCCTGTTGAACTGCAAAATTATTTCTTTTAATAATCAGCAATGCTGTAAAAGAAATTATCCAGCACAAGATGATTGTATTGTAATTAATAATGTTAACCGTCATGCTCCAGAACAAAATGCTGTAGAACAATGACAGGAAACCGAGCGCCATCAGGCCATTTCGTTTTGTTCGCTCATACAGTACCTGTGCTATTATCCCGGTTAAAAAAAGAACGAGCATGGCACCCGGCAAGGAAAAATCTTCGATCAGTCCGCGGGCCATGGTGTAAACATTAGTCTGGACGAGCCTTTCATTGTATTTTCCAAGAACAACATTTTCATTTCCGTATAAGCCAACTTCACGCTGGCTAAAGAAAAAATTATTAACACCCGACAAGGTGTACCTGAAACCTGAAAGTCTTGAATGATCGTAGGAGTCATACCATATGGTAAACGTGTTGACCGAACAGAAATAGGATAAAGCGCCTGCATTTATAAGCTCAGCTTTCGAACTGACTTTTCCCGACCTGAGGGCTTGGGTCAAGGGTATCAGCGCAAGGATCAGCAATAATATTAGTGCCAGGCGACGGATTAATCTTCCGATCTTTTTCATCCTTCCCTTATATTTCAAAACCCATGCACCGGCATAACCGGAAGCCCAGATTATAAACAAGAGAATAAAACCCGATTTCACACCGTTGGTAAGGGTAAATAGAATCATCACTACAAAAGGCAGAAACGCCAGCATCCTGTTCCAAAAACCGCGGCTCAACACAGTGAACATACCACCCAGGAATCCTGCGGAATAAAGGAATGCCATAAGAACAAGTCCGTATTTGGGCATATCGGTTCCGCCTTCATACCTGATTATAGAAATAGTATTAGCAGCATGAAGCAAGTCGGAGAAGCTCCCAATATGTATGTTTAAAAATCGCAGTTGCAGGAATATCGCAACCAGTCCCATGGAGGAAAAAATCAGTATCAAGCAAGCCATCCTGAACTTGCTAAGATTATCATGGCTGTCTGTGCCAGTTTTTTTTCTGCCGAAAATATCAAACTTCACGTGTTTGGCTATTATACTGCCGGTGACAAAAGCAGCCAATATCAGAAAGATCGGGATCAAACCGCTAATCTTTATCTCCAGTTCGAAAATGGCCGAAAAAACCATGCTGAACAGCACCAGCATCCCCCAGTATAATGCCGACAAAAACATGGGGTCAAGCAGTTCGTTTTTCACTATGCGTTGCAAAAAAAATAACAACGACATGATGCAAAGCACAATTATGATGATACTAAGCATGGCGGGTCTCCTTCCTGAAATTTCTCATAATCAGCAAAAACAGAAAAAACTCCGTGGCCACCACCGAAACCGAAGCGCCAAGGTCTAACAAAAAATGAGAACCTGCGATGCATAAAATCACGTTAAACAAGCCACTCAGCAGCACATTATTTCTGAACAACTTTTCCATTCCCATATTCAACATGCCGAGTACACCAAACACATTATTGCAGGTGCCAAGGAACAGAATCAGCGAAATCACACGCATATCGAGTACCGTTGATGGGTTGACAGACCCTGTCAGCAACAGAACAATTTTTTCTGTAAAGATGAGTATTCCCAAAATCAATACCAACATCACCGGAGTCAGATACCACATCAGTTTTTTCAGCACAGGTAGTGAGTCTTCTCTTTTCTGCCCTGCAAAACGCTTACTCAGATAAGGATATAGTGCCTGCGTAACGGGCGACACCACATAACGGACACCCCTGATTGTTTTCTCGGCCACAGTGTAGAACCCAACAAGGTCGTTGCGCCCGGTGACCAAGCCAAGTATAAAACTTGTTGATGTCATGTACAGGCTTATCCCGACATTTGAGATGAACACATCTTTTGTCTTTTTGACAATATCCCTGATGGGATTTTTCATTGGCCTGGTAAACCCAAAACGGTTCATGTATAATGCAACAATGAAGGCCACCAATCCCGCAAAAATAAACCCTGAAGAATTGATTACTGCATACAGCTTATAATCTTCAGGGCCAAAAATGATGAAAAATATAAGTACGGTAAAAATCGCCTTGGCCAACACGTTGAAGAACATGATGTATTTCATCTTTTCAATACCCTGAAAGAACCATACGGGGAACAACAGTTGCCCGATGACCATGCCAAAGGACAGGTAATATAATTGCCATTCTTGGCTAAACTGATCGAAAGAAAATACCACGATGTTCATGATAAGGAAGCCCAGCAGTAGAAGCAAGATTTTCACATACATCACCGAGCTGAAAATCTCCGTAACTTTTTGCCTGTCGTTGCGGTGGATGGATATTTCGCGTGTGGCCGTAAGCTCAAAGCCAAAGTCAACCAAAATGATAAAATACTGTATGAAGGCTTGCGCAAACATCACCAGTCCAAAACGGTCATCGCCGAGAACCCTTACCAGATAAGGTATTGCCACGAGCGGAATCAGGTAGTTGGCTGCCTGCATAAACGACAAAGACAGGAAATTTGAAAAAACCTGTTTCTTGTCTTTCTCTTTGATTAAGTTTCTTGCTTTATTAAACATCTGCTTGCCGCTACCGGGCAAAATTAATCATAATAAAGATAATGCTTAATACCGATGGTAAAAATGATAACAGCGTTGTGTTAATAAAGAGGGATTAAGTAATGTTTATTAAATTTGACTAATTTTGAGGTAAACAAAAAAGATGATAGTGTTTCTTATAGGATTTATGGGCAGCGGCAAATCCAGCATCGGCAGGATGGTGGCAGAAAAATTGTCGTGGTCGTTCCTCGATACCGATACACAGCTCGAAAATAAATCGGGCAAAAGCATAAGCGAATTCTTTGACCAAGCGGGAGAGTCAGCCTTTCGCAGAGAAGAAAAATTGCTGTTGTCCGCCATAATCCCTGCCAAAGAAAACATTATTGTAGCTACCGGAGGCGGTATGCCTTGTTTTTCAGGCAATATTGAGCTTATGAATGAACATGGCATCACGATATATTTAAAACTGCCTGCCTCCCTCCTGGCTGAGCGTCTGCAAAGTCATGAAAATAAACGACCTTTGCTCACCGGTAAAACAAACCTGAATGCTTACATTACAGAAGTTCTGGCCGAAAGAGAATTCTTTTATAAAAAAGCGACTTATACCCTTGATATCCAATCGGCTGATAACGAAAAACAGCTTGCCGTGAAGATAGAAAAACTGATAAAAAACCACAAAAATGGAAAATAACATGAAAGCCCTGCTGATCGGGGCCAGCGGGTTGACCGGAGGGCATTGCCTTCAGCTTATACTGAAAGATAGCTTCTACACACAAGTGGAGATTTGGGTGCGTAAATCTACCGGCATCACCCACCCCAAACTTATCGAAAAAGTTATTGATTTCAATGCAATCGAGACAATGGAAAACATTGATGTCCAGCATATTTTTTGTTGCCTTGGCACCACCATAAAAAAAGCAGGAAGCCAGGAAAATTTTTATAAAGCCGACCATGATTACGTGATTGCGGTGGCCGAAATTGCCGCCCGGTCGGGGGCAGAAAAGTTTTTATACATTTCATCCATTGGTGCCAACAGCCAATCGAAAAACTTCTATCTGCGCACCAAAGGCAAGGTGGAGGACGATCTGAAAAAAAAATTTAAAAACGGGCTGGTAATTTTCAGGCCTTCGATGCTCATGGGCAAACGTTCAGAATTCCGTTTCGGAGAACTGGTTGGAAAAGGGTTTATGAAAATTTTTGGTTTTTTATTTATCGGGAAAATGAAGAAATACAGAGGTATAGAAGCATCAACAGTTGCCGAAGCCATGATATGCTGTGCAAAATCAGAAGCCCAAGGCCAGATAATCTATGAATCCGACAAAATTGCCGCACTTGTTGTCAATGGCCATTAACAAAATTTCCGGAGAAATTTCCGAAAAAAAATTAGTAGTATTGCATAAAAATGTACCCGTATTAAATGAGTTTTCAAATTGAGCTAATATTATTTGCCGTTGCCATACTTTTTTTTCTTAGTCTTTTGGCCGGGAAAGCCGGTTCACGGCTTGGAGTGCCTGCCTTGTTGCTTTTTTTATTGGTAGGTATGTTAGCAGGCACCGACGGGCTGGGCATTCAGTTTCAAAACATTCAGATTGCCCAGTCGATTGGCACCGTTGCTTTGTGTATCATTTTGTTTTCAGGGGGCATGGACACCAAAATAGCTGAAATACGCCCTGTAATTGCACGGGGGATAATATTGGCCACGGTCGGTGTGTTTCTTACCGCCATCCTCTCGGGAGTAATTATTTGGTGGGTATTGGGAATGACCATTCAGGTGGCTTGTATATCCCTTTTATCGGCGATGCTGCTGGCGGCAATAATGTCTTCCACCGATTCAGCATCGGTTTTCTCCATTCTCAGGTCGAAAGGCCTGAGTCTGAAAAACAATCTCCGGCCTTTGTTAGAGCTTGAAAGCGGAAGTAATGACCCCATGGCCTACGTGCTCGTCATCACCTTTATTGAACTCATCACCAATGGGGCTGAACCCAATTACTTGCAGGCCGGACTGAATCTGGTTATGCAACTTGTAATCGGAGGATTTGTTGGGTTTGCTCTTGGAAAATTTGCAGTGTTTGTTATTAACCGCATAAAAATTGATAACATCTCACTATATCCGATTTTGGTTTTTACTTTTTGTATCTTCATTTTTTCTTCGTCTTATTGGCTCCGGGGGAATGCTTATCTTGCCGTTTACATCGCCGGCCTGGTGATCGGCAACTCAAAATTTGTACATAAGCGTTCTTCGCTGAATTTTTTTGATGGCCTGGCCTGGATTAGCCAGCTGATTATGTTTTTAATGCTGGGATTGCTTGTAAATCCGCATGAATTAGTCCCTATTTTGATTCCTGGCCTCATCATTAGTTTTCTGCTGATTTTTATTTCCAGACCGCTTACAGTTTTTCTTTGCTTAGCCCCTTTCCGCAAAATGTCCATAAAGGACAAAACCTTTGTTTCATGGGTAGGTTTGCGCGGTGCTGTACCGATTATCTTTGCCATATTCCCGCTGGCTGCCGATATCCCCAATGCAAGGTTTATTTTTAATATTGTATTTTTCTGCACCCTGGTCTCGTTGCTGCTACAGGGAACTACTCTCTCAAAAATGGCCAAATGGCTTGGCCTGGCCGAGAAACCCAAAAACTTCAGGAAGCCGGAAACTTTTGATTTGGATTTTTCGGACGAAATAAAATCGGCAACCTGTGAAATAACAGTAAAACCTGAGATACTCCTTAATGGAAGCCACCTCATGGATTTGAATTTGCCCGACCAGACACTGGTGGTAATGATCAAGCGTGGCGACAAGTATTTTGTTCCTACCGGAAAAACCCTGCTTATGCCTGACGACAAATTGCTTGTTATCACCGATAATCAGGAGGCCATGCAGGAAACCTACCGTAACCTTGGAATAAGCACTACCTCAAAATAAAATTCATCATAAAATTGACCGACCCTTGTAATATTTTTCATGTTACACCTTTGTAAAATGCGATATATCCTCTCATTGTGTTTAATGCTAACCATCACATCATGGCTGTTTGCAGCAAAAGTTGACACGCTGCTTATTAATAGTCCATCGATGAAAAAAAACACTAAGGCCTGTATTGTTACCCCAGAGGGATACGATAAGGCAGGAACAGGCTTACCGGTACTTTATCTGCTTCATGGCTACGGCGGAAATTATCAAACTTTTGTGAATAACTTCCCTTATATCACCGAAGCCGCAGACCACTATGGCATGTTGCTAGTATGCCCTGATGGCGGGGTATCGGGCTGGTATATGGATAGTCCCGTGGATTCCTCCATGAAGTACGAGACTTATGTTACTAAAGAACTTGTTCCTTTTATCGACAGCAGCTATAGCACAATAAGAAATCGCGAAGGCCGTGCCATAATGGGATTAAGCATGGGCGGCCATGGCGCATTATACCTGTCAATTCGGCATCCGGAAATGTTTGGCGCTGCGGGCAGCATGAGCGGGTGCCTCGACCTGAGGCCTGTTTTCACCAACTGGGACCTGGAAAAACGTCTGGGAAGTATAGACAAGTTTCCCGAAAACTGGGAAAACAATTCCGTCATCAATATGCTCAATCAGATAAAAAATGGTACTTTATCGATAATTATTGATTGCGGTGTGGATGATATTTTCATCGATGTCAACCGTCAGATACATATGAAATTGATTTCATTGAATATCGGCCACGACTACATCGAAAGGCCCGGTGGCCATACCAGGGAATACTGGAGCACCGCCCTGCCCTATCAGTTACTTTTTTTCCACAATTATTTCAACAGGCATTTGTGAGTTAGCTCTTTCAGAAACCAAATTATCAGGCGTTCCGCTGACAGGTCAATCCCAAATCCTCAAAAAAAACTGGGGATAATTCCGGGTGCGAAGCACCGAAATCTTTATAGCAAAACATTTCATTG
>DAONFU010000063.1:0-12412 GCA_035403765.1 Bacteroidales bacterium
AAACTGTATTTCAGTTTCAGGTAGATGTCGTCGTTTTTGGTAACCTTGCCAAAGGTTGTCGTGGGACTGCCGTCCAATAGGTGGGCTCCAAGTATCAATTCGGCATTATCTATGGGTTTGTACGAAATTTCAGGCATATATATCCAGGCAAGATTGTTTTTCAGGTCGTTGTATTTGTTTACCTGTACACCGCCATTCAGGATGCTGCTTTTTTGCCTGTTCCTTACACAGAGTGTCGGGGATAAAGCAAAAAGCAGAAGATATCAAACCCATCCTAACAAAGTTTAATTTTTTATAAGTTATTCATTGGTACCATTGCTAACGATTGTGTGTTTCCACACAGGGTAACTATTTGTTCATGTAACTTTTTTCCGGGGAAAAAGTTACCAAAAAACCTTGTCAAAACGAATGCTTCCCCCCGCCCTCATCAAGACGGGAAAATCATGCAAACGAGTGTCTGAAATGGCCATCAGCTGACAAGAACCTGTTGCCGAAATTTTTGGGAAGGAAAAAGTGTATGTGTTCATTAAGGTATAGTGCAGGCCATTTCAGACAAACAGCCCGGTTTGCCGGGCTGCCTTTGCTGATTTTCACCGTCCTGCTGATTCACACCGGCACCAGCTCGCCGTTTTGACGGGCCTCCCCGCCGCTATTAACAAACAGTTGTGCTATATGCAAGCATTTAATAAATCAAAATTAATTATTCTTCCCTTTCGAGTTTCACCTTAAGCTTGTGAATGCGATATCGAATTGCTGCGAAGCAGCAAACGCGCGGTGGCCCGAAAATATGACGGTGTCAGGGAGTGGCCTGTGCGAAGTTTCGGGATATATTTTCTTGACTTTTTGGGTACTTTTGGGTCAAGCCAAAAGTACCAAGAAAAAAAATCATTACTATAAAGTAACGTTCTTCCATTTTTGATATCAATGAATTTAGACAATTACGCTTTTGTTCATAGTGCATGAAAGAAGTGAAACATACGTTACTCACAGTAAAAATATGCTTTTTTGAGGCCTTTTGGATTTTTCTCTTTTCTATAATCAAATTCGGTGTCCCAGTGGCGAAGTCAGGAAAATATGTTAAACAGCAGAAGTATAAACTGAATTTCAACAAAATGATTGTTATTAAAACCGATGTGGCTAAAAACGAAAAACTATTTTCAGAAACTGTATTTCAGTTTCAGGTAGATGTCGTCGTTTTTGGTAACCTTGCCAAAGGTTGTCGTGGGACTGCCGTCCAATAGGTGGGCTCCAAGTATCAATTCGGCATTATCTATGGGTTTGTACGAAATTTCAGGCATATATATCCAGGCAAGATTGTTTTTCAGGTCGTTGTATTTGTTTACCTGTACACCGCCATTCAGGATGCCTATTTTTATCCGGCCATTACCGGAGGTCCATTCTAAAGCAAGCATATAATAATCGTTTAGTTCTTTAGGCCCGCGTTCGTGAACAAAACCATGCAAATATTGAAAATTAAGGTAAAATCCATGTTTAAAAGTATAATCCAGGCCGACGACAAATTTTACGTAAGGCTTGCTGTCGAGCACCAGCGAATCTGTCAGCACCGAATCTTTGCTTATGCCAAAATCCGGAAAATCGTAATGCAGATAACGTTTCATGTAGTTTTTTCCCGGCAGGAAACAGGCTGCCTCGCCCCAGATACCAACATCTTTGATGGATCCGGCAAAGTCCAGACCCAGCACTTGTACCACGGGAAATCCAACTTTAGAGCGTATGTCCACGGTGGCGTCGGCGCGTACCTCCGGAAATACCGTGAATGTGTCGATGGTTATGTTTGTGTATAGCTCGGTGGGCAATGGAAGCGCATCACGGCCATATACATAACTCAGCGAGATGTCGAAATTCCCGATGCTTTTTTTTGCCTTTAGGCCGAAAGAAGGATAATGCCTGATATCTCTTTGAGGCATGATGAGCGTATCCGAGATGCTCCGTGGCGTCAGGTAGATGGGAATCCTGAGGCCGGGCATAAAAGAAGTGTCGGTGATCATGGCGGGAATTTTTACTTCGGGCATGAAGGCCTGTGTCCAATCCTGGCCAGGCAGTACCGAAGGTGTAAACCAGGGAATGGCAACACCGGTAATAGTAAAAGTTCCTGCATAATAAGTAAGTTTAATGGCGTTGGATCCTAAATGCCGGCCAAAATCCCAAATGTCTTCCATATCATAAGGGTTCAGATTGTCGGTAGGGTTAAGCCTGTCGGCGGTACCCCAGGCAATACGCTGCCTGCCAATCCTGACATCAAGGTTTTTGGTAAAAAGTCCATAAATGTCAAAATAGGCCTCACGCACATCAGCGTCAAAATTCAAAATCTTTTTCTTGTCCGACAAATCGCCTACGGTATATATCTCTGGAAACTTATAGGTACGCAGCCACACTTCGGCAAACAACTTTCCCCGTTCAAAGGGCTTGTAATCTAATTTAACATCCAGCCGGTATTCCTGCCGGTAGAGCTTGCCCCCATTGAATTTGAGTCTGTCATCGGCCTGTATGTATCCGTTAATGGACAGTTTGGGCTCTTCGGGTTGCAGCCCGTCATCAGGCTGGGAAATATCAGCTTCGGGAAACATGGCAACCGTGTCAGCCAATAGATTTCCGGCAGTATCGGGCGGAACAGAAAACGAGGTGTCCTGCTGTGCTAGAGACTTAAGGCTAATTAGCAGCAGCAGGCCAAAACCGAAAACAAGCTTTTTTTTCATAATTGGCATACAAGCTTTTTATTTTATCAGTTCGCGTTCTGAAAAATAATCATCCTTCAATCCATTGTCGAAGGTTACCGAGGTAACCGTCATTTTTGTTTTGGTACCGGATTTTTTATCTTCCATCACCAGTTCTTTGGCAATCTGGTACCCATCGGTTTTCACCACATTATTATCGGTTAATACCTTGTAGAGTTTTCCGCTTTTGTCGAAATGTTCCACTTTAATGGGATAATTGTCCGTTTTTCTTACATACATGATTAGTTTGGAGTAGTCGCTGATAACGTCATCCTTGAGGTTAAGCTGAAGGACAAAGTGTTCGCCGGTAGCGCTGATAAGTTTGGGTGTCCATTTTTGTGAGTATTTTTTTGCCTCCATATCCTCATAAGTGAAATCGGTACCGGCAAATTTTGAGTTTTTTACCGAGGAGGAAATTTTGCGGGTTTTGCCATAGGCCGGCAGATACACCGTGAGATTGTCGTTGGGCAGCGACAAAAATCCTATGCCTTTCTGGTCGGCAGGCGAGAGTATTTTCACCAGTCGTTTGTCGCTGCCTTTCTGCACCATGCTCATGGTTCGCAGGCTTTGGCGCGACTGTTTGTCGTAGAGGGTGATGGTTGTCATGATTTTCTGGTCTTTTGGCGCGTTGAGAATTTGGTCAACTTTTTGTAAAATGCCAACAGCATCCTGTGCGGATATTTTCACATTTGACATCAGCAGCAATGCCGCTGTAATGATTGGGATTAAAAATACTTTTTTCATGGTAGTAACTGTTTAATTATTTATCAATTCGTGTAATCTTGATTTCGCTTTCTTTAACCAGTTTTAATTTGAATAAACTGATTACTGCCGGCAAAATGGTTATGGCTCCCAGCCCGCTGAACAACATGGTGATGGCAATCAGAATTCCGAAATTCAGCAGGGGAATCAGGTTGGCAAAAATCAGTACAAGAAATCCAAGCATCACTGTTATTACGTTGATGCATATAGGTTTTCCCGAAATCCGCACCGCAAAGACAATGGAGTCATCCACTTTTTTTCCCTGAATGATATGGTGTTTGTACTCTGTAATAAAATGTATGGCATAATCAATACCTGCGCCCACTGTGATGCTGGCTATGAGTATGGTGCAAATATCAAGCGCAATGCCTGTAATACCCATGAATCCGAAAATGACAATAATAGTAAATAATAGCGGGATCATTCCAATACAAGAACTGCGAAAAGAACCCAGCAAAACTACCATGCAGATAAAAATAAGGGCCAAGGCCAGGATAAGGCTTTGCAGCAGGTTTTTTATCATACTGTCATCAAAATTTGAGTAAACACCGGGCATGCCGGTTTGGGTGAAATTAGTTTCAGGTGTATTTAATTCAGAAAGCAAGTTATTGACCGATGAAAACAATTCTTTATATCTTTTTGTTTCCACATTACGCATATACGCCTGTATAATGGCCTCGGTCTTATCTGCATTTATCATTTGTTTCAGCATTTCGTCGCCTTCGATAAGAAACAACAGGTTGGAAACTTTTTCCCGCGTGTCGGGGAGGCATTTGCCTTCTCCCATACAATCGTTCATTTCTTCCAGAAAATCGCCCACATAGGAAGCTTTGCGGATTTCGGGTTGTTTTTCCAGAAAATCCTTTACCTTTTTCATTTTCGTCAGGGTCGAAGGATCCTGTATGTCGCCGCGCACTCGAACCATTACAGGCAGCGAACCCCCAAACTCATTGTTCATGATGGAGGCAGAAATGCGGATGTCCGTACTGGGCCTGAAATAGTTCAGTATGTCAATTTTGTTTTTCAGAAACGGAATACCTGCGGCCATCAGCAGTAAAAAAATTCCTGATAGCACAAGTATTTTTTTGGGATGAACAATAATGCCATCGGCCAGTTTGGTCAGAAAAGTGTCGAGTGGCTGGTAAATTCTGTATCGTGAATTTGTTTTACGGATTTTTTCGACCGGAAAATAAGACAAAAGCGCGGGAATAAAAGTAAGGGAAAGAATAAGGATAAACAAAACGCCCAGGGCGGCAAAAACACCAAATTCAAAAATAATATTCAGGTATGCTCCAAAAATAAACGATAAAAAGCCCATCACGGTGGTTATTCCCGACAAAAGTACGGCGGTTCCTATCCGGCTGAGGGCTTCGGCCGACTGCCGGAGTTTATCTTCAGGCGTGCGTACCACCAGGCGGAAACGATTGTACACGTGGATACCATAAGCACAACCCACCGAAAACAAAACCACAGGGATGGCGTCGGATATAGGTGATAACCGGATTTCGAAAACACTCATAAGCCCTAAACTCCAGATAACTCCCATGCCAACACCTATCACCGGAACCAATACACCTCTGAACGAGCGGAAACTGACAAACAAAATCATACTCAGCATGATTACAATAAGAGGAGTAAGGAATAGAAGGTCTCTTTTCACAAAATCCATGATGCTTAACAGCTGGAAAGGCAGGCCTTCGAAAAAAAATTTTTCGGGAAAGTTCTTCGAGGCAACCATGGCCTTAATGTCTTTGGAGACTTTGTTTTTATCAAAATCAGGACTAAATTTGCATATAACAACCGTGTAGCGCGAATCGGATGATACCAGATGTCCTTTATATAGCGACTTTGAGAATACGTAGCTTTTTATTTTCGAATATTCTTCAGGGGTGAAAGGTAACTGACTTCCGTCAATAAGACGGCCTATTTCAAAGCCATCCTCTGTTTTTTTAATATCCAGGACATTAGTGAGGCTGATTACATATTCCACCCCTTGTATTTGTTTGGCACTATTGGTCAACTCATTGATGTGGCTGATGGTTTCTTCCGAAAAAACCTCATCTTTGGCTTCCACAATGATGATACCCATCAGGTTGGAGGCATAATTTCTCCCGATTTCGTTATATCGTGCCACCACCGAATCGCTTTCAGGCAAGTAGGTGGTTATATCGGCATTAATCTTAATGTCTTTTAGAAAAAATGCCATTAACGCGGTTATCAGCAGGCATGTTGCGATGATAAGCGCCCTGAACTTTATTACAAACTTTGAAAATGATTTCATTTTTTTAACTTGTTTTTTTCTTTTACGACTACAATTCCATAAAAAAGTACATCCAGCAATTGATCGATGTCATCTTCTATTTTTTTTAGGTCTGTTTCTTTTGAAAATCCATATTCAAATCCTTTCATAGCACTAATAATGGCATTTGCCGTTAGCGCAATATTTCGGCTTTTAAACTGCCCATCTTCCACACCTTTTCTTATGATGTCAGAAATAAGTTGCAACTCCAATTTGTCGTATTGTACTCTTATTTTTTCAATGACTGAAAGGTTTTCGACATATTCCTGCTGTATGGCACCATAAAAATTTACCAGCTGGTGATATAATTCCATGCGTTTGATGATATACCTCCGCAATTTTTGTTGGGGACTTTTTTCCGATTCCAGAGCAGAAAACAATGCATCGCCCATTTGTTCAATCTCATAGGCAAGTACCCCTTCAAAAATTTCCAGTTTGCTTTTATAATAATAATAAAGCGCACTCTTGCCTTTGCCAATATATTGGGCAATATCATCCAGCGTAGTTTTTTTGTAGCCATATTTGCTAAAAACCTGCTGGGCTGCTTTCAGGATGGTGTCTTTGATAGCAATACTGTTGCCGTTGACCATGGATTTATTTTAAAATTCGACTATTTTACTTAAACAGTCAAAAATACAAAATTATCATCGCAAATACAAGTTTAAATCGAAATTTTTTTAAAAAAATTTGGCAGAGAAAAACAGGTTTTGGCAGCTATTAGTACTTCAGTTGGCCTATCAGTGTGGTGATGGATGATACCTTGTGTCGTTGGCAATAATCGTCAATGCCAGCCACGATTTTTGTACTGATGGCCGGATCGATGAAATTTGCAGTGCCTACCTGTATGGCGGAAGCGCCGGCCAAAATAAATTCTATTGCATCGGAAGCATTCATAATGCCACCTAACCCAATGATGGGAATTTTTACTGCTTTGGATACCTGCCACACCATACGTAACGCCACGGGTTTAATGCAGGGTCCGGAAAGGCCGCCGGTAATTGTAGAGAGTATGGGCTTTTGTGTTTCGGCGTCGATGGCCATCCCCAGCAGGGTGTTTATCAGCGACACACTGTCGGCCCCGGCATCTTCCACGGCTTTGGCTATTTCAGTTATGCTGGTCACATTGGGTGAAAGTTTTACAATGAGTGTTTTTTTGTAGGCCTGGCGAACCGCACGTGTGATTTCTGCAGCCGAGGCACAGCTGGTGCCAAAGGCCATCCCGCCGGTTTTAACATTCGGACAGGAAATATTTAATTCGATGGCAGGAATATGCTCGAGGTCGTTGAGCTTTTCAACAACGGCCACATAATCTTCCAGCCGCGAACCCGACACGTTTACGATGATGTTGGTGTTGTAATGTTTGATTTTAGGGTAGATATCTTTGATAAAAGCATCCACCCCTTTGTTTTGCAATCCCACGGCATTGAGCATTCCCGATGGTGTTTCGGCCATGCGGGGATAGTCGTTGCCTTCGCGGGCCTCGAGTGTGGTTCCCTTCACAATAATGCCGCCCAGCGTGTCGATAGCCAAAAAGTCTTCAAATTCGGTTCCATAGCCAAAGGTGCCGGAAGCGGTGAGAACGGGGTTTTTCAACTCCAGTTTGCCGATGTTCACTTTCAGATCTGCCATGTCAGTGATTTTATGTTGAAAACAGGTCCTTCGGTGCATACACATTGGTGGCCGTGTATGGTTTTGGTAACACAGCACAGACAGGCTCCGATGCCGCAGGCCATCGTATTTTCGAGCGATACTTCGCAATCCACTCCTTTTTCTTTGGCTATTGAGGCCAATACTTTCATCATGATTTCCGGTCCGCAACAATATAGCCTGTCGTAGTCCTTAATATTTTCGAGCAGGGAGTTTTTTGTGATAAATCCCTTTTCACCAAGGCTCCCGTCGTCTGTGGATATGAACACATCTCCATATTTTTCAAATTCCGAAGTTCTGAGAATGTCGGATGCCGTCCGCCCTCCTAGAAGAACGCTTACTTTTACATTTCGTTTATGCAGGCATCTGGCAAGATACAACATAGGCGCTATGCCGCAACCGCCGCCTGCAAGCAGTACTTTGCCACCGTCATTTATGCTAAAAGAATTGCCTAGCGGAAACACCAGGTCGAGTTGCATTCCTTCTTGCAGAAGGGATAAGCTACGGGTGCCTTCGCCGATAATTTTTACCAAGAGGTAAACGATGTTGTTTTCGTAATCAACATCATGCACCGAAATCGGACGGCGTAAAAATACTTTGGGATTATTTTCCACCAATACTTCAGCAAACTGCCCCGGCAAAATTTCGGGTAAGGGTTCAGAAGAGCTTAGTCCAAGAACAAAATAATCTGAATTTAGTTTTGTGTTACTGACAACCGTGAGGTTTTTTTGATATTTTTTCATAGCGGTGCCAAAAAAAAAGTCCGTAGAACGGACTTTTAAATTTCTTTATTTTTCTTCGTTCCCGTTGGTGTCAGCCTTTTTTTGCCTGGCTGTTTTTTTTTCGGTTTTCACTTTTTTCAGTTCTGCCGGTTCATCGGTATTTTGCTCTATTGCTTCAACAGGGGCCGGTTCTTCCGTTTTTTCGGTGAAATCAAGTAGCTTGTTTTCTATGAGCAGGTTGTACCATGCATATACTTTTTTGATATCCGAGGTGTACACTCTTTCCCTGTCATAATCGGGCAGTACCTGACCAAAATACTCTTTTAATTTTCTATCATCTTCTTTGTGGCTGATACATTTTTCGCCTTTTTCCCTGTCGTAGATTATTTTAAAAACTTCTCTCAGGGGTTTTTCTGTTTCTGTGGTGAAAATATAAATATCTTCCAGGTTACTTATTTTGTCCGAAGCGTAAACCGGTATTCTTTTGTTGTCAATCAACGATTCAATAATCATTCCTGTTTTGGTGTGTGCAATTATTTTGTACAAACCGGGTTTTCCCGTTACTGAAAGTATTTCCTTTAAATCCATCGTTATTTTTTTTTGGCAAAATTATAAAATAAATGGAAAAAACGACTCAATAAGTTATACACAAAAATAAATTGCTGAATACATCAGATATTCAAGTGATTGTATTTATTTTTTCACGGCTTCAATAAAACTGAAAGGGGTGGCATTATTAATAATTTTTGACAAACAGAAGCCTGAATCATTCAGCAAGCTAGTGAATTCTTCCAGGGTTCTTTCGCGTCCGCCCTGTGTGCCAATAAGCATTTGCAGGTCGATGAGTTTGCCGAAAGAAGGTTTGTTGTCGGCCTTGATAATGGTTTCAATAAGGAGTAGCCTGGCCTGTGCAGGCATATAATGGTGAATATTCTTCAATATTCTTACCGCATCCTGATCGTTCCAGTCGTGTATGATGTTTTTCAGGATATACAGGTCGCCATCGCCGGGTATGGTGTCAAAAAAACTTCCTTCCACAATGGAGCATCGGTTTTGCAGTTGGTTTTGATTCAGGTGATTTTTTGCACTATTGGCCACATGTGGCTGATCAACCAGAATGCCTGAAGAACCGGGGTTTTTATCAAGGATTAAGGCCAGAAACAATCCCTGGCCACCGCCAATATCAACAATTGTTTTGTATTTTCCGAAGGGATATGAATCTGCCATGATGCCGCCCGATAGCTCAGCAGTTTCTGTCATGGCTTTGTTGAAGATGTCGTTTTCATTGGGATGTTGTGCGAGGTGCTCAAAAGGAGTGTTGTGGAATTTGTGTTCAAAGGCATTTTTTCCTGTCGTTACGCAATACGACATATCGCCCGTCAGCACCCAGTTGGTTTGGCCTATGTGATGCATGGTGAAATACTTTACAGAGTCTTTATGCGGGGCGATGGCCCGTGATAATCTGGTGTTCCTAAATACTTTGCCTGGCAGCTCTTTAAAAATACCTTCTCCTGCCAAAGCGCGCATCACCCGGCACAGGGCATCGGCATCGGTGCCGGTAAGCTTCGCCAGTTGGTCAATGGCAAGGGCTTGTTGCCTCAGGTGGCCTGCAATATCAAGGTTGGCAGCAATCTCAATGGCTTTGACTTTCCATACTTTCGATGCTTCTTCCAGCATTACATAAGTGGCTGGCAGCATTCCCGAAGCCATTTTTAAAAGAAAATTCCGCAAGCCGATAGTGGCTTTGATTAGAAAAAGGGGAGGGAGTTTGGTTTTTTTGCTGTGGACCGGCATATTTTTTTGCGTAAAATTAAGATAATTTTTAAAAACTCTTTTTTGAAAATCCTGACACAATTATTGGGATTAAAACAATACTTTTGCACCTCGGTTTATGAAAAATAAGGCTGCATCTACTTACATCGCACTAATACTTGCCATGATTTTCTGGAGTTACTCCTATATATGGATTAAGGAGGTGTACCTTTTCCTGAACCCGCTCACCACGGTTTTTTTGAGGCTTATTCTTTCGTCAGTGTTCCTCCTGGTATTTTCTTTGTTTTATAAAAAGTATCAAAAAGTTCAAAAACGTGATGTTCCACAATTTTTGCTGATGGCCTTTTTTCAGCCTTTTCTGTATTTCCTGGGCGAAAGCTATGGCATCAAATATGTTTCGCCCACTGTGGCAGCTATTATGGTCTCTACCATACCCTTGTTTGTGCCTTTTACCATGTATTTTCTTGCAAAAGAGTCGTTGAGGTATAATAATTTTTTAGGAATATTTATTTCCTTTATCGGGGTGCTGATGGTGGTGCTAAATAAAGATCTTTCGCTGGCCGCTTCGCCTTTTGGATTGCTGTGTATGTGCCTCGCGGTGAGCAGTGTGTTCGGCTATAGCTTCCTGTTGCAAAATATGCTAAAAAAATATAATCCTTATACTATCACAGCAACCAACAATATTATCGGGATATTTTATTTTCTGCCCCTGGTGTTGATTTTTGATTTCAACGATCTGGTTAGTTTCGAGTTTAACTCAACTTTAATCTTCAACTTGTTGGCCCTGGCTGTTTTTGCTTCTTCGCTGGCTTATATACTTTTTAATGCCGGCACCAAAAATATAGGTGTTTCAAAAGCAACTGTTTTCACTTATTTAATTCCCATTTTCACCGCGATATTATCGTATGTGTATTTTAAGGAACACTTCAGTGTGGTGAAGATAGCGGGAATATTTATCACCCTGGCAGGCCTGATGGTAGGCGAGGCCCGTTTTTACCGGAAAAAGAAGGTCTGACTTATCCTACGCTGCCTTCGAGGCTGATGGAGAGCAGTTTTTGAGCTTCTACAGCAAATTCCATCGGCAGTTTGTTGAGTACTTCCTTGGCATAGCCGTTCACAATGAGGTTAATGGCGCTTTCCTGGTCGATGCCACGCTGCTTACAATAAAACAGTTGTTCGTCAGAAATTTTCGAGGTGGTGGCTTCATGCTCTATGATAGCTGATTTGTTTTCTGCTTTTATGTATGGATAAGTATGGGCACCGCATTTGTCGCCCATCAGCAATGAGTCGCATTGTGAAAAGTTCCTGGCGTTGACAGCGCTTTTGTTTACCCTAACCAGGCCACGATAACTGTTATGGCTTTTTCCGGCTGAAATTCCTTTGGAGATGATGGTACTTCGGCTGTTTTTGCCAATATGAATCATTTTACTTCCCGTGTCGGCCTGCTGATAATTGTTAGTAACGGCAACAGAATAAAATTCGCCCACCGAATTATCGCCTTTAAGTATGCAACTGGGATATTTCCAGGTTATGGCCGAGCCTGTTTCCACCTGTGTCCATGATATTTTTGAATTGTTTCCTTTGCAGATGCCTCTTTTTGTTACAAAGTTGAAAATGCCGCCGGCACCGTTTTTATCGCCGGGATACCAGTTTTGCACGGTGGAGTATTTCACTTCTGCATCTTCCATGGCAATAATTTCAACCACCGCTGCATGCAGTTGGTTTTCATCGCGGCGGGGAGCGGTACAGCCTTCCATATAACTTACGTAAGCTCCTTCGTCGGCAATGAGCAGGGTGCGTTCAAACTGCCCTGTATTGGCGGCATTTATGCGGAAATAGGTGGAGAGTTCAATGGGGCAGCGTGTACCCTTAGGAATGTAACAAAACGAACCATCGGTAAAAACCGCCGAATTGAGCGCTGCAAAATAATTGTCGCCGAATGGCACCACCGAGCCGAGATGTTTCTTGACCAGTTCGGGGTGGTTTTGTATAGCTTCACTGATGGAACAAAAAATGATACCTTTTTCTTCCAGGGTTTTCTGATAGGTAGTTTTTACAGAAATGCTGTCGATAACGGCATCCACCGCCACCCCCGAAAGAATCTTCTGCTCATTGAGAGGAATGCCTAGTTTGTCGAAAGTCTTCAGCAATTCAGGATCCACCTCGTCCAGACTACCTGCCTTTTTAGTGTTTTTTGGTGCGGCATAATAAATAATATCCTGATAGTCGATAGGCGGAATGTTGAGATGTGCCCAGTTGGGCTGTTTCATAGTGAGCCATTTTTTGTAGGCTTTAAGCCTGAACTCGAGCATAAATTCGGGTTCATTTTTCTTTTTTGAAATAAAACGGATGATGTCTTCATTCAAGCCCTTTGGTGCCGCATCCATCTCCACATCAGTATAGAAGCCGTATTTGTATTCGCTTTGGGTAAGATCGTCCAGCAGATTATTATTTTCCATAAACAAATTTTTATT
>DAONFU010000064.1:0-12221 GCA_035403765.1 Bacteroidales bacterium
TGAAAACATTTAAGCCGCCCTCGTCTTACAATACGGGGGCTTTTTTTTGCCTCAACTATACCGTTTTTCTAATCCTCTTTTTCTTAACTTTGCATAAATATCTTCTGCCCAATGGACATCGAATACGCAAAAAAAAGAATTGCCTCGCTTACCGCCGAAATAAACCTGCATAACTATAGATATTACGCACTCGCGGCTCCCGTTATCTCCGACTACGATTTCGATATGTTGCTGCAAGAACTGATAGCTCTCGAAAAAGATTTTCCAGAACTGGTCATGCCCGACTCCCCCACACAACGAGTGGGTGGCACCATTACCAAAAGCTTCCGGCAAGTGGTACACAAAAACCCTATGCTGTCGCTGGGCAACACCTATTCCGAAGCCGAAATTTTCGACTTCGATCAACGGGTACGCAAGTTGCTTCCCGGCGAAACGGTGGAATATGTCTGTGAACTGAAATACGACGGCGTGGCCATCGGACTCACATACGAACAGGGTGCACTGAAATATGCCGTCACCCGCGGAGACGGCATACAGGGCGACGACGTTACAGCCAATGTCAGAACCATAAAAAGCATTCCTCTGAGGTTGTTTGGCAGCGATTTTCCTTCTGAATTTGAGATACGAGGTGAGATCGTGATGCCCCGTCCGGAATTTGAACGATTGAATGAAGAACGCATCGAGATTGGCGATCAGCCGTTTGCAAATCCGCGCAATGCCGCCTCCGGGAGCCTTAAAATGCAGGATTCTTCCGAAGTATCAAAACGTTCCCTTGATTGTTATCTTTATTTTCTGATAGGTGAAAACCTCTCGTATGAGAGTCATTACGAGAACCTGATGAAGATCCGCGACTGGGGCTTTAAAGCGCCCATGTATATTGCTAAGTGTAAAACCATAGATGATATCTTTGAATTTATCAATTTTTGGGACAAAGCGCGTGATGAGCTTTCTATCGATATCGACGGAATCGTTATTAAAGTAAATGCTCATGATCAGCAAAAACGACTTGGCTTTACGGCAAAATCTCCCCGCTGGGCTATTGCCTATAAATTTAAAGCCAAACAGGCGCTCACACGGCTGCTTTCAGTCGATTTTCAGGTGGGGCGGACCGGTGCAGTAACTCCTGTGGCCAACCTCGAGCCGGTGTTGCTGGCCGGAACCATCGTAAAACGAGCTTCACTGCACAATGCCGACATCATCAAAAAACTCGATGTCCGTATCGGCGATATGGTCTTTGTGGAAAAAGGCGGAGAGATCATTCCTAAAATAGTGGGTGTGGACAGGTCGCGCCGCGATCCGGCCAGTGCTGAATTTCAGTTTATTACTCAATGTCCTGAATGCGGCAGCAAACTGGAGCGCATGGAAGGCGAAGCCGCACACTATTGTCCCAACGAAAGCGGATGCCCGCCACAGATAAAAGGAAAAATTGAACATTTTATCAGCCGCAAAGCCATGAACATCGAAAGCCTCGGCGAAGGCAAGGTGGGGATGCTGTTTGACAACGGCCTGGTTAATAATATCGCCGACCTCTACGATCTTAAGGCCGAAGACCTGCTGGGCCTGCAGAAGGAATACGTGATAGAGGGTAATGAAAAAAACCGTGTGGTGAAGTTTCGCGAAAAAACTGTGGAAAATATCATTGCAGGGATATCGCTATCGAAAAAGGTGCCTTTCGAAAGGGTGTTGTTTGCCCTGGGCATCCGTTTTATCGGAGAAACCATAGCTAAAAAACTAGCCAGGCATTTCGGCAGCATTGATGAACTGCAGAAAGCCGGTTTCGACGAACTGAAACAAGCCGAAGAAATTGGCGACGTCATTGCAGGAAGTATCATCAACTATTTTAGCAATCCGGTCAATATTAAAACTGTCGAACGCCTAAAACAACATGGCATTCAGTTCGCCATACAAAAATCCGAAACGCCGCTTTTGTCGGACAGGCTGGCCGGAAAATCCTTTGTGGTATCGGGCGTGTTCACCATCTCCCGAGACGAGATGAAGACCCTGATAGAAAAGCACGGTGGCAGAAATGTGGGGTCTATTTCGGCGAAAACCGATTTTGTGCTCGCCGGCGAAAAAATGGGCCCCGAAAAAAAGAAAAAAGCCGATTCTCTTGGTGTTGCCATCATTTCCGAAGACGACTTTTATTCTATGATTAGTGGATAAAATTATATCTTTGCGTAATAAATTCTGGCTATGAATATCGAACAATGCATAAAGGAATCTATTGAGGTAAAAAATCGCCTGCTGGCTAACCCTGATCTTTTGCTTGGTATTGCAAATCTTAGCATGAAAGCCGCGGAGGTGTTGAAAAACAAGGGACGGATACTTTTGTGTGGCAACGGAGGCAGTGCCGCCGATGCCCAACATATAGCCGCCGAATTGTCGGGCCGTTTTATGCTCGACCGTGACTCACTGGATGCCGAAGCCCTGCATGTAAATTCTTCCTACCTCACTTCAGTAGCAAACGATTATTCCTTCGATGAGGTGTATGCCCGTCTGGTGAGGGCCAAAGGAAGGGCCGGCGATATGCTGATAGCCATCTCCACATCGGGTAATTCTCCGAATATCGTCAGTGCGGTAAAAGCTGCTAAAGAGGCAGGCCTGATAACGGTGGGACTTACAGGCGTAGGCGGAGGACAAATGAAAAACCTGGTGGATTTTCTTATTAACATACCTTCGGACGTTACCCCGCGAATACAGGAAGCCCACATCCTGATTGGGCATATTTTTTGCCAGCAGGTGGAGGAAGAAATGTTTGGAAAAGAACGCCAATAAGACGATAATAAACCTTCGGAAATGTCCCTGCCAAACAAAAGAATGAAGGATATGACAATAACTGAAAACCTTGATGAGTTGGATTGGAAGGTCCTTGAAGAGCATAAATGTAAGAAAACTAAATTAGTTAACTGATGTTTCCCAAGATTGCCAACCCTCATTCCTGGACCTTGTTTCTCGACCGCGATGGCGTGATAAACAAAAAGCTTCCCGATGATTACGTAAAGTCGTGGGATGAATTTGAATTTCTTCCTTATGCCACTGCTTCTCTGGCCCGGCTACATAAGTTTTTTGGCAGGATTATCGTGGTTTCCAACCAGCAGGGCGTGGGCAAAGGCCTTATGAGCCAGGCCGATCTGGAGGCTGTTCATGAGAAAATGTGTCGCGTGATAAGGGCTGATGGCGGCTCTATAAAAAAAATTTATTGCTGCACCGATCTGGCTTCATCAGGCAGCAGCAACCGCAAACCCGCCACGGGTATGGCATTGCAGGCACAACAAGATTTTCCGGAAATTGATTTTTCCAAATCCCTGATGGTGGGCGATGCCCCGAGCGATATGGAATTTGCTGCCCGTCTCGGTATGGTGGCCGTGTATATCGGCTCTGGCAAAATCATCAGGGATAATACTAAATTTAAGATTGATTACGTTTTTAATAATCTGAAAGAATTAGCTGATTTTATTTATGAAAACAACCCCGAATAAACGATTTTCCCTTATACTGTTTTTGTTTTTTTTGTGCGGGATACTTGCTGCACAGCCTATTAATAAAACCGATTCGCTGGGACGCAGGCAGGGTTTCTGGAAAAAATATGCAGGGGATACCCTGAAGTACGAAGGCACTTTCATCAACGATAAGCCCGATGGAGAATTCAAATATTTTTTTTCCGACGGAAAAATCAAAGCCCTGACTATTTACGCCGACAGCGGCAAAAAGGCGCAAACAGTGATGTATTTCAGCAACGGGCTGAAAAATGCTGAAGGCCTGTTTGTGGACAAAAAGAAAGACGGACTATGGATTTACTACGGAACCAACGGAAAAAAGATTTCTGAAGAGAACTATAAAAATGGTGTCAAAGAAGGAATCTGGAAATACTTTTACGACAACGGAAAAATCCATAAAACGGAAAACTACAAGAACAATATGCTGGAGGGCGAATGCCTGGAATTTTATGCCGATAGCGTGTTGAAAACAAAATGTGTGTATCAGCAAAACAAGCTCAATGGTAAGTTTCAGTTTTTTTATAATTCGGGCAAGATTCTTTATGCAGGAAATTACAAAAACGACCGCAGGACGGGAGAGTGGATGTTTTTTAGCGAAAATGGCCTTGGTAACAGAAAACTCACTTATAATAACGGAACTCTGGTAAAAGAAGAAGTTTTGGTGCCTGTAAAAGGCGGTGCCGGAAGCTGGGTGGTGGTGGAAGACCTCGCTTTTTGTTTTTCGGATAAAGAGGGGTGTCATGTGAAAAAAAATTCTGGCGAAGAAATCCTGAGCTCAGCCACTCTCAACGAGTTTGAAAAATTGCTCGATCCGTTTAACTTTTTCAGAGTCAGTCCTGATTTTCTTATTTCACGGTGGTCGCTAAAAGACAGAAAATTGTTTTCCAGAGAAAATCCTGTAATTATCCTTAATCCAGACCCGGGCAGGCCGGTAAAAGTACACCCCGACAAGCTCGAGGGTTTTATGTCGTGGGCCTCACTGATGAAGTATGAATAAGAAACCGCAAAAAGAGAGAGTGCTGTTGGCCATGAGTGGTGGCCTAGACAGTTCTGTGGCCGCTATATTGCTGCTCGAACAGGGCTACGACCTGGTGGGTGTTACCATGGTGGTGTGGGATTATGAGTCCGCAGGAGGCGTCGCTCCGGAAAGCGGTTGCTGCAACCTCGAAGCCATCAACGATGCGAGGAAAGTTGCCGTGAACCTTGGCTTTCCGCACTATGTCCTCGACCTGAAGGAAAAATTTGAAGAAAAAATTATCAGCAACTTCATCAGCGAATACCTGGCGGCACGAACACCCAACCCCTGCGTGCTGTGCAATAAACTTATGAAATGGAGCGATCTGCTCCAAAAGGCGGATGAACTGGATTGCCAGTATATCGCCACCGGACATTATGCACGCATAGTATTCGAAAACGGACGGTATTTTTTGCGCAAAGGCCTCGACAGTAATAAAGACCAGAGTTATGTGCTGTGGGCCCTGAGTCAGGAACACCTCAGCAGGACTTTATTGCCGCTGGGGACCTATGAAAAAAGTAAAATCAGAGAAATTGCCGTTCAGCATAAGTTGGAAAAGATTGCCAAAAAATCTGAAAGTTACGAGATATGTTTTATCCCCGACGATGATTACAGAGGGTTCCTGAAGAGACACACCCGGGGACTGGAAGAAAAGGTGGAGGGAGGTAATTTTGTGGATACCGAGGGGAAAATTCTTGGGAAACACCATGGCTATCCCTTTTATACTATCGGTCAACGTAAGGGATTAGGCATAGCCCTTGGGCATCCCCTGTATGTGGCCCGCATCGATGCGGAAAAAAATCTCGTGGTGCTGGCCGAGCGTGAAAAACTGCTTACCAATGAACTTTATGCCGACCGCATCAACCTGATGAAGTACGCTGATTTTGAAACCATGGAGCATATCCTCTGCCGGATACGTTACAGAGATAAAGGCATGATGGCCACTGTAACCAAAGCCGGTGATGAGTTGCATGTGGTTTTTCATGAACCTGTGGCAGCGGTTACTCCAGGGCAGTCTGTGGTGCTATACCTGGACGAGGATGTGATTGGCGGAGGGTTTATCAGGTGAAAAATTCCATTTTTTCAGAATAGATTTATCCGGAATTCATGGATTTTTACTAACTTCGCCTAAAGTTTTTTTTATGAGGAATTTGTCGTATATAGGCATTGTCTTGCTGCTCCTGGCTCTGGCTGTTTCGTGCAAAAAGCAAAATGCCGATCCGGTGGAGATGGGATACAGGTATTTTCCTGTAAATATAGGCCATTGGGTGATATACGATGTGGACTCCATTAGCTACAACGATTTTACCGGCACTGTCGATTCTTTTAATTTTCAGATTAAGGAATTAGTACAGTCCGACTTTGTGGATAACCAGGGAAGGCCAAGCCAGCGCCTGGAACGCTATGTGCGCTATGCCGACACCGCCGCCTGGGTAATCAGGGACGTGTGGTATGAAACACGCACGGTGTCCTGCGCCGAAAGGGTGGAAGAAAATGTACGGCAGGTCAAGCTTATTTTCCCTGCCAGAGAATCCCTGCAGTGGAACGCAAACACCTATAATACCCTTGGCGAACAGTTGGTTCAATACGAAGCGGTGCATACCACGGGCACCGTCAACAATATTTTGTTGGATTCCACGCTCACGGTGTTGCAAAAAAGTGTTTATACCCTCATCAGCGAGGATTTCCAGAAAGAAATGTATGCGGCAGGCATTGGCCTGGTTTACAAAAAATATGTATCATTAGTTAAAGACCCGGTAGGCACCATCACCAGTGGAATTGATTATTCCTATACGTTGCAAGCCTACGGAAATTGAGTGTTATGAAAATTTACAGTTGTTTTTTTGCGCTGGCCTTTTGCCTGATAATGTTGCCTGGCAAGGCACAGGAATATGTGGTTTCGAAATACAGGGTAAGCTTTACCGATAAAAATAATTCTCCCTACACCGTGGAAGACCCTTCGCCATACCTATCCCAACGGGCTATCGACAGGCGGGTACGCCAGCAAATTGCGGTGCAGGCCGACGACCTGCCGGTAAATGCTTGGTATATTGACAGTGTTAGAAATACAGGTGCTGAAGTTTTTACCGTGTCCAAATGGTTTAACTGCCTTACCATACGAACCACCGACACGGCCGTAGTGTCGAAAATACGGGCCTTGCCTTTTGTTGCCGACATTGATTCCCTGGCCGAATCATCCTTGAAAAAGGGCGTGAAGATGAAAAAAAGAAAAGACACCATGGATGGCAGCCAAAGCCTTGAAGTTAACCCTGCTGAATATGGCTTGAACCTGTTGCAAGTCCCGGCCCTGGCAAACGACGGCAGGTTTGATTACGGAAACGGCTACACACAGGCGAATATGATTGCTGTGGACTACCTGCACAATCTGGGTTTCTGTGGCGAAGGAATGGTTATCGCGGTTTTGGATGCCGGGTTCTACAGGGTGGATTCCATCCTCGTTTTCGATAGTTTGTGGCATAACAACCAGATTCTCGGCACCAGGGATTTTGTTCAGCCCGGAGGCAATGTTTTTGCCCGCAGCACCCATGGGATGATGGTGTTGTCTATCATGGGCGGTAATGTTCCCGGGCAGTTGGTGGGTACCGCCCCCAAAGCCAGCTATTGGCTGTTGCGTTCCGAAGATGCTGACAGTGAATACCCCGTGGAAGAAGACAATTGGGTGGCGGCGGCCGAATTTGCCGACAGCGTTGGAGCAGACGTTATTAACTCTTCTCTGGGCTATACCGATTTTTATAATCCAATTTGGAACTACACCTACCAGGATATGAACGGCAGTGTGGCAAGGGTGTCGCTGGGTGCTAAAACGGCTTCTGCTAAAGGTATCCTCGTATGCAACAGCGCCGGCAATTCTGGCAATAACGAATGGCATTACATTGGCGCTCCTGCCGATGCCGAAAACATTCTGACCATCGGTGCCGTCGATAAAAACAAAAAAATAGCCGATTTCAGCTCGCGCGGACCTGCTGCTGATGGAAGAATAAAACCTTCGGTATGCGCCCTGGGTGAAGGTGCTTTTGTGTCGAGTATGGCCGGAAGCATTATGTCGGGCAACGGCACATCCTTCTCTTCACCGGTCATGGCCGGTGCAGTGGCTTGCCTGTGGCAGGCTCATCCCGAAAAAAGCAACCTGAAAATTATGGAAGCTGTTATGGCATCGGCCAGCAAATTCCTTAACCCAGATCCCAATTATGGCTATGGTATCCCCAATCTGGCTGCTGCCAATATTATTCTGCAGGGTAACCCCATCCACAATTTTGATAAAGATAATGCCTTAACAGTGTTTCCTAACCCTTTTAACAGGGACTTCCGCATAGTGTTTTATTCCACCGATACCTCGGCGGTGGATGTGCAAATGCTGGACCTGGCCGGTAAGGTGGTTTATGAAAATAATGATATAGTCCGAAGTCCCGGATGCAACGATATCCATATTACTCTGGCCGATGAACTGGCTAAAGGTTATTATATGTTGAAAGTGGTTTCCGACTCAAATGCGTACACATCCAAAATAATGAAAGTTCAATAAGTATTGGATTCTTGAAAAAAAAAGAGGCTGAAAATTCAACCTCTTTTTTTTGTTTTATTTTCGTCGGTTCCCATAACCCGGCACACCTTTGGTGTTGCGCTTATTTTTGATAATATAATTTTTATTGATGGGAATGATGTTCTTCTTAAGTTTTTTCTGATAAGGAGAGTGATACCTTTTAGATATAGCGGAACGTCTGCGCTTAATCATCCTTTTGTAGCGATAATGCCGGTTGCATGATTCAAAAGCAATCTCAGTGATAAAAACCGCTAATAATATGATATACCATTTTTTCAAAAACTTCATAACAATTTTTTATCTTTTTTTGCTGTGCATATTTCTTTGGATAAAATATGCGACAGTAAAACTAATACTTTTTTTTAAGAAAAAACAAATGAATATAATTTTTTCGACCTTATTATTGTGTTTATACTGATTCCATGTACTTAAGGTTACAAAAGAAAAACTTTTTTCATTATAAAGCGCATTTTTTTGAAAAAAAATATTAACAATTATAGTATTAACTTATAAATCAATGAAAAAAAGATAACTAATGGTGATTTTTTGCCGATGAACGCAAAAAAATATTTTATTAATAAAATAATTTTATATTTTTGAAAAATAACTGAACTCTGTGGATATGAAAAAAAATTCTTTGATTTTAGTAATAGTTGCCTTTTTTGCAGCCCAGATACCGGACCTTGGTGTTTATGGGCAATTGTCAGGCACATTGGTAATCGGCCCATTGCCTACCGATGATTATCCCACATTTACGGCTGCTGTCAGCGCCCTTCATTCTCAAGGCATCAATGGAAATGTGATTTTCGAGGTCAAACCCGGTGTTTACAACGAACAGATTTCCATAAACCAAATTACAGGAGCCGGCCCGACAGCGGCAATCACATTCCGTGCGCAGAACAATGACAGTACCTCGGTAGTGTTGCAGTACCCGTCGTCGGCATCATCGGGCAATAATTACGTGATACGACTCAACGGTGCCGATTATTGTACGTTCGATAAAATGACCATCAAAAGAACGGATACTTTAAAGTATTGTCAGGTGATAGAATTTTATGGCAACGCCCGAAAAAACACCTTTTCCAATTGTATCTTCGAAGGTAATGCCAATCCGGTCAACACCCAACTGATAAGCACGGTAGTGGGCTCCAATAATACAGGGTTTAAAAGCTATAATGTGTTTTTGAACAATACCATTAAAAACGGTTCTGTCGGGCTTAGCTTTACAGGCCAAAACAGCAGCAACCCCGATTCATGTATCCAGATCCGGAATAATAAGTTTATAAATCAAAGCCTTAAGGGTATTCATGTTTTCGCCCATCGTTTTGCCTATATAGATGGCAATGAGGTCATCACCAGCACGGTGTTTAATAATTATTGCGGAATGTTTTTTCAAAATGCTAACGACACCATGCGCTTGCTCAATAACAAAATTTCCTTGTCAACAGGCGATGGCATGAGTTTTAATAATTGTAATGAGACTGTAAGTGCCAACATACTGATTGCAAATAATTTTATTTCCATCGGCGGAAATTCCAATGCCCACGGTATTTACATTTTAAACAGCAAGAATCTTTATATGCTGCACAACAGCATCAACATCTATAACACGGTTACTATTTATGGAGCATGTATTCACATCAACGGGAGCTCTACCACCAATCTTAATATTAAAAATAATGTGCTGGTAAATGCAGGAACCGGCCAGGGCTATGTGTTTTATGTTTCGGGAACCGCTGTCGCTCCGCTTGCCGAAGTGGACTATAACGCCTTGTTTATAAACAGCGGACAGTGGATAGGTTACTGGAAAACTTCGGGAATAACCACCCTGGCTAACTGGCGCACCGCGTCATCAGGAGATGCCCATTCTTTTACTGTAAACCCTGGTTTTGTTTCCAATACCGATTTGCACGCATCCAGTCCACTGATCGCTGGCGCCGGCACTTCTTTGCTGAATCCTTTTGTTATTTCACGAGATATCGACGGCGATTTGCGCAATACAGGGACCCCTGATATTGGTGCCGACGAGTTGGCTGGCAATGATGTGGGTGTCGGCTTTATTAAGATCCCTGCAACAGGAAACTATTGCCTTAATCAGCCTTTTTATTTAGAAGTGTTTATTACCAATTTCGGAACTATTCCCTTTAGCGGGACTATCCCTCTTTTTTATAAGATTGATGCCCTGCCTTTAATTAGCGATTCATTGCCTAATACATTTATTGCCCCCGGCGACTCGGTGTTATTTACTTTCACAACTCCTGATATCCTGACCATCAGCGGCAATCATAAGTTTCTGGCTGGAACCGCTGTGGACTCTGATTTGGTTACGGCCAATGATACCAGCAGCCGGATGGTGATGGCTGTTACCTTGCCGGATGCTTCTTTTGCCTATATCATCAACGATCTGGAGGTGAGTTTTACCAATACCTCGGCATCAGGCTTCACCTACCACTGGGATTTTGGTGATGGCAACACTAGTTCCGATGAAAATCCTGTGCATACCTATGCAAACATTGGCAACTATCCTGTTATGTTAAAAACAACCAATGCCTGCGGCTCCGACAGCATCACTCAATACCTGGCGCTGCTCGGTACAGCCGAACTGGCCGAAAACGCCGGTATTAGCATTTATCCGAATCCGGTCACTGATTTGCTGAAGGTTACCCTGGAAACAGGTGTGTTTGAAATGGCCACCATAAGGGTTTATTCAAGCACCGGGATATTGATGTATAAAATCGATGTGACAAAAAATCAACAGATTGTTATAGATATGGCTGATATGCCCGGGTCGATATATTTAATGGTAGTGCAAATTGACAAAAAAATATTTTATAAAAAAGTGCTGAAAATAAAATAGATGCGGGTTATGCCAATAGTTTTGATGATAGGTTTCGGGAAAAAAAACTTGGTCAGTTTGCAGAAAATCGTATTTTTGTAAATGAATAATTAATCATCCACAACCTGTAACTATTGAATTTACTGTGTTACAAGTGTTTTTAGGGGAGTTGGAACCAAAATGATTAAAAAACTAATACGAATAATTTTTTTTATAGTCACAGGAATAAGTTTTTCCTGTAGTCAGCTTTTTTCTCAGGGAAATGGAGAGTCTTTTCAGATTATTGAAAGCGTAAATGACAGTATTGACTTGCGTTCAAATTTTTATGACGATACCGACTCTTTGTCAGATTTTTTTCCAGCCAGCGAGATTTATGAATCGTGGGACAACAATGGGATATATTATCCCCATGTTGATTTTTCCAAAAAAACAGATACAACTATTATTATACTTTCGGATAATGTCACCAATTTCTATGTTCATCCTGTCAAGGGCAGGATTAATTCGGATTATGGCTACCGTCGCAGGCGTTTTCATTACGGCATTGATGTTGATTTGAATATTGGCGACAGCGTTAAATCGGCTTTCGACGGGATGGTGCGGATAGCCAAATACCATCGTGGTTACGGGAATGTGGTGGTGGTAAGGCATTTCAATGGTCTGGAAACGGTATATGGGCATTTGTCGGGATTCAGGGTGCGAGAAAACCAGATGGTAAAGGCCGGAACCCTGCTGGGTTATGGAGGGAGTACAGGCCGCTCCACAGGCCCGCACCTGCATTTTGAATTGAGGTATCTGGGAACACCTATGAATCCTCGAAAAGTGATAGATTTTGAAAAGTTTCAGTTGCTGAATGATACATTGTATGTTACTAACCGCACTTTTGATAAATCGCGCAGTCAGACGTATG
Organism: Bacteroidales bacterium; assembly: GCA_035403765.1. Classification (GTDB taxonomy): domain Bacteria; phylum Bacteroidota; class Bacteroidia; order Bacteroidales; family CAIWKO01; genus CAIWKO01. Next base: position 11,821 of record DAONFU010000064.1, read on the forward strand.
CCAACAAGTCAGTTTCTACCCAAAAATCTTCCTATAAATCTACCGGAAGTTATCACTATGTCAAAAAAGGCGATACCCTGGGGCATATTGCTATGAAATATGGAACTTCGGTATCCACCCTATGCAAGTTAAACCGCCTGACATCCAAAAGCTTACTGCAGATAGGACAGAAGATACGTATCCGCTGATTTATCAACATATTTTTTTGAAAATTTTTTTTCAAAAAGACCTTCATTAGTAAAAATGAGTACTTTTGTTATTGAAATAGTGCCCATAAAAATGTTTTTATGGTAAAGGGAATCAGGTGAGAATCCTGGACAGTACCCGCTGCTGTAATTCCTACCTAAACTTGAAGGCATTCCTGGTCACTGTCCGCCCACCGGCGGATGGGAAGACGCCTG
>DAONFU010000065.1:0-2458 GCA_035403765.1 Bacteroidales bacterium
CTTCTTCCATAGAAGCAAAATCATCGGGGCCTTCAACGGTTTTGATGTTGTAATGCCGGTATTCACTTTTTTCCGGACGGGCATTTTTAAAAACCACCATGGATGCTACCGGATAGCTCCCCTGAATGTTTGAATTGTCAAAACATTCGATATGGTCAGGCAGTTCGTTCAGGTGAAGGTCGGTCATAGCCTGCTCCATGATACGGTTCACGTGTCTGTCGGGGTCGATCAGTTCTTTTTGTTTTTCTTTATCGAGTCTGTAATATTTTGCATTGCTGGCCGAAAGGTCGAGAAGCTTTTTTTTATCTCCTTTCTGAGGCACTGTAATTTTGGTGTCAGGGAATTTGATGCTCAGAGGAACGGGTACGATAATCTCAAAGGAATTACTTTTCAGCCGGTCGCGCAGGTCGGTGATGGCGTATTCGAGCAATTGCACGGGCGTTTCGTTTAGGTGTTTACGTAGTTCCACGGTATGCGCCTGGACGATAGCCCCGTCCACCACTTTCAGAAAATTTACGTAGGCGGTATCTTCATCATCAATGATGCTAAATACATCAACATTGCTGATGGCGGAATTTACCACCGTTGACTTGCTCTGGTATTTTTGGAGGAGCTCAATTTTTTCTTTTATTATCTGTGCTTTTTCAAACTCATAAGCTTCGGCAAAAGTGTTCATGGTTTTTTTTAGTTGTTGCTGCACAGCATTGATGTTTCCTTTGATAATTTCTTTGATGTTGGCGATGGCCTCGTTGTAATCTTCTTCGTTTTGATGACCATCGCAGGGGCCCTTGCAGTTGCCAATGTGGTATTTGAGGCATACCCTGTATTTCCGGCGTTTTATGTTTTCTTCCGAAAGGTTATAGTTGCAGGTACGCACCTGGAAGATTTGGAAAATAAGTTCCAACAGGGTATTCATCAAACGCCCGGAAGCGTATGGCCCGAAATATTCAGAACCATCCCTGATGATGTTGCGGGTATAAAATATCCGCGGAAACCGTTCTTTTTTTATACATATCCACGGATAGGTCTTGTCGTCCTTCAATAATACATTGTAGCGGGGCTGGTATTTTTTTATCAGGTTGTTTTCGAGCAGCAGGGCTTCGTATTCGTTGTCAACAACGATGTATTTAATGTCGGCAATTTTTTTTACGAGCACACTGAGTTTGCCCGTCATTGCCGACTCATCCTTAAAGTAACTTCTGACGCGCTTATTCAGCTTTTTAGCTTTGCCCACATAAATGATAGTTCCGGTATTGTTGAAAAACTGATATACCCCGGGCTTATCGGGCAGCGTGGCAAGGATGTTTTTTATATGGTCATTCAGTTGTTTCAATCTTTTTTTTCGATTTTCGCACTATCAGGCCCACGTCCATGATATCGGGTGTTGCCACCAGGGGCATCACATTCTGGACTTCGAAAATATAGGTTCCCTTCACTGGAAAACTCACTCCTTCAAGTGCAGGGTGTGTAACATCCCACAGGTCGCCAGCCCCGTCGCCAAGAAAAGAGCCGTCGGTATTTCTCACGAGGATGTTGTAATCCTTAACACGCCTGTCTCCCGAAGGATAGTTGACCATCATGTTTACACGGATATTAGCATAGGCGTAATACGAGGTATGCCTGACGGCAAGAGTCACATTATAAAGATTCACCGTATCTTGAACCGGTACTTCAAATTTTATAATCTGGTCGCGTTTCCAGTTGTGGTTTTCTATCTTTATGTATTTTTCATAGATTTTGTTGTGCGAACACGACATGAGTCCCAACAGAAATAATATAATGAAGTATTTTTGTTTTAGCATTACAGATAAATTTTTAGAGTAAATTTACATTGTTTTTTTTAACCAGATACAGAAATGCAAAATTATGAAAAAACCTAAATGTTATGTGGTATGGCATGGCCGGAAACCTGGTATTTACATGAATTGGGCTGATTGCCTGGCGCAGGTTGAAAAATTTGAAGGCGCCTTCTACAAAGGTTTTGATGATTTAGAGGAAGCCAAAACAGCCCTTGTCGGGGATTATAAAAAATATATTTATACCAAAAAAAAGAATACCGAACAGGGCCACAACAACGACACTGGTATGGCGCCCGAATGGGTTTCTGTGAGCGTGGATGCCGCATGGAATACCGTTACTAAGGTTATGGAGTATCGCGGCGTGGATACGGCCACGGGTAGTCAATTATTTATTCAGGGGCCTTTTCGTGATGCGACCAACAATATTGGTGAGTTTCTTGCTATCGTTCACGCCCTTGCCTTGCTGAAACAGCAAAACAATCTGCTCCCGATATACAGCGACAGTATGACGGCAATAAAATGGGTAAAGGACCGTCACGCCAAAACCAAACTTGTCCCAACGCCACAAAATGTCGTGCTGTTTGATTTGATAAGCCGCGCAGAGCAATGGCTGAAGGCTAATACTTATCCAAACAGGGTATTAAAATGGCGTACGGATA
>DAONFU010000065.1:2558-12011 GCA_035403765.1 Bacteroidales bacterium
CAATGGCTGAAGGCTAATACTTATCCAAACAGGGTATTAAAATGGCGTACGGATATCTGGGGAGAGATTCCGGCCGATTTCGGAAGAAAATAAATCAGGACAATGCTTGTCAGGAGCAGAGTTCAATACATTCAATTACCTTGGCCAGCGCATCTTCTCTGACTGAATAATAAGTCTTTTTTCCAGCCCTGCGCGATTCGAGAATGCCGCGGACCTTAAGGATATTCAAATGATGCGACGCTGAAGCCTGCTCAATTTTTAGTTTTTTATAGATTTCTGTAACATTCATTTTTTTGTGCGCATGCAACATTTGAATGATGTCCACTCTCATGGGGTGTGCCAACGAACGTAATTTGTCGGCAGCATTGTCTAATTTCTCTAAATTAAGTTTCTCTATTTTCTGCATAATTGATTTTTTATACAAATATATATAAAAATTATGTAGCAAACAAGTAAATTGTTTATTTTCACGGCCTTATGTCTAGTAAGTTACCAAAGAAAATACGTCTATATCGTCATCAATAATAGATTTGCCATTTAAAAATGCAAGTTCACAGAGAAAGTTAATTTTTAATTTTTTTATTGGGAAAAGACGTATGAGCTCCGAGGCAGCCCGGGCCGAACCTCCGGTGGCAAGCAAATCATCGTGTAAGAGAACCACGTCGTCCTTTTCAAGGGCATCCTGATGTATGTGCAGAATGTTTTCGCCGTATTCCAGGGTATATGATTTTGAAAAAGTAGGGGCAGGTAGTTTTCCGGGTTTGCGGATTGGCACAAAACCGGCGTTAAGTCTATCGGCCAGCGCTCCTGCCACAATAAAGCCACGCGACTCTATCCCCACTACTTTGGTAATTCCCGAATCCTTGTAGTGATTGGCGAGGGTATCAACAATATAATGAAAGATATCAGGATCTTTCAGCGCGGTGGTTATATCTTTGAAAAGTATTCCCGGCTTGGGAAAATCGGGCACATTTCTGATGGAATCCTTGACCTGTTGTAAGGTGATTTCTTTTTTCATAATTTCTTTTTTGTTTTTATTCATGGCCAGTTGGCCGCAGGCAGCCATAATGTCGTTGCCTTTGCTGGCACGTAAATTTACAATAATATTTTTGTTTTTCAAGAAATTTACAAATGCGGTTATTGCTGCTGTTTTGCTTTTTTGGAAAGTGTTGCCTGAGGTGGCATTATACGAAATGATATTGATTTTTACCGGAAAATTCCGGCAAAATGCCGCCAGGGCCTCCGCGTCTTCAAGGGCATCATTGAGTTTGTCAAACAAAATATATTCAATAGTGATTCTGTTGTTGGTTTTGCTGTGATAATATCTCAAGGCTTCTATCAGTTGTGCCAGCGGATATTTTCCGGCTATGGGCATCATCGATTTTCTTTTGTGTTCGATGGCTGAATGCAGCGACAGTGCCAGGTGGTAAGGACTGTTTTCGTCGGCCATTTGTTTTATGCCTTCTACGATGCCCGCTGTGGAAAGGGTTATCCGTTGAGGAGAAAAATTCAGCAATTTTTTGTCAGCAATTTTTCCGAGGGCAGACATCACGTTGTCATAATTCAGCAGCGGCTCTCCCATGCCCATAACCACAATATTATCCAATTCGGTATGGTATTTTTCTTTTGAAAAATTCATCAGCAGCATTATCTGGTCATGGATTTCGCTGGCGTCGAGGTTTCTGCGGAAGCCAAGTTGTCCTGTAGCACAAAATGCGCATGCCAGTGGGCATCCTGCCTGGCTTGAGATACATGCGGTAACCCTTATCCCCGAAGGGATAAGCACACATTCAATGACATTGCCGTCTGTCAGGGACAATGTGTATTTTCGGGTACCGTCGGCTGACACATACTCGTCACAAGATTGAATGGAGCTGCATATAAATACTTCTTTCAGTTTTTCGCGCAACGAGGCGGAAATGTTTGTCATTTCGTCAAACGAAATACAACGCAGGCGCCAGAGCCATTCCGAAATTTGTTTAGCCCGGAAAGCTTGTTCCCCGGCGTTCTTGACAAAAACGGTCAGCTCCTCAGGGAAGAGGTTTTTAATATGTTTTTTGTGATTTGTCAGGGGAATTAGTTTTTAACAAATTCTGCAACGAAATTATCCACCGACTGCAGGTATTTTTCTTTTTGCACATCGCTGATAAAGGAGGCTTCAAAAGAGTTTTTTACCAAAGTTACTATATCGTCGTGGGTGAGGTCAAGCGCTTGCTGGATGGCAATCAGGTTTTCGTTAAGGTAGCCGCCAAAATAGGCGGGGTCATCGGAGTTGATGGTAACGGCAATATTTTTGTTAAGGAATTTTTTGAGGGGATGCTCTTTCAGGTCTTTTACCACGGCTAGTTTAAGATTTGACAGGGGGCACATCGTCAGAGGTATTCGTCTTGCAGCAATTTCATTCATTAGTAGTTCGCAGTCTTTGGAGTTATTACCATGATCAATGCGGTTAATTTTCAATAAATCCAGCGCTTCTTTGATGTATGCCGCCGGACCTTCTTCTCCTGCATGGGCCACTGTTAAGAATCCAAGTTCACGGGCCTTAGCAAAAACGCGGCTGAATTTTTCGGGAGGATTTCCTACTTCTGAGCTGTCCAATCCCACACCAAGAATCTTGTCTTTAAAAGGCAACGACAGATCTAAGGTGTTGAATGCGGACTCTTCGCTTAAATGGCGCAGAAAACACATGATGATGCCCGAATGAATGCCGTGCATATTCTCAGCATCAGCAACGGCCTTGTAAATTCCGTTGAAAAACACCTCGAAGGGAGTGCCATTGTGCAAATGTGTCTGCGGGTCGAAAAATATTTCGGTATGTACGATGTTTTGTCCGGCAGCTTTTTTCAGGTAGGCCATCGTCATCTCGTAAAAGTCCTGTTCGCTGCGCAACACGTAGGCGCCGGTATAGTAAATATCAAGAAATTCCTGCAGGTTGCAGAATTGATAAGCGTTTCGAAGCTCTTCAATAGTATTGTATTCGAGGGTGATATAATTTCGGGCGGCAAACTCAAACATTTGTTCAGGCTCAAACGTGCCTTCGATGTGTAGATGAAGCTCCGCTTTAGGAATATTACGAATAAAGTCAGAAAGATTATTCATAAATCTTTGTTTGTACAAAGATAAAAAAAGCGGATGTAAAACCCGCTAAGTATTTACAAAAAAATATGAAAAGATTACCATTCGTCAGTCTTGATTACCTTGGGAACCATGCCTTTTTTCAGGCTTTTGATAATCCCGTTGACCGTAGTGTCAACCTGATAAAGATAGCCCGGGCAAAGAGTAGTATATTGAGGGTCATTTTTATCAAGCCAGCGTTCCAGCGGGAATTTTGAAACAGCCTGCAGGTTGAAGTCCGTAAAAACGTAACGGTATCTGTTGGGTTTAAATTCAAGTTTTAAGGTATATTTAATGATGCCGCCGTCGGTTTGCAGACCTTTTTTGTCCACATTATATATTTTGAAACGCGGGTTTAGCACCAGTTTGCCGTTTTCGGGCTCCCTGACAGAGGTAACTTCGTTCGGGTTTTTGTAATTGGCATTTATCCAGGCAATGGCGGTGGTGTACAATTTGGCCGATTCGCCATCCTGCCAAACCACTTCTTTATAGGTAATCAATTTGGTGTCTTCATCAATAGGCAGGGTGGCTGTTTGCGAAATGGCGGGCGAAACAAAAAATGCCGAAAAAAGAACAAGTAAAGAAATGAAAATCGGTTTTTTCATGAGATGTAATTTTTAAAAACAAAAATATACTTTTCAGCGGTATGCGCAATAATCAAACCAAATTTTAAAAAAGTAAGGTGCTTGTGTACTCGGTTTTATTGTGGAGCTTGTCGGTAACCTTGAGTTTAAGATTGTTTTTACCGGGCAAAAAATGTTGCGGGTCGGCTTTATAAGTCAGCAGGTTGTTCTTCAGGTCGAACTCGGCAAGAACCCACTCCCCGTTAATGGTGAGTGTATATGTTTCGATGCCTGAAAAATTGTCTGTGATTTTAAACGAAATTGTTGCGCCCGATATAATTTTTTTGTCTTTCGGTATCCCGATGGGCTTAATTACGGGGGCAGTGGTGTCGGCCACAATCGTGTAATTGCCGAATTGGTGTATTTTGGCCGAAAGATATCCAGCGGTTTGTTTACTTTTTACATAAGAAAAAAAATTGCCGTTTACGCGGGCAAGGGTGAGTTTAGAAAAAACGGTGTCGCCGGGGATGCTGTCGGGTTTTATCATAAGCGTGGCGGCAGCGTGCAGAGGCGTATAAGGATTATGCACCTGATAAATACCCGAAAAGGTGTTTGTGGTGCGGGGTTTTACGTCGTATTCAAAATACAGTGAATCATACAGGGCGGTGGCGGGTAATTCGAGAATGATATTTTTGTTTTCAAAATGGTTTTTTAGTCCAAAACGGAATAGGGGCAGGGCGCTTTCAGGAGTTTGTGGTTCGGTGTCGGCCGGCGGTACCGATCTGACAGGGAAAGACACCGATGACGCATTTTTATTAAAATCTGATGCGATTACCGTGACGGTATGGAGCAGGGTGTCGGTAAAAAAATAAATTCCGCGATTATCTCCGTAAGCATAAAGATTAAGCCTGTTTCCCCTGGAAATATAGGTTTGTATTATTCTTTTGCGACTGGCCACATATTCAGGATAATCAATCAGGGCGTTGATGTAGCGGCCATCGCTGAAATCAATAGAATCAAAAGAAATTTTATAAAAAGGAATGCTGTCGATCAGGATTTCCAGCGAATAAATACCGTTTTTCCCATACGAATATTGCTGATCATAGCTTTCTACGCCAAAGGAAATGCCGCCCGAGACCTTAAGGGTGTCCTTACGGGCAAGCTGAAAAGAACTTCCTTTTTTTTCAACGGTTAAACAAACTTTTTGTTTGCGCTTATCCACGCTGCTGCCCGTTGATTTTGGGTAAAGATAAACGGCGAAAATGCCGGGGCAGGTCTCGTCGGGGATTGAATAGCCGAAAAGCCTTGGGTTTATGGGGTGTTCGGTGATTTCGCTGCGTATTTCAAAATGCAGATGCGCACCGGAGGAAGAGCCTGAATTGCCCGAATAGCCAACGATATCACCTTTTTTAAAAGGAAACAGAGAAGGGTTTGGAAAAAGTTCTATTTCAAAGGATTTTTTTTCATATTGTTTGCGTCTCACGTAATCTTCAACCACTACATTAAACTCGCCAAGGTGTGCATAAACCGATACATAGCCATTCGGGTGGGTGATGTAAATTACTTTTCCGTAGCCGCCGGCAGCCACTTTTATCCGCGACACATAACCATCGGCGATGCAATATACATTAAAACCCGTTTTGTTTTGAGTGGCAAAGTCGAGGCCCGAGTGAAAATGGTCGGGGCGGAGTTCGCCGAAAGTGCCCGACACAATAGGTTTGATATCGAGTGGTGGAATAAAGTAGTTTTTAGGAATAATTTTTTGGGAAAATGCAAACGATGTGCTGTTTAGCAAGAAAAGAATCAGAAAAAAAAGCCGCTTGCCGCCCACAGGAATAAAAGATTTTTTGGTAGAAATATAATAATGATCTTTTACTAACGGCAATAAGTTGGTATTTATTTCATTTTTTCCAGGTCGCAGAAGTTTTCGAGCAATTTGAAGGCGGGATTATAGCCTTTTTCGAAAGATATCCACCAGTCGTCGCAGGCAGCGTCTATGTCGCCCAGTTCCGCCTTGCAAAGGCCGCGCAGGTCGTAGGCTTCAGCAAACTCGGGCTGCAATATGATGGCTTTGTTAAAGTCTTCCATAGCATCCATGTATTGCATAAGCATATATTTAGCCTGTCCTCTGAAAACCAGGGCGTCGGGATCATTTGGGCTTATGCGTATCACCATATTGTATTTTTCAATAGCGCCTTTGTAATCTCTGTTTTTATACTTCAGGAGGCCCTGATCCAAAAATTCTTTTACTGCCAGGCTTTTGTCTCCATTGGACAGGGAGCGCTTTTTAATGTCCTCGTAAAGCGGCATGAGCAATATAAGATTCTTTATTTCTTCTTGCGAAGCCAAAAGCTTTTCAATTTTTTCTGCGGGGATGGAGAAGTTGGTCCCAGGATTATCTACTATTGGCATCACGGCCATTCCAATGACATTGCCCGAAACAGCAAAAACAGGTAACCCGCATAATCGTATCTGTTCGGGAGCTTCCACTGATAATAGTTTTACATAGCCAAAATCTTTGATGTCTGATAAGGTGGCATCTGCCAAATCCAGTGCGTTTTCAGAGGTTTTATTCACAAGAAAAACTTTTTGACCAATCACCGGCTCCAGGGAATTTAAAATAACCGGAGGGGCACTGTCGAAGTTTATTTTCAGCAAAACCAGGTCGTAATCAGCATCAGAGGCCGTATAACCGAGAACATCATAATATTTTCCGTTGTTCAGCAAAACCTGTGCATTTTTAAATCTACCAATGGTATTGATGGTGGTAACCAGAATGTCTTTTGTAACAAAAAATCCGTAACCTACCGGCACGGCATCGGATACGATAACAGCAATAGAAGGGGAATATTTATTCAGTACCGATGTTTTGTCCTGTGATAGTGCCGGCAAGGTCAGCAACAGCATTATTAAGGCGCTTAAAACATATTTTTTCATAGGATTTTTTACAAAATTATATTAAATAAATTAAACTATAAAAAACCCTGACAGGGATTTATCAACAAAGTTAAGAAAAATAGACATTAGCAGGCTTTATTTTGTGGTAGAAAATTTTAAAAAGCAGTATAGGCCAAGAGACCTTCTTATGGATTAAAGGAGTGTATAAAACTTGCTTTGTGAATAATAAACCCAAAAAAAACCGTTTTGTTATATAAGCAAGTATTAATTTTGTAAAAATTATTATTGTGAAACCCCTGAAACAGTGGCTTGAAGACCCGAAATTCAGAAAGCGTTTAAAAAAAACAGTGGTTGCGCTGTTGCTCACACTTTCCGTGTTGGGAGCAGCGGGGGTTTTTGTGGGCTTTTTTTATGAAGATGCCGTAAAGCGCATAATTATCAACGAACTTAACAAAAGACTGAACACCGAGATTGCGGTGCAGGATATTGAAAACGATATTCAGTTTTCTATTTTCAGGAAGTTTCCCTATGCGTCTGTAAGTTTTAGTAATGTGAAAGTGATGGATGCCATAAAAACGCAAAAGCCCAAGGGTGTTCTGCTGGAGGCATCATCGTTGAGCCTGCAGTTCAGCATACTGGATATGCTTTTTGGGAGGTATAAAATAAAAAAAATTGAAGCCGAAGAAGGAAATATCAACATAAAGATATATAAAAACCGCAGCGACAATTATCATTTCTGGAAGCCATCTGCTGACACTTCGGCAAGTGATTTCGCCCTCGACCTTCAAAAAATCGTGCTGGACGATATGGGCCTTAGTTATGTGGATTATGGCCGGAAACAAGATTATAAAGTATTTGCCAGAAATGTTGTTCTGAAAGGAAAATTTGCAGATAACGAATATACCCTGAAAATTGAAGGCCGCGTGTTTGTATATCTTATAAAACTGGAGCAGGATATTTACCTGGCCAATCAGCCGGCCGACCTTGACGTAACCCTTTATGTGAATTCCGGCAACGATTATGTAACATTCAAAAAAGGAGGCATTGATATCGGCAAACTGGGGTTTGATATCACGGGAACCATCAATTACGCGGAAAGTAATACCCTTTTGGATTTGCGCGTGGAGGGCAAAAAAATGAAAATACAATCGCTTATTAACCAGCTGCCGTCGCGCTACCGCGGGTGGTTGGGCTATTATGAATTTAAGGGTGATTTTAACTTTATTGCATTGGTAAAAGGATATACCGGGGAAAAAACCAATCCACTGGTGTCGGTTTCTTTTGGCCTAAAAGATGGCGAAATTATACAAAAACAAAATTCCATAAACCTCAGCCATGTCAGTTTCGATGCGGAAATTACCAACGGCTCCAGCCACCAAAAAGCCACTACGGCCTTGTCCGTCAGGAATTTTAAATCACAATTAAATGATGGTAACATTACGGGCAGCATCCGGATAAAAAATTTCAATAACCCCGAGATTGCCCTAAAGCTTTCAGCGAGCCTTGATCTTAAAGATATTTTTCTTTTTGTGAAGACCGATACGGTGCAGGCGGCTTCGGGAAAAATCATTTTGAATACCGAAATCAACGGTATTATCGAACGCCCCGACGGTTTCACGGTAAAAGATTTCATAGCCAGTACTTCTACCGGAACTTTGGAAGTACGGGATGCCGGTATTGAGCTTAAGGGCGGAAGGCACAATTTTTCGGGGCTTAACGGCATATTTACCTTCAGTAATAATGATATTGAAACAGGGCAGTTCGGCGGGAAATATATGGCAACGGATTTCACGATGAGAGGGAAGTTCAAAAATATTATTCCATACCTTTTTATCGAAAATCAAAGTCTGTTAATTGATGCAGGTTTTCATTCGGATTTCATTGATTTGGGCGAAATTCTGGAATATTCTTCGGGGAAAAAAGATACGGTTTACCGAATGGAGATGCCCGAAAATGTTGATTTCAGCCTGGTGCTTGATATCGGGAAATTAATTTTTAAAAAATTTAGTGCCACCAACATCACGGGCAAAGTAACTATGAAAGACAAGCAGTTTGTGGCACATGATATTTCGTTGAAGGCGATGAACGGGAGCATACTTTTTTCGGGCCTGGTGGATGGTGCCGCTCCGGATAAGCTTCTTATCAGCTGCGACGCTTCTATCAAAAAAGTGGACATAAAGAGGCTTTTTGGAGAGTTGGAGAATTTTGGGCAAACCAGCCTGCAGGAAAGAAACCTCAAGGGCCAGCTGTCGGCCACGCTGCAGTTTGCTTCGGTATGGTCTTCGACATTTAAGGTGGAAAAACCCACCATCTATGCCAAGGCAGATATTGCCATCGAAAACGGAGCCCTCATTGATTATGAACCCCTTAGCGGCTTGTCGAAATACCTCAAAGGCCGTGACCTGAAAAATGTTTCATTTGAAACGATGAAAAACACCATAGAAATTAAAAATGAAGTCATCCAGATTCCCAAGATGGAGATCAACAGTAATGCCATTGATTTTCAGGTGAACGGAACCCACGGTTTTGATCAAAAGATAGATTATCACCTGAGTGTGTTGTTGTCGGAACTGGGCACGGTGAAAGAGAAAAATATGCAGGCGGAAGATATTGGAGTGATTGCCGATGACGGATTGCATAAAGAAAGGTATTTTTTCCGTATAACCGGCACTGTTGATGAGCCCGTATATCATACCATTGACAAGGAAGGCTACAAGGCCAATATAAAGACCAACCTGGCAAAAGAAAAAGAATCACTGAAAGAAATACTCAACCGCGAATTCGGGTGGTTTAAAAAAGACACAACCATCACCAAAGAAAAAGGTCAGAAAGCAAAGGAAAAATACGAGTTCAATGTGGTGTGGGACGAAGACGAGGA
>DAONFU010000066.1:0-11686 GCA_035403765.1 Bacteroidales bacterium
TATCTTATTGAATACTTTTTTTTATTTCTATGTACGGACATTTCATGAAATGTCCGTATTTCAATTTGCCTCCAATCTCCAATCTCTAATCTCTAATCTCTAATCTCCAATCTCTAATCTCCTAATTAACCTAATTAACCTAATCAACCTAATCAACTTAATCCCTAATATCCCTCTCCTACGGCACTTCAACACTATTCAGAATCTCATTAATAATCTCTTCTGTGGTAATGTTTTCAGCTTCGGCTTCGTATGTCAGTCCTATACGGTGTCGCAGCACATCGTGGCACACGGCCCTGATATCTTCGGGATACACATAACCTTTGCGTTTGATAAAGGCATAGGCCTTGGCGGCCAGCGCCAGATAAATGCTTGCACGCGGCGATGCTCCATAGCTGATAAGACCCTGGAATTTTTTCAGGTTGTATCTGTCGGGGTAGCGGGTAGCAAAAACAATATCGGTAATATAGTTTTCGATTTTTTCGTCAATATATACCTCCCGCACTATGGCACGGGCCTTGATGATATCGTCGGTTTTAATGATAGGGCTGGTGGCGGCGGTTTTGTTACCGATATTCTGTCGCATGATTAGTTTTTCTTCTTCTTTGCTTGGGTAGCCGATGACAACTTTCAGCATGAAACGGTCCACCTGGGCTTCGGGTAAAGGATAGGTGCCTTCCTGTTCAATAGGGTTTTGAGTAGCCAGCACAAGGAAAGGCTCTGGCAGTTTAAAGGTGGCATCGCCGATGGTAACCTGACGTTCCTGCATGGCTTCCAGCAGAGCGCTCTGCACTTTAGCCGGCGACCGGTTTATTTCATCGGCCAGGATGAAGTTAGAGAAAATAGGGCCCTGGCGTACATTAAATTCTTCTTTTTTCTGGCTGTACACCATTGTGCCAACCAGGTCGGCGGGAAGCAGGTCGGGCGTAAACTGTATGCGGTTGAATTTGGCGTCGATGGCACCGGCCAGCGATTTAATGGCAAGGGTTTTTGCCAGACCGGGAACTCCTTCGAGCAAAATGTGGCCGTTCGACAGCAGGCCGATGAGCAAGCGCTCTACCATGTGTTTTTGTCCTACTATCACTTTCGACATTTCCATGCTAAGCATGTCAACAAATGCACTTTCGCGCTGAATGCGATCATTAAGCTCTCTGATGTCAATTATTTCCTGCATAATGGTATGTTTTTTTTAGGGCACAAAATTAAAATCCTTACAAATTTATTTTCAAGTAAAAAAATGTTAAAAAATGTTAATTAAAGCCTGAAACAGGCACCGTATATAACTCATTCTTTTCTGATTTATTATGTCAGGCGAATTTTTTTTTAAAAAATACACAGGCTTTTTTAACTTTGTGCATCATATTATTCAGACAAAACAAAAAAATTCAACCATATGATAAAAAAAATATTCTTTTCACTAGCCGCATTTGCTTTGTGTATGTATGCCGAAGCACAATGGACAAATAAGACAATGGTCTTTGAAACCCTTACCCGAAGCTACCGTGTTTACCAGTCTCCGAACTATAACCCTTCGGTGCCGGCTTCGCTGGTGATTACCTTGCACGGCCTGGGCGACAACATGACTGCCTTTAGCCAGCTTGGGTTTAATTATATCGCCGATACCGCCAACATTATTGTAGTTTGCCCTCAGGCGGTCAATGATCCTCTGGTGGCGGCGGTTTTTGGTTATGGCACAGCCTGGAACTCGGGCGCAGGAATGTATTATAGCGGCAGTTGGTATTTTCCAAATTCAAGCGTCAACGACATAGGTTTCATGCATGCCCTGGTGGACTCGGCCCGGACTAATTATTCTATCGATCCGTCACGTATGTATATTTGCGGATTTTCGATGGGAGGCTTTATGACCGAACGAATGGCCTTGCAGTCAAACCTTGATTTTGCCGCTTTTGCTTCCATGTCGGGAACAATAGGTGCAGGTATTAGTAACTATAATCCCGGGCGTTCGGTTCCTATTGCACATTTTCATGGCACTTCCGATTCAACCGTTTATTATGTCGGCAATCAGTTTGGAATAGATCCGGATTCGTTAATTCGGTTCTGGGTGCTTAATAATGGCTGTAATCCTGTCCCCGATTCTGTGACATTTTCCGATACCGCAGCCGACAATATCACGGTAGATAAGTTTTCCTATACCGGTGCCGGCCCAGATGACGAGGTGCTGTTTTACCGGATGAACGGTGCCGCCCACGAAGTGCTGTATCAGCCGGATAATGATATGACCGAAATTCTTGAAATCTGGAAATTTTTCAAACGCCATAAAAATCTAACGGCACAGGTGCCAGAGCAGGAAATTCCGAATAACATTTTTGTTTATCCCAATCCTGCAAGCGAATTTATCAATATAATGACACCTGAGGTACGTGGAAAAACCACCGTGGAGCTGTTTACATTGCAGGGGAAATTGGTTTATTCAGCTATCTTTACCGGACAATTTCATCACATCCCTTTACACCAGCAAATATTTACCAGCGGTATGTATTTGCTTAGGCTGAGCGGTCCCGCTATTAATGTTACCAGGCCAATAATTGTTCAGTAAGTATTGAGTTATTATCTTTTTGAAATCCAGATTTTTGAATAATATCTGGATTTTTTTTGAGATAAAAAGTAATTAATAAGGAATTTAATAGTTAAAATAACATCCAGATATGTAACAAAAATAATCTTTGCTAGTCTTATTGTTTGATAATACAAATACTAAAATGAACTACGTTAAAAAAATTGTTTTACTTTTTTTGCTTTTGGGCGCAGGAAGCCTCCATGCCCAGACCCCGGGACGCGTTACCATCAAGGGTGTGATAAAAGATAAAGATAATAACGAGGCTGCTTTTGCTACCGTGATGTTGCTTAGTCCCAAAGACTCCACGCTGCAAAATTTTACCCAAAGCAACGAACATGGAGGATTTGCCTTCAATAACGTGAGAAATACCGCCTATCTGCTGAAAGTATCTCACATTAGTTTTTTGCCGCTGCAGCAATACATAGCGCCTGCCACTACCAGCATCAACGACCTGGGTACCGTATCTATAAAACCTATCGCCAAAGAGCTTTTTGAGGTGGTAATCCGCGAAGCCAAGGCCCCATTATCCATCAGAGGAGATACTATTGAATACGACGCCACCACTTTCAGAGCGCCCCCGGGCTCTTCTGTTGAAGACTTGTTGCGCCGGCTTCCCGGTATCGAGGTGGATGCCTCGGGCAACCTTAAATCACAGGGGAAAGATGTAAAACGTGTGTATGTGGATGGGAAGACTTTTTTTGGTGATGACCCCGCCGGCGCAACAAAAAACCTCGACGCCAATGCGGTGGCCAAGGTGCAGGTGTTTGACGAAAAATCGGAACAGGCCCAACTTACCGGAGTGGATGACGGCGTGAAAGAAAAGGCCATGAACTTAGAGTTGAAAGATGAGTTCAAAAAGGGTAATTTCGGAAAAGTTACCATAGCTGGCGGAGCTAACGAAAAAGGGGTGTTGCGCTGGGCAGGCCGCGGCAATTTTAACCGGTTCGAC
Source organism: Bacteroidales bacterium (assembly GCA_035403765.1). Classification (GTDB taxonomy): domain Bacteria; phylum Bacteroidota; class Bacteroidia; order Bacteroidales; family CAIWKO01; genus CAIWKO01. Next base: position 3,528 of record DAONFU010000066.1, read on the forward strand.
AAAAAATCACAACTGTCGTTTATTGCCTATGCCAACAATATCAACGAAACCGGTGTCAACTGGGAAGATTACGGCGAGTTTAAGGGACAATCCGCCTTCGACCGCTACGATAACGGCGATTTTGGCTTTAGCTCAGGCAGGGGAAGATATTTTTATATGACCGAAGATGACTCTCCCATTAGCTATTTCGACGGCCGCGGATTTACTAAAAACTATGGCGGTGGAGCAAATTATAACTTCGATAACAAAATCACCAAATTCAATGTTTCTTATTTCTATAAAAATAACCAACAGGAGTATGACCAGTTTGACTATAAGGAAACTTTTATTCAGGATAGTTCCTATTTTAATAACGACACCACAGATTATGCCGATACCCGGCAAAGTCATACCCTGGCGGCACGTATCGAACAAAATATTGATTCCAATAATGTGTTAATTGTCAAGGCTAATTTCAGGTACAATATCACCGGCAGGAACAACCTGAAAACAAGTTTTTATTCCGATGACGCTAATGAGATTATCAACAACCTGTTGACCAATAATGCCTCGGACATCAATTCGTGGAAACTCAACAGTACCGCCATCTTCAGGCATAAGTTTAAAACCAAGGGGCGTTCCTTTGCCGTGAGTGCCGCTTATAACATCAATCCCGGCAATGAAAATGAAAAGTATTATTCCCGCAATATTCGTTTTATCCCTTCCTACCAGGAAGTGCTGCATCGCTTCTCGGCCAGGGATTACAACAAACAACAGATTAAATCCAGCCTGTTGTACACCGAACCGCTTTCGAAAAAGTTTTTTATGGAAGTGTTCTATAACTTCAACACCTCAAGCAATAAGGTAAACCGCCAGATTACGGATGCTCTCCACAGCGAAATACGTATCGACAGCCTGAGCGTTTATTATACCAACAAAGTAATGATCAACCGACTGGGAACTGATTTTCGTTACTCGTACAACGGGCTGAATATTATGCTGGGCGTCGCCGGACAATACCTGACACTGAACGGGAGGTATGCCGTGGACGAAAACATGCCATTGATAACCAGCCCTATCGAAAAAGATTATTGGAGCCTGAGTCCCAAATTCAATATTTCATATGAATTCCCTAACAATATGTGGCTTGAGTTTGATTACGGATATGATGTAACTGAGCCTTCGTTTGATTATTTGCAACCGGTACCCAGCGTTTCCAATCCTCTTTATCGCACCGTGGGCAACATCAACCTGAAACCCGAACGTACCCATAATATTGGTTTGGATTATCATTATTATAATCCGGCTACTTTCTCGTATGCGGGTATCAGCGGACAATACAGTTATTGCGCAAACAAAATTTCGTATAACCAAAACATGGTGTTGCTCGATTCGCAGGGAATAGTAACCATATCAAAACCCGAAAATAATTCGGAGTCACATAGTTTCAATTCCTGGGCATGGTTTGGTTATCCGATAATAAAAACAAAATTTACCAACGACTGGAGTGTGGGTTTCAATTATGATAACTATGGCTCTTTTGTTAATGAGATTTTCAATGAAAATCACCAGTACCGTTATAATCTCAACACGTCATTCAATGTCACGCCTGTACAACAGCTTGTAATTGCCTTGTCGGGCAGGGCTTCGCTGGCAGATACCCGACTGTCGATGAATGCTGAACGCAACCAGTTTTCGCAGACATATAATGCCGGATTATCAGTGAAATGGCAGTTTTTGACCAAGACATTTTTTGAAAGTAATTTAGATTATGAGTTTTACCGAAACTCTCTTTATGGTTACGAAAAAAATATTCCCGTGCTCAATGCGTCGGTGCGGCAGCTTATCGGAAAGAAAAACCATTTTGAGGTACGTCTGGCCGCTTTTGATATTTTCAATCAACGGCAATACGTGCAGCAATTTTCTTATCAAAACTATTACGGACGCAGTGTGGCCGAAACACTGGCACGATATTTTATGCTGAGCTTTAGCTATAATATCAAGGGATACGAAACAAAATTAAAAAAAGACAGGCATTTCTGATAAATAATGTAAAAACTATCTACGCATGAGAAAAATACTTTTCACCATAGCTTTTCTTACTCTTACCGGATTGTGCTTTAAAAGTTCAGGGCAGCAGCAAGCGGGCAAAATAAAGTACCTGACCACCTATAACTGGGTAAAGATGCTTAATGCCTGCGACTACCTGAGCAAAGAAAGCAAGGAACGTGTCGCTTATATGTGGGGCAATCGTTCGGAATGGAAGATGTATGGTATTTTATATTTTTCGGCCAATCAATCACGTTTCGAAGATTCGGAGGAAAGTCCCGATGGTAATGAAGACCGCTATCAGGGGCGAAAAGAAACTTTTTTTATGATCCATAATTTTGAAGAACAAACTTATGTGCATGCGCTGGAAATGCTCGGAAAAACCTACCTCATATCTGATTCTTTGAAAATGCCCGATTGGAAAATAAAAAACGACCTGAAAGAGGTGGCCGGTCATGTGTGTATGAATGCCTCGCTTAAGGATACCATTCGCGGACAAAAAATAGTGGCCTGGTTTGCACTGGATATGCCGGTGCAGGCCGGCCCCGACCGGTTTTTTGGATTGCCAGGAATGATACTCGAAGTGGATATTAACAACGGTGCGGAAGTAATGACTGCCGAAAAAATTGAAAATGTTTCCTTGACTAATGAGTTTGAAATACCCAAAAAACTCAAAGCCAAAAAAATCAATGGCACAGAGTACACGGCTATTCTCAAAAATTTCTATGATGACAAACGCAAAGCCGAAGAATTTCCCTGGGGTGTGAGGTATTAATAGGATTTCCTAAACAAGCGATACACTGAGGCCTTGTAAAAACAATAGCCGAAGCGATGTCGCCAGCGTAGGGCCGGTGTGTGGTGGAGCAGGCCGGCTTCGCCCGGAGCTTGATGAGGCTGTGTTATAAATCGTAGATGCAATAATCATCGTTCTCCAGCACCTTTTTGTATTGTGGCAGGTTGATTTCTGTACCAAAGGTTCTTTTCAAAATGACAATATGTTTAAGTCCTTTGTTTTTTAATTCTTCAAGATATTGGTCATTTAAAATTTCTTCATTGCTGTTTATCCAGCCTTTGCGGTGCGCAAAATACATGGGGGTAGGGTACAGCCCGCTATTGATTATTATCAAATCGCCACGTCCCGATACCTTGTCAAGGTCTTTTTCAAGCTTGGCAATCTGATGGTCTTTTTCTTTTATCCTGAAATCATGTTGCTGGTTGGCAATGCCTTCTACCACAATAGCAGCCAGCACGAGTAAGGCAATTTTTGATGATTTAATTTTTGTCAGGCCGTATCCTGCCACCAAAGCCATAACAGGCACAAACGGGATGATATAATAACTGTGATGCGAAAACGTATAACCGGCTTTAAAAATAATGATGGAGAATGCCGAAAAACTTGACAAAAATATGAAAATTATCTTCCGGTCTTTATGAAGGATAGCGACAAAAAGCCCGAAAACAAAGGCGGCAAAGCCAATGAACTGAAGGGCTGTTTCATAAAATCTGCCAGTAGTTTGCCCAAGATGTTGAACAATCTCACTAAAACCCTGCCTCATGCTTTTTCCCATAAAAAAGTGCCAGAACCCAAACTCATCAACCAAATAGGGAACCCAATAAAAATACCAGAGCAGCACCGGTAATATGCCCAATACCGAAGCCAGCAATAAGACAATTTTTCTTTTTGCCGGAATGTTTTTGCTGAAATAAAAAATTCCCATAACCACCAGCAGATAACCGCAAGGCAGTTTCGACAGGATACCAAGCATTATCAGCAATGTATAAGCTAACAAATGCCAGAGACGCAGTTTTTTGCTGTCGTTTTCAAGGTAGAGGCAGCCATAATAAATGCCGGCAATTACTAACGACATGGCAAAAGTGTCGGGCATAATTTTTCTGGAAAACTGAAACCAGATGGATACCGTAAGTATTATTGTTGCGTTAAATGCGGCCTGTTTATTAAAATAGCGTTCGGCGAGCTTGTAAAAGAACCACAGCCCCACACTGGAAACACACAGATTGATAAGTCGTCCGTACCAATGTTGGTAGCCAAAAATCTTCGACAGCAAATAAATTAAATAGTTGAGCAAAGGAAATTCCATACCGGTAATACCTGTTTTTTCTCCGGCAATATCTATTCTTGGATAAAAAATATTGTTGTCAATTTCCAGAAAATTTCTGGCCACCATGTTTACGGTAGTCTGTCTCCAGTTATGCGATACCTCTAACGGCGGATGGGTAATGCCCATCATCCTGACTGCAAAAAATACCATGATCCAAAATCGGATATCGGTAACTATTTTTATTAGGTTTTTCATACAGCCATTGGGTTTCCAGGATTGCATTGCCCACATAGTATAATTGCACGCATGCCTCGATGCATAAGTGTTTACAGCAATTTGGTCTGGGTGGTTGGTTTAGGCGATTTTACCACCAAAATGCAGGCGATGGACTGGGAGCTGTTGGACAAACAATGGATGATGTCTTTGGGACTTTCCACCAAATGGTTTTTTTCAACGCTAATTGTTTCCTCGCCAACACGCACGTCCACGATACCTTCGAGGATAAAAAAAAATACGTCCACCGGGGTGATATGGGGTCTTAGCGTTTCTCCGGGGTTAAGGGTTATGTGCATAGCCTGTGCATTATCATAATCATACAATTTGCGAACGGCTACTTTGTGTGGTGTTTCTATTACGGGCGTTTTGCTTACATTAATTATTTTCATATCGATGATTTTTATATGATTTTTTCCATCTTTTTCTTAGGTGCAAAGCACCCATATTATTTGTTGCTAAATTACATTATTTGTGCAAAATACCAACCCTCAGAATACAACGAACTTCAGATTCTCCTTAAAAAGATTAGCTAGAATTGCGCTATGCTTTATTATTTGATATTCTTGACTACCCGTGTTATTCCGGCAATTCATAAGTCGGAAAAAAAAACTTCCACACATCGCTTTCGGGCGGCGGCGCCTTGACAGATAAGGGCTCTTTGCTCACCGGATGTACAAAGGCAATTTTCACCGCATGCAGGCATATAGAGCCGTCGCGGTTGGTGCGGTCATAACCGTATTTGGTGTCGCCTTTGATGGGGCAGCCCAGGGCAGCCAGCTGTGCGCGTATCTGGTGGTGGCGACCGGTCAGCAGGTCAATCTCCAGCAAAAAATATTGCTGGCTGCTGCCAACCAGGCGGTACTTAAGTTCGGCTAACTGACCGTTTTCCACAGGGATATTATATATTATGCTTTTATTTTGTTTCGGGTTTCTCACCAAATACTGCGAAAGCAAGCCCGAATCCTGCGAAGGTTTGTTTTTTACGATAGCCCAATATGTTTTTTTTAATTCGTGTTTTTTGAGCATTTCGTTCAGGCGCACCAAAGCCTTGCTGGTTTTGGCAAAAACCACGGTGCCGCTCACCGGACGGTCGATACGGTGCGAAACACCCACAAAAGCATCGCCGGGTTTATGGTATTTTTGCTTTAAAAACGATTTTATTTCAACTTCCAGCGAATCATCGCCCGACAAGTCGGGCTGAACCAATTGGGTTGGTTTTTTATTTATGATTATCAGGTGGTTGTCCTCAAACAAAATTTGCGAGGCAATATCAAACGACATGATTAATACTGCTCTTTTTCATTGGGAAAATTACTCGATTTCACATCCTTAATATAGGCGGTAACGGCTCCCAGCACTTCTTCCTGCAGGTTATGGTAGCGGCGTAGAAAACGCGGCGAAAAGTCCATATTCAGCCCCAGCATATCATGCAAAACAAGCACCTGTCCGTCCACTTCTCCGCCTGCACCTATGCCTATCACCGGGGTTTTTACTTCGCGGGTAACCTGTGCGGCTAATTTGGCGGGAATTTTTTCCAGGACTATCCCGAAACAACCGGCTTCATCAAGCAGATGGGCATCTTCTATCAGTTTCTGGGCTTCTTTTTCTTCGGTGGCACGCACCACATAAGTTCCGAATTTATGTATGGATTGCGGTGTGAGTCCCAGATGCCCCATTACGGGGATGCCCGCAGAGAGTATCCTTTCCACCGATTCCAGCACTTCGCGTCCGCCTTCCAGCTTTACAGCGTCGGCGCCTGTTTCTTTCATTATCCTGATAGCCGACGACAAGGCTTCCATAGAATTTCCCTGATACGTCCCAAACGGAAGGTCAACAACCACCAGTGCACGCGTTATGCCCCGCATAACGGAGGCGGCGTGATATATCATCTGGTCGAGCGTTATGGGCAGGGTGGAAGAGTGTCCGGCCATCACATTCGATGCCGAATCCCCAACCAGGATGATGTCAATTTCGGCCGCATCAAGAATTTTGGCAAAAGAAAAATCATAAGCTGTCAGCATGGCAATTTTTCTTCCGCGCAGTTTCATTTCACGTAAAACATGAGTGGTAATCTTGGCAATTTTTGTTGGTTCTGTGGTCATAATATCAGGTATATTTTGTTGCAAAGTTATCAAATCATATAATAAAACGCCCTTTTTCACTGTTTTTTTATTCGAAATTTTAATAAGTGCAAAATGTATTTTTTTTCTTAATGATACAATCGGAAATATTAAATGACGAATCTGGTTTAATATTGTTACTTTTGTAAAAAAATTTCTATTCTTTATGCGTAGGGCCATTCTTTTCTCACTAATAATATTTTGCGGGTTTTTCTATTCCTGTAAGACTGATTTTGACATCAATGCCGAGAAAAAAGATATCGCTATCGTTTATGGTTTGTTAGATCAGACACAGTCGGTGCAATATGTGAAAATCACACGCGCCTTTCTGGGTGAAGCCAATGCTATCGAAATGGCTGCCGATGCCGCTTTGAGTTCCTATGGCAACGATCTGGAAGTAACTATCACGCAGATTTCCAACGGCAACGAAGTCAATACTTTTACATTGGAAAAGACTAGCATAGCAGACAAAGATTCAGGGATTTTTTATTATCCCGTACAGGATGTCTATAGCTTTGCCCCAGGTCAGCCATTAGCCGCTGCCGACTCGTTCCGGCTCATTATCAAAAATCTGGTTACCGGCAATCAGATTAACGCTGCCACCAACCTTATCCAGGATTTCCCCATCATGAAACCTTCCTACAACCCCGAAAACCCTTTGCTTGGCCTGGTAGGTTCCAATCTGGCTTATAATACCCTGGAAGCTTCCTGGAAATCTGGCAAAAACGGACGCGTTTACGAACCCTGGTTCCGTTTTCATTACCGAGAAGTAAACCTCACCACTCAAGATACTGCCGATAAATTTGTTGACTGGCATTTGAACACTGTAAAAGCCGAAACGCTCAAGGGTGGCGAAACCCTGCTGACCAACTATAATTCCGAAGATTTCTATCGTAATGTGGCCGCCAAGGTTCCGGTTGATTACAATGTGGTTCGACTCATCGGTATGGTGGATTTTGTTATTTCTGCCGGTGCCGACGAATTGAGCATTTATATTGACCTTAACAAACCTTCCACCAGCATCATTCAGGAAAGGCCACTCTATACCAATATCGGCAACGGTTTGGGAATTTTTTCTTCCCGCTACACTAAAAAATTTTCGTACAAACTCACCTCTTTTTCAATCGAAAAACTTCTGCACGGCGAATACACCTCGGAACTAAATTTTCAATAAATAAAAAAAATTTCCTTTAATTTTGTTTTCATAAAAAATATTTTTGTACTTTTGCACTCCAATTTAATATCAAAGAAAAATGTATCTAACAAACGAAGTAAAGAAAAATATCTTCAAACAATACGGTAAATCAGAGTTTGACACAGGATCAGCTGAAGGACAGGTTGCATTGTTTACAAATAGAATACAGCACCTTACGGAACACCTCAAAAAAAATGATAAGGACAGTTTTACCCGCAGATCCCTGGTACGCCTTGTTGGTAAAAGAAGGTGCCTGCTTGATTATCTGAAAGAAAGAGATATTAATCGTTACAGAGCAATCATCAAAGAACTCAAGATAAGAAAATAAATTACCATCCCGTTGAAAAAGGCAATGCAAATTGCCTTTTTTTATTTAAAGAGGCATATTACAATTTAAAGAGGCATATTAATTAAAAAAAACTAAAAATTATGAATGGAATAAACAAATCGTTTGATATTGGCGATGGAAGAATGATAAAT
>DAONFU010000067.1:0-11569 GCA_035403765.1 Bacteroidales bacterium
GATATAGAGAATTCGATACTTCATATTTCCCGGCATACAGACTGTCGGTGACTCTCGCCAGAGATTTCTCAATAAGTTTTCCATCAAAAAAATCTTTTTTCTCTTTAACCCGAGTCATGGTGAATCCTGTGAGAACAACGAAAAGAACGATTATTGTTATTCTAGTAACCTGAGCCATTTTTTAAAATATTTATATGCATTTTTTGCAAAGGTAATCAAATGTTGCATTGTTGACCTGTTATGTGAAATTTAAAGACTACCTTTGCAACTTCTTTTTGAAAAAAGGTAAAAAGTTTATATAAAATGCAGGAAATCAGAAATATAGCAATAATAGCCCACGTTGACCATGGTAAAACAACCCTGGTTGACCGTATTTTATATCAGGTGAAGTTGTTTCGCGAGAATCAGGAAAAGAAAGAGCTGATACTTGATTCCAATGATCTTGAGCGGGAGCGGGGCATCACAATTCTTTCCAAAAATGTTTCCGTGAGGTATAAAGGTGTTAAGATTAATATTATTGATACTCCCGGACACTCCGATTTTGGAGGCGAGGTGGAAAGGGTTCTGAACATGGCCGACGGGGTGCTGCTGTTGGTTGATGCCTTTGAGGGGCCGATGCCACAGACTCGTTTTGTGCTGCAGAAAGCCCTGGACCTTGGATTGAAGCCCGTAGTAGTCGTCAATAAGGTAGATAAGCCCAACTGTTCGCCCGATGAAGTACAGGAAAAAGTTTTTGACCTCATGTTTAACCTGGACGCCAGCGAAGATCAACTGAATTTTCCCACTGTTTATGGCTCTTCCAAGCAGGGATGGATGTCGGAGGATTGGCGTCAACCTACAAAAGATGTCAGCTATTTGCTGGATGTTATTATCAAGCATATCCCTGCACCCGGGCATAATCCGGGGACACTGCAGCTTCAAATCACCAGCCTTGATTATTCTTCCTATGTTGGGCGTATCGCCGTGGGACGAATTTCGAGAGGCAGCATCAAAGCGGGCATGCAGCTTTCGCTGGTGAAAAATGACGGAACTATCACAAAGACTTTTATCAAAGAGTTATATCTTTTTGAAGGCTTAGGCAAAGAAAAGGTCAAGTATGAGGTGGAGGCAGGGGAGATATGTGCCGTATTAGGCCCTGAGAATTTTGATATCGGCGATACTATTGCCGATTTGGAAAACCCCGAAGGGCTTGCTCCCATTAATGTTGACGAGCCAACCATGAGTATGTTGTTCACCGTGAACAACTCGCCGTTTTTTGGTAAAGAAGGCGTGTATGTTACTTCGCGCCACTTGCGCGAACGCCTGTTTCATGAAATTGAACGCAACCTGGCTCTGCGTGTGGAGGAAACCGACTCTCCCGACAAACTCACCGTTTTTGGCAGGGGAATACTGCATCTTTCTATCCTGGTGGAAACCATGAGACGCGAAGGTTACGAGTTTCAGCTGGGACAGCCCCAGGTAATCATCAAAGAAATCAGCGGTGTCAAAAACGAACCTGTGGAATCCCTTACTATACATGTTCCCGAACAATTTTCAGGCAAGGTCATCGAGATAGTGACCAAACGCAAAGGCGATATCGCCAATATCGAAACCCGCAACGACAGGATAGAACTGAAATTTAATATTCCGGCACGCGGTATCATTGGCCTTACCAATGCCGTGCTCACCGTTACCGAGGGCGAAGCTGTGATTGCACATACGTTTAAAGCTTTCGAGCCCTGGAAAGGTGAGATTTTAAGCCGCCGCAACGGCTCGCTGATTTCGGGTGAAACGGGATCTGCGATAACTTATGCTTTGGATAAATTGCAAGACCGTGGACGTTTTTTTGTGGAACCCAACGACCAGATTTACGAAGGGCAAATAGTGGGCGAAAATACCCGCTATGATGATATTGTGGTAAATCTTACCAAGACTAAAAAACTTACAAACGTCCGCGCATCGGGCTCCGACGATAAAGCTATGATTATTCCGGCTGTCAAGTTTTCACTTGAAGAAGCAATGGAATATATAAAAGAAGATGAATACGTGGAAGTAACTCCAAAATCCATCCGTCTGCGAAAAATTATTCTGGATGAAACCCAACGCAAACGCACCAGAAAATCAACAGCCGAAGAGTAGGATTAGTATTTTAACAAACTTTATGAAATATCACCAGAGCCAGGGTGCTGTAAACCAAATATTTTCTGTAATTTTGTACCGCTAAAATTAATTAAATGGCAGACAAAAAAAGTATTTTAACATTTCCCGCTTTATTTTCCGCTACCAGAAATAAATATCCCGATTATAATGCGCTGGCCTTTGTGGGAGAATCTCCGCTTACCTACAAGCAGATGGACCAAAAGATACAAGCATTAATCGCGCTGATGGAAAAATTAAATATCAGGCCGGGAGATAAAGTGGCGATACTTAGTGCAAACATGCCCAATTGGGGTGTGGCATATTTTGCCATTACCTTTATGGGTGCGGTGGCAGTGCCATTGTTGCCCGATTTTCACAGCAGCGAAATAGAAAAGTTTCTTGCTCATTCGGAAACCAAATTATTGTTTATTTCCGAAAACCTGCGTTATAAGCTGAAAAGCATCGAAAGCTATATTCCAAAGGATATTGTGGTTATTGATAACCTGACAATGCTGAAACCTGAACATTCCGAAATTGTTTTTGACTTGTCTTCTGTTCCGGCCAATGATTATTCGGTGGACGAAAATACGCTGGCTGCTATTATTTATACCTCAGGCACTACAGGGAAACCCAAAGGCGTGATGCTGTCGCATAAGAACATTGCTTTTGATGCCATCAAGTCAAGTATTATCCAGCCTATTAACGAACGCGACAGGTTTTTGTCGGTGCTGCCACTCTCGCATACCTATGAAAACACTTTAGGGCTCATTCTTCCCATGATTTACGGCGCTTGTGTATATTATCTTCAAAAACCTCCTACGCCCCCTGTTTTGATGCCTGCGCTTAAGTTGGTGAAACCTACCATATTGCTTACCGTGCCCTTAATCATCGAAAAAGTGTATCGCAATGCCGTATTGCCAAAATTTACTAAAGGGAAACTGATACGCAGTCTCTACAAGATTTCCTTGTTCCGGAAATTACTTCACAGGCTTGCGGGCAAAAAATTAATGGCGACTTTTGGCGGCCAGGTGAAATTTTTTGGTATCGGCGGCGCCAAACTCGATAAAGTGGTGGAACGTTTTCTGCTGGAGGCTCACTTTCCATACGCCATCGGTTATGGACTCACCGAAACAGCCCCTTTGCTGGCCGGTGCCAGTCCATTCCATACTAAATGGCAATCAACAGGTCCTGCTATGGATGGTGTTGAACTTAAAATAATAAACCCCGATCCTCATACCGGAGAAGGGGAAATCATTGCCCGTGGCCCAAACATTATGTTGGGTTATTACAAAGAACCTGAACTTACCCGTACTGTGCTCGACGAAAACGGATGGTTCCGCACCGGTGACCTGGGAGTTTTTAATAAGGAGAAATTTTTGTATATCAAGGGACGGCTGAAAAATATGATTATCATGCAGGGTGGTGAAAATATTTACCCTGAAGAGATAGAAACAGTTATCAATAATTTCAATTATGTGGGCGATTCCCTCGTGGTTGAAGAGAAGGGCAAGCTTGTGGCATTGGTATATTTCAACAAAGAAGAATTAGAACTAAAATACCAGCATCTGAAAGTGGAAATATCCGAATATGTCGATAAAAAAATTGAAGAGCTGCAAGTTGAGCTGAAAGACTACGTCAATAAGCATGTTAACAAATTTTCGAGAGTGCAGACTATTATTGCCCAGCCCGACCCTTTCCAGAAGACAGCTACGCAAAAGATCAAGCGGTTCATGTATTCCAAAAACAAATAGAGGTTATGGCCCGATATGTCGGGGCAAAACATCATTTTTTATCAATTTGTAGTGGAATAAAATTCTAATGATATTTAGAATAGCTTACCGGCTGTTTTTTACGATTTTTTTCTTTTAACCATGATTACTGTATCAATGCCTGCAGGGTTTTTTCCGGCCCTTTTCAAGTCGGCAAAGCCGTGGTGTTCATAAATACGTCGCGCCGGGATTCCTGCTGTAATATTTTCGGCAAAAGTTTGAACAAAAATATCTCCCCGGGGAGCCATTTCTTCTATGCATTTTTTTACCAGTTGGCCGCCTAATTTTTTTCCCTGGTATTTTTGTGAAACGGCCAACCACACGATTTCGTTTTTCTCACGGTCAATAGCAACAATGCCTGCCAAAATCCCATTTTCACAGCTAATGCCGTAGGCGTTTTTGTTTTTAACACTATCTCGGATTGCTTCTTTAAATGCACAAATGGTGGTCATAGGGCCGAAAAGCGGCTCTACTTCTGCCGCCAGGGCCAGCCAGGCATCAAAATCACCTGGTGTCAATAATCTGACTATTGCATTCTGCATTGTAGGGAAGCACATAAGTTGTGTTTCTCAGCATCCTGAACAGGTACAAAAATCTTTGATTTTCCGCGATAGGCAAATGCAGGAACTGAAAAACTAAACTTAAAGTTTTATTTTCTTTTCCAACTCGTCAACGTACAGTTTAAACTGTTTGTCGGTTTCTATCAGGTTGTTCACGGTGCGGCAGGCATGCAATACAGTGGCGTGATCTTTTTTCCCGCAATGCATACCAATGGAGGCCAAGGAAGCTTTGGTAAGTTTTTTTGCGAAGAACATTGACAACTGCCTGGCCTGGACGATTTCGCGTTTGCGGGTTTTGGAATTCAACAGGTCGATGTTGATGCCGAAATAGTCGCAAATAATTTTTTGAATGTAATCGATTGAAATTTCGCGCGAATTGTTACGGATAAATTTGTCGATAATCTGTTTGGCAAGGTCAATTGTGATAGCTTTTTTGTTGAGCGATGATTGAGCCAGCAGAGATACCAGGGCGCCTTCGAGTTCGCGAATGTTGGTGGTGATGCTGTAGGCGAGGTATTCGATAACATCGCGGGGCATTTCGATACCGTTGTTGTACAGTTTTTTATCAATGATGGCCACGCGGGTTTCATAATCGGGTACCTGTAAGTCGGCGGCCAGTCCCCATTTGAAACGTGATAACAAACGGGGTTCAATGCCTTTGAGGTCGATAGGGGCTTTGTCGGAAGTTATTACAATTTGGCTTCCCTGCTGGTGCAGGTGGTTGAAGATATGGAAGAAAGCATTTTGGGTTCCTTCTTTGGCTGATAGAAACTCGATATCGTCCATGATGAGCACATCTATCATCTGGTAGAAGTGCATAAAATCATTCTGGTTTCCTGTTTTTACGGCTTCAATATATTGTGTTATAAATTGTTCGCACTGTACATATAACACTATTTTGTCGGGGAAGTTTTGTTTTATCTGTAATCCGATAGCGTGACACAAGTGGGTTTTTCCAAGTCCGTTGTTGCAGTAAAGCAGCAGGGGATTGAAAGCAGTTTTTCCGGGGTTGTTGGCCACGGCATAGCCGGCGGAACGGGCCAGCCGGTTGCAGTCTCCTTCAATAAAATTCTCAAATGAATAATTTTCATTCAGTTGCGAAGGAATCTGGATTTTCTTTAATCCCGGAATGATAAAGGGATTGGGGATATCTTTCGAGTTGCCCTTGTTGAGGTCAATAGGCATGGAAACCGTAGGGTTTTTGGTGAGTTTACGGATTACGCCGGGTGCTCTGACCGTAACCGGTGTTGAATTGCCGTAACTGCTTTCCATCACTATGCTGTATTCCAGTTGTCCTTCGGGGCCTAGTTCTTTGGAAATAGTTTTTCGCAGCAGCTCAATAAAGTGTTCTTCGAGCCACTCATAAAAAAACTGGCTGGGGACTTGTATGGTAAGTACAGAATCAATAAGTTTTATGGGGGTTATTGGTTCAAACCATGTTTTGAAACTCTGATAAGAAATATTATCGCGGATAATATTCAAACAGTTGTCCCAAACTTCGGTATGGCTTTTTTTCATCCTTTGCTCCTTCAATTTCTTCGAATTTAAAAAATGTTTTTTTTTGTTTTTTTATTAACCTATTCTTTTATAAGGAACTAACCTGATTCAGATACGAATAAATGATTATCAGAACAACTTTACAAATATTATAAAAATTATGATAGCAAAAAAGTTTTTTTTCATTTTTTTTATTTTTTGTTAAAGAGCGCTCAAATGCTCAATTTTCATACGATTTTTTTTTGAAAATAATAAATCAATTCTTCCCAGTTTCACTCCACCGGTGCCCACCTGTCCGATAATAATATTTTCGCCGTCTGAGTTTCTGAAAGTATAGGGTTTGTCCATAAAAGTATGGGTATGTCCTCCAATGATAATGTCGATGTTTTTCGATTGTTTGGCCAGGATTACATCACTGATTTTTTCGTCCTGATACGAAAAACCCAAATGCGACAAGCAGATGACCAGGTCGCATTTTTTTTCTTTTTTCAGCAGATGGGCCATTTCGGCAGCTTTTTCCAGGGGATTGATGTAGCGGGTTTTGCCATAGTTCAGTGCGCTTACCAATCCCTGAAGTTCAATTCCCAGGCCGAATACGCCAACTTTAACTCCGGCCACATTATAGATTCTGTAGGCTCGAATTTTATCTTTCAGGATAGTTTCCGAGAAGTCGTAGTTTGAAGAGATGATATCAAAAGTCGCCTTAGGCAGTTGTTTGAGCAAGCCTTCGAGGCCATTGTCGAAGTCGTGGTTGCCCAGCGTCATGGCGGTATATCCCATCATGCTCATGAGTTTAAATTCAAGTTCACCACCAAAGAAATTAAAATAAGCAGTTCCCTGAAACACATCTCCCGCGTCAAAAAGCATGACATTGGATTCTTCGCTGCGTATTTTTTTTATCAGGGCTGCCCTGCGCGCATAGCCTCCGAGTCCGGGGTTTTTACTATCGTTGGCCGGATAAGGTTCTATGCGGCTATGCGTGTCGTTGGTAAAAAGAATAGTGATTTTTACTGTTTTGTCCTTGGCATACACTCCGACAGGGATAGACAACACTGTAAACAGCAGGGCAAATGAAATATACAAGGTTGTCCGTTTATTTTTCATAATAAATCCTTTTGTCGAGTTGTGCTGTGATGGTTTTTCCTTTGGCGGTTTGTTCCCTGAGGTAATCTATTATGGCATCTCGTATTTTTATTTTTAGTGGGAGATAGACCACCGGTGAGGCGAAAAAAGACATTTCGTCGCCACCTAAGGCCAGGTAGTCGGATGTGATCACCGTATAGTTCTTTGATTTGTCGAAAACTGCTTTGCCAATGATAATTTTGCTTACGGTGTCGGCACCTATGCCCAGGGTGGCACCAGCCATTGGCATGCCTCCTTTATATGCAATGAATCCGAACATTTTTTCTGCGTTGGAACCGTTGATGCTTACTGCTACCATTTCGTTTTCGAAGGGCATTAGTTCAAATACATTTCGCAAGGTAACGGCGCCCATAGGCAGGTCGCTGCGAAGGCCTCCCGAATTGAGCAGGCATACGGAAGCGGTGTCTTTGCCTAGCTTTTTCAGATAACGGTTGCCCATGGTCAGCGTCAGGTCGGCAACAAAATTATTCAGCAAGCCTTCGGGCAGACTTTTTTTCATAGCCATATCCGAGTAAGCCAATACTTCGTTCATTTCTCCATCCAATTGTACTTTGTAGGGGGCAATAAGTTTCACGAAAGTACTGTCTTCGTCCGGAACATTAATCGTATCTATTCTAATGGCAGAGACCTGTGTTTTATCTTTTTTCAATTGATAATAACTGGAACAAGACGAAAGAATTATCCCGCAAAAAATCAGAGAGAAAAGTATCCATTGCCTGTTTGTCATTATTTTATTTTTACAGGTGCGAAGTTTTTTATAGCTTGTCTGAATTCCTTATTTGACAATACTTGCAGCGCACATGTATTACTCAAAAAAGGCATACAAAGTACTTGAAAATTTTTCAATTTTCAAAATCAAATCTTAGATTTTTTTTTGTAGTTTTTATAAAAAAACCAAAACAAATTGATACTAAGGAGGATGAGCAGGATGGAAATAATTTCCGCCTGGGTAATTTGTAAACCCATCACATCGAATTTGTTGTTAACCCGAATTTTTTCAAGAAAAAACCTTTGTATTCCGATGAGGCCTATCATCATAGCGAAAAGCCATCCATGCACCTTGATTTTTTTTCTGATGCTCCATAATAATATGAACAACAAGGTGCATAATATCGTATCATAAAAAGAAGTGGGGTAAACGGGGTTCTCGAGTATGGTGCAGAATTTTCCGCTGCAGTTGTCCATTGTAATACCTTCGTTGATGACGTTGTGCGGGAAACGGAAAGCCCACATCCAGTCAGGCAGGAATCCCAGCCATTCGGGCTTGGGGTTGAGGTTTTCAACACCCCAGCAGCCATCACCTGCGAGCATACATCCAATACGGCCTATACCGTATGCAAGTATTATGGCCGGAGCCGTTGCGTCGAGAAATGAGGGAACAGGCATTTTGTTTTTTCTGATGTACCATATCACCGTAAGGCTTCCCACAATTAATCCTCCATAAAAAGTGAGGCCCATGAAAGAAAAAAATTGTCCGGCAGGATCTTCTAAAAATGCATCGAAGTTTTCGAGATGATGAAAAATCTTAGCACCCAGCAGGCCTGCAACAGCAGAGATGATAAGTATGTTGGCTGAGAGTTGGTAGGGGTGTACCTTAACTTCTTCCCACTCTGGTTTGTCGAGTTTTTCTTTCTTTTTTTTAAGATACCTGCCAACTACCATGATGATAGCCAGGGCTATGGCTCCGAAAAGATTGCCTCTTGTTGAAAAAACATATTCCTGCGAATTTTCAGCAAAATCTTTGTAGTCAACGATGATTCCCAATAATTTATATCCGATAATAAATCCTGTTATCCCGATTAGAATAAGTTCGGGGATACTTGCCTTGGCGCCTTTGAGTTCTTTTTGAACAATGACCTTCAGCAAGCCTTCTTTCTCCTTTCTTTTGAGTTCAATTTTAATGAAATAAATTCCTATGAGGAAGGCCGTTGCAACCATCAGCCCGTAACTCTGAATCGGGATATTGATGTTGGTTCCGAATACGTAATTAATAATATCGCTTAGTTGAGGAAACATCTGGTGTTGAAGTTTATGTGGTTGATTTAATAAATTTTGGTGGTGCAGACATTGTCGGCATCAAGACCTGTAATAGTAATTTTTTGAACTGAATTGACCAGGGATTTTTGTATGGGTGTTTTTACGCGGATGTAATTATCGGTATATCCCAGCAGGTCGCAGTTTTTTTTCTCCGATTCAAAGAGCGCTTCGCAGGTTCTGCCAAAATGCCGGGTATAGAAATGGTGTTTCATTCGTTCAGAAAGTTCATGCAATTCCAGGCTGCGTTGTTTTCTGATATGCGGAGGTACCTGTTCAGGATTTTTTGCCGAACGAGTCAGCATACGCTCAGAATAGGTAAAGACATGCATGTATGAAAGATCTGTCCTTTCGAGATAACGTAAGGTTTCCGTATGATTTTTTTCTGTTTCGCCGGGATATCCTGTGATAATATCTGTTGCGATGCAGGCATGAGGGATAATTTCTTTAATTTTTTCCACTTTTTCAGAAAACAAGGCCGTATTGTATTTTCTTCCCATGGCCAGCAGTGTTTCATCGTTTCCGGCCTGCAAAGGGATGTGAAAATGGGGCATCAAGCGCTTGTTTTCTGCAAATAGCCTGATAAGGTCATCTGAAATAAGATCTGGTTCTATGGAAGAAAGGCGGATGCGTTGTATGTCTTGTGTGCTGAGGATTTCAACAATAAGTTGGAAAAGTGTTTCCTGGTTTTTTCTGCCGAAGTCGCCAATATTAATGCCAGTGAGTACCAGTTCTTTACAGCCTGGGACAACGGCTTCATTCAGTGTTGTTATGGTTTCGCTGATGGTAGCGCTTCTGCTTCGTCCTCTGGCGTAGGGTATGGTGCAGTAACCGCAGAAGTAGTCGCAGCCGTCTTGTATCTTGAAAAAAGTACGGGTTCTGCCTGTAGAAGACCATGCTGGGACAAAGGCAACGGAGTTGGTTTCGTCTGGAGCCGGATGCTGTTCCAGAATTTCGGCAAGATTATATTTGTTGGTGTTACCCAGCAGCAACAGGTCGGATTTTTCCTGCTGCAACCTTACTTTATTTAGTTGCGACATGCACCCCATGACGGCAATCCGGGCGCAGGGATTACGCACCATTGCCTGCCGCAGGGCATAGATGCATTTTTTTTCGGCTTGTTGCGTTACAATACACGAGTGTATCACATAAATATCAGCTTTTTCTCTGAAACTGATGATGTGATATCCGTTTTCGGCGAGCCGGCGCATAATGGTCTCCGATTCGGCAAAATTGAGCTTGCAGCCCAGTGTATGGAAGGCAACAGTTTTCATAAACAAGAGGGCAAAGATACAGTTTTCGCCCAAAAGGCGCGGCCTCGTTTTAATAATTTTTCGGAATTTGAGGGCTGCAATTTTTCCTGAAACAAATGAACGGGCAATTGCTGTCTTGAATGGAAGCTTTTTTTCAGAACTTTGTTTTGTGGTAGCGTGAACGTTTAATGATTCTGACACCGGAAATAATAATTATCATGCATACTATACTGGTTAGCAACATGGTAAAGTCTGAAGTCCGTATCATGTCGATGGCGCCCATTACAATGCCAAAACCAAGGAGTGCCACCATAGAATAGAGCATGAAGTTGTTTAATCGCCGGATGTTTCTTGCATAGTTTTTTGGAGCAGTCTGTGGTTTGTGATCGGCACGGCCAAAGTAACGTGCATCTGCAGCATGACGGTATTTAGTTTGTTTTTTTTCGTTGGAAAAATACTCGGGAAATTTCAGCTTCAGGTCATACTGCCTTCGCAGGGCAGGGTCAATAAGGGTGTGATAAGCCATGTTTATAA
The DNA here is from genome assembly GCA_035403765.1 of Bacteroidales bacterium. Classification (GTDB taxonomy): domain Bacteria; phylum Bacteroidota; class Bacteroidia; order Bacteroidales; family CAIWKO01; genus CAIWKO01. The sequence continues at coordinate 10,909 of DAONFU010000067.1, forward strand.
ACTGAAAAATCTCTACTGAGAATTCTCCGTTGTACACATCCGGATGGTATTTAAGGGCTTTGTCCTTGTAAGCTCTTTTTATTTCTTCAGGCGGTGCATCGTGCGGAATCCCAAGCACTTTATAATAATCGGGAAGTTCCATGAATGTTAGTTTCCAGATTCATTAACTGAAGTTTTGCATGATTTTTTTATGTCACGCAGAGCCGGACACAGCGTGGCAATGAGGGTTGAGTCCGTGTCGAAGTGTGACATACAACGGTCGTCTTCCCTGCCTGCGTGCCGGACACTCCGGCAGGCAGGGACAATCTTCTCCTTCCACTTTCGTTTCAGGAGAATCTGCTCAGACTGACCGTCGTTTTGTTCTTTTTGACTATATGTAAATAAGTTGTTTTCCATAGTGTTAATCTCTTTGCAATCCACAAATGATAGGTATTTATCAATTTTATTTTTTATGCGAAACTTCAGTCATTAATTATTTTCCGATGGCTTTTATTCACTATTTTGCCACCATTATTATGGATTACCGCCCCTTTTCTTATAATCAACTGTGCGCCGTTTTTGAGAATCAGTTGTGATTTTTTTTCCAACACCAGTTTGCTGGATTCTTCCAGTATCAGGGTGCTGTTATTGTCGATTAGTAGTTTGGAATTTTTCTGCAAAA
>DAONFU010000068.1:0-11490 GCA_035403765.1 Bacteroidales bacterium
TTCCGACAAGTATTTCTTTAAAAAAACACCCGCCCTCCTGTTGGGCAAAATAACGGTAATATTGCCGAAATCGTCAGGGTGATTTTTTATTAAATAATCAGCAGTTTTCTTTAAAAATTCCATTTTCAATTTGTTTTTTCACCAGAGTTAGACGGTTTCAATATGATGGAATGCAATCCGTAATACTCCGCATAACTTCTGTTAATCCACGAGGCACTGTCAGTTTTTAAATCCACAAAGAAAATTGCCGGCGGCACCATTTTCATTGCATCCACCTCCACATCCTTCTCGCCCCGTTTTTTTGCCTCATCTATTGTTTTATCACGATCCTGCATCTCGCGTTTATAAGCCGAAGCATTTACAAACAAGTCGTAATATGCCCCGGGTATGTTGCTCCTGAAGTGAATGGCTTTAGCAGGTTCCTTATAAAAGTCGGACAACACCAGTAAAACCGTGCAAAGCAGCAGTACCTTCTCAAACCAGGGCGGCAGCGCAGGCAGAGATATTTTTTTCAGGTACAGGAAGTGGCACAGGTTTATGAGGTTAAGTAGCCACAGAAACAGGAAAACCAGCGACAGCAAGGCATTCACACGCATGGGCGGCGGGAGGCCCATGCCCAGGTATCCCGGTAAAAAAAGCACAAAAAGCATCAGCAACGAAAAAAATGCCAGCAAAAAAGGATTTATCAAAAAACGGTAATGTATGCCTCCGGCACTGATCAGGGAATACACAAAAGGCAGGACAAGCAACGACAATAATACAAATGCGGCATTCTGAAAATGCATGCATAGCAACTTAATCAGTGATACGCAGGCCATGACAACACTTTGTCCCGGATGCATGCTGCTGTCAAAAAAAGACATGCGGATAAAATTCCCGGGGGCGGCAATAGCTACAACAGCAAAAAAAACCATAAACACAAACATCAGCAAAACCGGCAGGGACAATTTATGGTTTACAAAACCATTGGCGGCCAAAAGCAGCAAGGTAAGTCCGCAGACCAACAACAAACTTATTTCATTGAGTCCAATAATCAAAAAGGCCAGTACCAAAGCTGCACACCAGTAAAAAATCATTTTACTTTTTGCCGCAAACATCATTTTATATAAGGCCGAAAGAAAAAACAACAGTAGGATATTTGCCAACAGATAGTTTTTTGCTCCCGGATACCAATATATTCCTTCTGCCGGCGATGGAAAAATATTGAGATACAACGCGTAAAAAACCAACGTAAATAATAACAACTGAAGGGTACTCAGAAATTTTTTAAAAAAGCACCTGAAAAACACAAACAGGGAAACAAAAAGCAACAGAAGTAAAAACACAGGTATTAGCCTATATGCGATTATACACTGCACAGGATTTAACGCATCGGTGATATTGGCCATATAGCGCCCGGCCCAGTTCATGTACATATATTCCTGATATTCGCAAAATGAATGCTGTTGTAACAAATTATAGACGCTGAAATCATCGGCCGAAGGAAAAACATAAAATGACAACACAAAGAATGGCGCCACCAAACCTATCAGCAGCAGTATCCAGAAAAAATAGTTATTCAGAATTTTCATTTTTTAGAAAAATCAAAAATAATCATTTCTATCGAATTTCAAAAACTTGATGGAACCTGCGCATGTTAAACAGTCTTATAATACGTAGTTGTTTCGCATGAGCAGTGAATTAAGAACGGGTTACCAGCACAAAATTTTCATTGTAGTTTACCTGCAATAAAACCCGTAGTCCAGGCGCATTGAAAATTATACCCCCCCGTAATTCCGTCGATATCGAGCACTTCGCCGGCAAGGTAAAGGTTCGGGCACACCTTGCTTTGCATAGTGTTCAAATCAATGCTGTCGAGACTCACACCGCCGCATGTAACAAACTCCTCTCTGAAGGTAGTTTGCCCCTGCACCTGATAGGTGTCGTTGGTTAACACATTTACCAACTTGTTGAGACCTTTTTTTCCTAGTTCATCCCAGGTTTTGCTGTTGTCCATCCCGCATTTTGCCACCAGGTATTCCCACAATCGCGATGGCAGGTCATAGGGCCTGAAATTGGTTAATGTTTTGGTGGCATGAGCATAAGCAATACGTTGCAAATCCTCTCCTACTGCCAGGGTATTTTGCAGGTTAACCCAATTTATCTGTACCAAAAAATTATAATTTTTTTCGCTTAACAGCCTGGCTCCGAAAGAGGACAAATTGATGATGGCCGGCCCGCTCATGCCCCAGTGTGTTATCAGCAGAGGCCCGGCAGCCCGCAATTTAGTTCCCTGAATGCCAGCCACCGCATTCGGCGCCACTACGCCCATAAGCTTTGTAACAGATTCACCCGGCATATTAAAAGTAAACAACGACGGAACAGGATTTTCAATTTGGTGTCCGAGCGCCTCCAGCCAATGCAGGCCTTCCCGCTTAGGCGAACCACCTGTAGCCACAATCACTTTATCAAAAACCTCCGACGCACGGCCTGGCACATCAAAAGAAAGCTCCAGCCCTTTGTTAACGGAATTTACAGCACTAACCCCCACCCCACAACTAATAGCTATATCCAGCTTTTTCGCCTCACGCAGAAAGCAATCGATGATGCTTTGTGATTTTTGCGAAGCCGGAAAAACACAGCCGTCATCCTGCACTACCAGCGGAACGCCGCGCACTTCGAACCATGCGCAGGTATGGGAATTATTAAAAATATGAAACGCCTTTTTCAGCTTCCTGCCTCCACGAGGGTAGGCAGCACATAATTCATCAACAGTGGGGCAAGCATGCGTAAGGTTGCACCGGCCACCGCCTGAAATCATTACCTTGGACAGCAGCCGTCCGGCTTTTTCATAGATACAAACCTGTGCATGCGGGAAGTTCTCTTTGGCTGCCAGCGCCGAAAAAAATCCCGCGGCCCCGCCTCCCACCACCGCTATTTTCATAAATAACAAATCATTGTGTCGCGTTCGTTGAATAATAGGTATTATTGGAAGTGCTTAGCTGCTTCAGCAATGTTATCGGGTTTTCCCAAATCAAACCACAGAGAACCGTCGTTATATGCCACGATTTTATTTTCAGCCGCGAGGTCAAGATACATCTCGGTCAGCGAAAACGCACCTTTCTTGTTACACAGCCTGAATATTTCAGGACGGAGCATCTGTATGCCGCTGAAGGCTGCTTCGGTAAGTTTTTCACCATAGCGCACCACCATTTTTTCACCGGTTTTTTTATTTTTCCATCCGCACAGCATTTGGTATTTGTCCACCAGAAAATACCGTGAAGTTTCGCGGTGTTTCACCACCAGGGTAGCCAAGGACCGGATGCAGCCATGATAAATTTCCAGCTTATGAAGGTCAATGTGCGAGAGCACATCCACGTTATGCACCAAAAAAGGTTTTCCGTCGTCAAAGAAGTAGGAAGCTTTCATCAGGCCACCGCCTGTATCAAGTAAGGCATCGCGCTCATCGGAAATTTCTATCCGTATGCCGAAAAAATTTTTCTGCTTCAAAAAGTCTATAATCTGGCCTCCGAAATGATGTACATTGATAATGATTTCCTTCACGCCAAAACTCTTGAGGTTTTCAACCACATGTTCCAAGAGAGTTCTGCCGTTTACTTCAACAAGCGCTTTGGGTTTTTCTGCGGTCAGGGTTCCCAGGCGGGTGCCCATGCCGGCGGCCAGTATCATTGCTTTCATGGCTTTGTGTTTTGTTCTTTATGATTTACAATTACCGCTGCATCAAACTTTTCTCTGACATAGGTTGCCAGCTTTTCGGCAAAATATACCGAACGGTGCTGTCCGCCGGTGCATCCGTAGCTCACCATAAGATGCGTAAAGCCGCGTTTCAGGTAGTTTTCCACAGATTGCGAAACAAGCTGGCTGGTATTTTCAAAAAAAACAGTGGTTTCCGGTTCTTGTTCCAGGTAGTCTATCACGGGTTTATCCATTCCTGTCAATCCTTTGTACTCATCATACCTGCCTGGGTTGGGCAAAGCCCGGCAGTCGAAAACAAAACCCCCGCCATTACCCCCCGGGTCTTCGGGATAACCCTTTTTAAAGGAAAAACTGTTAATCCTCACAGTCAATCTTGCTGTCTTTTCATCAGCATATCGCTGCAGGTTTTTATTGGCAATAATCTGCTCAAAAACATCCTGCAGCATGGTGGCTTTCACCGGCAGTCCTGCATTTTCTGTTAACCATTTCAGGTTGGCTACGGCATAGGGTATGCTTTTCAGAAAATGCACCTTCTTTTCATAATATCCGCGGAAGCCATAAGCCCCCATAGCCTGCATAATACGTACCAGCACAAACCCTGTGAACTGCCTGCGGAATTCAGATTCCTTAATTTGTTTTTTCTGCGCCAGGCTGGCAATATAATAGTTCAGCAATTCTTCGCGCACCTGCTGAGGAATGGCGGCCTTGGCATCATAAAGCAAGGAGGCCACATCGTATTGCAAAGCGCCTTTGCGTCCACCCTGAAAATCGATAAAATACAGTTGGTTGTCCCTGATCATGATATTGCGCGACTGAAAATCGCGGTACATAAAATAATCAGCATCGGCCTGCAGCAGGTAATCAACAAAAACATTAAAATCATCTTCCAGTTTTTGTTCGTCAAAACTTATCTGTGCCAGTTTTAGAAAATAGTATTTAAAATAGTTCAGATCCCACATCATCGACTGCCTGTCGAAGGCAGCCCGCGGGTAACAAACCGAATAATCCAGGTCGGCTGAAGCATCAATCTGAAACCGAAGCAAATTATCAAGCACCTCTTTGTACAAGGCAACAGTCTTTTGTGAAAAGCCTTCGTTGCGATGTTTTTCCAGGTAGGCAAATAATGTTTCGTCACCCAGGTCTTCAAGTAAATACAGGTGATTGTCCAAATCTTCGGCAAAAATTTTTGTTACCGGCAAATTGTATTTCTCAAAATGCCTGGCGAAGCTTAGGTAGGCGATATTTTCTTTTCTGTCGGCGTTATAGGCCGCCAGGGCTTTATAATTATCTGAAGCTACCCTGAAATAGCAACGGTTCGAACCCGACGATGGTAACTCAATAACGGTTAGGGGCTTCTCATGAAAGCATCCTTCATAAAGCGCAACAATCTTGGTATTTACTTCTTCTTTCATTTTTAATAGTAACAATTACAAACTTACACAAAAATAGGGTAAGGATTTCATTTTTTTCAATAATTCACGAAACAATGCTTATAAAAAAAAAGTTAACAAAGAAAATACATCTGTTGAGAATAAAAAAATCATGTTAGGTAACTTTTGAAAAATCATCAGCTATAAGACAAACTCAGCTATGCTTGAAATCGCCATACCCAATAAGACCCGTCATAATATTTTTATTAATTTTATTTCATGACCAGCCTCGCAGAGGCAGCATTAAGGAAGCCTCGCAAAGGCGACATTATGGTTAATCATAGATTTTAGTATTTTTGTTTATTATTTCAACCCATTGTGTTCTAATAATTTTATGAAAAAAGTCCTCCTCATCGCTACGAACACCGAAAAAAAACCATACCCTGTGCCACCCATTGGACTGAGTATTGTAGCCCAAAGCATCGAAAAAAGGTACGAGGTGATGATGTATGACGCCATGTTTGATGAAGGCCGGTCGCTGCCCTCGGTGGTAAATTCTTTCCGGCCCGACTATATCGGCTGCAGCATTAGAAATGTAGATTCTATGTCGGTGGAAGCCCCTGATTTTTTTCTTGATGCCATCGCTGAAAAAATTATCCGTCCGCTGAAAAAAATTACGGATGTTCCCATCATTCTTGGCGGCAGCGGTTACAGCATTTATCCTTACGAAATGCTGGATTATTTTGATTTGGATTATGGCATAGCCGGCGAAGGAGAAACAGCCTTTGCTATACTGCTTGACTGCCTCCAAAAAAACAGCGATTTTGGCAGCACAAAAGGTATCATTTACCGAAAATCGCCCGGTTTTGAGAAAAAAACCAAAAACCACGCCCCACATCCCGGCAACACCTTTTTTTCGGGTATTGAAAACTTTATTGATTTCGGTCCTTACAAAGACCGCGGAGCGTATTCGATACAATCGAAAAGAGGCTGTGCGCATCATTGTATCTACTGCACTTATCCGCTGATTGAAGGCCACACATTCCGCACACGCTCCGTAGCTGATATTGTGGATGAAATAGAGCAGGTTGCCGTGAAGCTTGGCGATGTTTTTTTTGAATTTGTGGATTCTACCTTTAACGATCCCGCGGGTCATGCCGATGCTATTTGTACAGAGATTATCAGGAGGGGCCTGAAGGTCAGGATACGCACCATGGGCATCAACCCCGCCAACACCAGCGAAAACCTTTTTAGTCTGATGATGCAGGCTGGTTTCACCCAGATAGATTCCACTCCCGACAGTGCCTCCCCCACCATGCTGAAAAACCTTGGAAAGAATTTCAGCCTGAAACAACTTCAAAAAATGGCCTTGCAAATAAAAAGTTCGGGACTGCCTACGATGTGGTTCTTTGTTTTTGGCGGCCCGGGCGAAACGCGGCAAACCATCGACGAGACATTTGATTTTATCCGCGAATATATTTCGCCGGAAGACATGGTATATATCACCACGAGTCTGCGGATCTATCCCGGCACTAAACTATACAAGACGGCGCTGAAAGAGCATCTTATCGCCCCTGCACAGAGCCTGTTGAAGCCGGTGTTTTATTCTTCTTCACAATTTTCTTCCGAAGAGTTGCACGGCTACCTTCGGCAAAAAATCGGCAAGAGCCACAACCTCTTGTTTTCGTCGGAAGCCAAGCCATCGGCCGAAATGATGCAGGAAGCCATACAAACCCGAAAACAGCACAACCTCAGCGAACCTATGTTCCGCACCCTGTTGCGCATAAGGAAAAGACTTTTGGATGAAGGCAAAATTATGGAGCAGTAAAAAAACTAAAATTCACCTTTCCGTAAACACGGTGCTGCATGAAAGCGGGATGTTTTGAAAAATCGTTGTTGCGCGGGTGTTCGATTATTAGCAGGCCCTGTGGTTTCAACAGGCCCTTCTCTAAAATTTTATCAGGAAGCTGGGCTAAGGAGGGCATATCGTATGGCGGGTCGGCAAAAATCAGATTATATTTTCCGGTGGCACGCTTAACAAAGAAAAAGGCCTCGGAACGATAAGCCCGGAGCTTATCAATTTTAAATTCCTGGCAGGTCTTAATTATAAAAGAAACGCACCTGCCGTCCTGATCAACTGCCGTAACCGAAGGGCATCCGCGCGAAACAAATTCGAAAGAGATACTTCCTGTACCGGCAAATAGTTCGAGAACCGACAACTCTTCATAATCCACCATATTATTCAAAATATTGAAAAGACTTTCTTTTGCAAAGTCGGTGGTAGGCCTAACCGGAAGGCTGGCGGGCGGATGCAAGCGCCTGCCTCCATATTTTCCGCTTACAATTCGCATAATACGGCGTTTACAAGATTATGAACAGTATGAGCAGGGATGTCGTTCAAAATATGGCTGTTGGCATATTGCACTCCGGGAGCAGCAAAATCAACCTTCCTGACATATTTATAAAGCACCTCATATAAGGCTGAATTTTTTACTATTTCTCCTGATAAAATCACTCCGTCGCTCTCGGGGCTGAGTTTTAGCTGACCAAAAACAAAAAGTACAAAATAGATGAAATCTCCGGCCGTTTTATAGCCAAAGGTATTGTAAAATACCAGTCTGCCTGCCTCGGCCACCGCCATATCGAAAAACCCGTGATGTACATTGATAAAAACCTGTTTCGGAAGCAGGGAGTGTTTACTGAAAATCATCAAGGATTCGATAAATACCGAAGCATGATGCCTTATCCGGAAGGGTTTGAAAGAAATATTTTTTTCCAGGTCGCTCGGGATAGCATAGACATTAAAGGCTTCGGTAGTTTTAAGTTTATCAGAATAAACTTTTTCATCGGCAAGAGCTCCCTGATTAAACTGAAAATATAATTCCTGTCCGGCGGGATCGAACAAGGCATCGGGCACCAGCGTGGAGCGTTGTGTCTCCCATAGCACCACGACATCTTTGTAGCTATGCTGAGCCAGATTGCTTTCCTCAAAAAAATGATGAAGCTGTTTATAATAATCCAGATAATTGCTCTTAAAATGAATACTTTTTAGTACAAAAGCAATGAATTTATTTTTTTCGGGATCGAAAACCAGCATTTGCAAAATATTGCTGTTGAGTCCTGCTATCATCTGATAGCCCGAAGGCGGTGCCGTATCGAAGCAGGCGTCTGTTTTACATACCGAGGTGCCGGAGTGGTTATCCATGGTGTAAATTAAAAATTATCTCTCCAATCGCTCTTCCTGTTCAGTTTGAGGTCTTTCAGCATAGAAGATTTAATTCGGATGGTAAAATTATAACTTTTCCGGAAACCATAGGGCACCCACTCCATAAACATCTCCCAGCAATGCAAATCGCGGTGGATGCTAAAGGAGGTATAGGAAAAGTCTTTTGATTTGAAATCGTAACCTGTGGTAAAATTCACCCGCCATTTGGGGGTTATATAAAATTCTCCGTTGACCATCACCGTCAAAATGGTGTCGGGGATATAGCTGATGGTCCGGTAATCGAACCGGCTGGAATAGCTGAAGTTCAGATTCATGCTGAGATTCCATTTGTTCAGGAAGACGTCTTTTTTCTCCTTGGTTTTTTTGTCTTTTTTCTTAAAATCATTATCGCTGAGCGCATACGAAATGCCCAAAATCCATGAGGTATTTTGCCGGCGGAAAAGGCGGTGGTTAACCTTCCATTCAAACTGGTTCAGGCGGTTGCCGTTGGTATCTATCACATAAGGGTCCCAGGCACCGTTGAAACTCACGTCCAGCCGGTTAAAAAGCCGCGTTCGTATGTTCAGCGAAAGGTAATCCCAGCGCAGCGAATCTTTGGCAAAGTCGTAACCCGAACCAATATTCAGGTAATCAAGCAGTACAATTTTTTTCGACCCTGTTACTGAATCTTTTTTGGAACGAACCTTCATCTCAAGGTTGTTGTTCAGGTTAAAACTTACTTTTCCCGACAGGCCATCGGGCGGGGTGCCGTAAATGCCATTCTGGAAGATGGAATACCTCATGGTACGGCCTGTTGAATCAACCTGCGCGTATTTATAATATCCCCATGTTTTGGAGCCGTAATCAGGATGATAGCCAAAAGTTACCGAAGGGGTGAGCACATGGCGTATGGCCTGCAAAGCGCCTTTTTTAAAGCGGAAAATTCCGTAAATTTTTGTAGAAAGCTGCGAGGCAATATTGATTTCGTGTGCCATCTGAAAACGCCTGATGGTGTCTTTTTTAATATAGGATGTGTTAACATCGTTGAACCACTGCTGGTTTACCGACTGAAAATACCAGCGTTCGATAATATTTACCGAATTATTCCAGCTTATGAACTTCAACAGCTTGATGGGATTGCGCACCTGTAAAGTATGTTGAATGCCGTTTTGCATCATATCCCATATTCTGGGAGTTAACACGAGGCTGTCGTAGGTATTGATATAGTTTTGCGCATTGAGGGAATAGTTCACATTGATATTGTCCCACCATTTCATGGCGCCGGCTTTATTTTTTTTCCGGAAAGGATAAAAAGTGTTGACCGAAAAATTTACCTGTGGCAGCCACAACTGAAGCTCCTTGGTATTCACGTTCTGCCGGCTCCCCAGGTTGAGCGAGAGATTGCTTTTGCCTCCGAAGAGCGATGTCTGATAGGCAATGCTCGATTCAAAGGTGTTCGACAAATAATCGTTGGTTGACGAAGGGTTGAATTTGTAAAAACTACTGCTGGCCATTTTTACCTGCGCCGAAAAGCTGCTGTTGGGTCTGGCCTTGGGGTCCTGCTTGTGCGACCATTCCACCGAAAAATCCTTGTACTTATTATAATCAGGCAAAAACTTCTGGCTGATGATATTTACGGCGTAAGAAAGTTTGATACTGCCATCGTATTTGTACCTTTTCTTGTAATTTGTTGTCAGGTAAAGGGCCCAACTTCCACGGGTATAGATATCTCCCTGAAAAATCATATCCAGATAGTCATTTATGCCCCAATAGTACCCGCCGCGTTCAAAATAAAAACCCCTGTTGGCTGATTCGCCCCACGTAGGGATGATAATGCCGGATATCTGCCCCCGCTTGTTTGGAAAAAACCCAAACGGTAGCACCAGCGGCGTAGGTACATGTTCAATTTCCATATAGGCCGGCCCCGAAACAAATTTGTCGTCGGGTATCATCCGTGCCTTGCTGAATCGTATCTGATAATGCGGATTTTCGAGGCTACAGGTGGTGAAAGCCCCTTTTTTAAAATTTGCCTTACCGTCGGGAAAACGCTTAACCACACTGCCGTGCAGGTAGCTCTCCCCCTCGTTGGTAAAAATATCCTTGACCAGCCCCTTGCGGGTATCAAAATTATAGTACATACTCCGTGAGGTAAAAGAATTTTCGCCCTGCTCATATTCCGGCCTCTCCATTTCTTTACCGGCACTGTCTTTTAGCCCTTCCGCAAAAAGCTGATTTTTCTGAAAATCTATTTCCACATACCCCGATTTAAGCGTAATATCCTCATAATCAATCTTAACCTCTCTATACAAATAGGATTTTCTTTCGTCCATATTCATAATTATGGAGTCTTTGGCCTTGTAATCAATTTTTGTTTTTATGGCATCGGGCGATTCCTGTTTGCGCAAATCAATAATGGAATCATTCTTGATAGTATCATATACTATCTTTGCGCTGTCGTTCGTTATGTTATTTATAGGATCCTGCGCATGGGCGCTAAAAAACAAAAACATCATTGCTGTAAAAGCAAAAAATCTGGGGAATAAAAATATGGTTAATAATTTCGTTGACAAATTGAATAAAGTGCTGATTCTGTTATTAAAAAAGCGCATAATTTTGCGTCACAAAAAACCTGAAATTATTGACAAAACTAATTAAAATAAATCATCCAGATGAAACGGAATAATTTAATTTTTGTTTTGTTGGCCCTATTGATTTTTGGGATACCAGGCTACGTAATGCCCCAGGCCATAAAAATCAGGAAGGTTGTCATCGATGCCGGACACGGCGGCGACGACCCCGGCGCGGTTGGCAAAAAGGCAAGGGAAAAGGATATTGCCCTGTCGGTGGCCCTGAAAATCGGTAATTATATTAAAACGGCTTTCCCCGATATCGAAATTATATATACCCGCAAGACCGACGTTTTTGTGGAGTTGTACAAAAGAGCCAAAATTGCCAACGACCATAAGGCCGACCTTTTTATTTCAATACATTGTAATGCAAGTAAAAGCACAGAACCAGCGGGAACAGAATCCTGGGTGATGGGGCTGCACAAAAGCCAGGCCAACCTCGAAGTGGCCAAAAAAGAAAATGCCGCCATTTTGTACGAAAATGATTACACTGTCCGTTATGATGGCTTTGATCCAAACTCTCCCGAGGCTAATATTATTTTTTCGCTGTATCAGAATGCTTACCTCGACCAAAGTCTGATTTTTTCAAGTT
>DAONFU010000069.1:0-11482 GCA_035403765.1 Bacteroidales bacterium
TTTGGCTTGATATTCATGAAGATTCATAAAAATATTTTACAAATTGGTAACCAAAGATAATGAAAAATAACTACGAAAAAAAGTAAACACAAAAAATAAATGCCGAATTAAAAACCATACGCATCTAGTTGTTTCGATTAAATATGTATTTTCGCAAAAATGAAATCAGCCTGTACCATTTTTTGTCTGTTTTTATTTTTTCTGATGTTTTGCCTGCCTGCAGTCATGGCACAGAAAAAAACCGCCAATGCATTTAGGATCACGGCACCTCCCGACATTGACGGCATCCTTTCCGATGAGTGCTGGCGCCTGTGCGATTCCACCGACAGCTTCAGGCAATATATTCCCATATACGACGTAAGCCCCACCCAACGCACCGTGGTTCGCATTGCGTATAACGATGAAGCCATTTTTGTCGGTGCCATGATGTACGATACTGCGCCGGACAGCATTTTGACAGAATTCGGAGTTCGCGACGACGACCTCAATGCCGACCGTTTTGCCATACAGTTTGACACGTACCATATGCAGACCGATGCCTACACCTTTGCAGTATGGGCTTCGGGCACACAGGCCGATTGGCGGCTCAACGATGAAACCTTTAATGCGGTATGGCAAAGTGCTGCTAAAATCAACGACAAAGGCTGGGCGTGCGAAATGAAAATCAGCTATTCGGCCATACGTTTTCCGATGACAGCTGTGCAGGAATGGGGTCTTCAGATTTTCAGGGGGATACGGCGCCACCGCGAAACAGACCAGTGGGCGCTCGAAGAAAAAAGCAATGCAAATTTCCTGACAGATTGGGGAAAACTGGAGGGAATCAAAGATGTAAAACCCGCCCTCCGATTATCGCTAACGCCATTTGTCTCGCTGTATGGCGACCACTATCCACACAATGAAAAAGGGAAAAGTAATTTCTCGTATTCTTTCAGCGGCGGGTTAGATCTGAAATACGGAATTAATGAAAGCTTCACGCTTGACATCACCCTGCTGCCCGATTTCAGCCAGGTACAATCAGATTATCCGGTAAAAAACATTTCGGCCCAGGAAACCGTGTACGAAGAATACCGGCCGTTTTTTACGGAAGCCGTTGACCTGTTCAAGGAAGGAGACCTGTTCTATACCAGGCGGATTGGCCGCACCCCTGCAGATTACCAGTCTGTGTACGATTCGCTGAGACCCGGCGATGTGATGAAAAAAAATCCGGGCCAGGCCAAACTGCTCAACGCCATAAAATTTTCGGGCAGGGGAAAAAAAGGCACCGCAGTAGGTGTTTTCAATGCCATTACAAACAATATGTATGCACGTATTGAAGACTCGCTGGGAAATACCCGCAAAATACTCACGGAGCCGCTTACCAATTACAATATATTAGTGTTGGACCAGATACTCAAAAACAATTCGAAAATATACCTTGTAAACACCAACGTGCTCCGCGAAAAAAAATATGACGATGCCAATGTAACCTTGTTAGGGCTGACACTGAATGACAAAAAGAACCGGTATCAGTTTGCGGGATTTGCCGCCATGAGTAACAAACTCCAACAAGACAACAGCGGGAGCCGCAAAATAACCACTACCTCCGGCTATCAATATTCTTTGTCATTTGGAAAAGTAAGTGGCAAATTTCAGTTTAGTATCTACCGGAAAGAAATGAACCACAAATGGGATGCCAACGATATCGGCCTCACTTTGCAGAATAACCGCAGCACGACAGGCGCCAGCGTTGGATATAAAATTTATGAGCCTTTTTGGAAACTGCGCAACATGTCGCACAGCCTCGAAATCTATCATATAGAAAATTTCCTTGCCAAACGCGTGGAAGACTTTCGCATAACATATTCCGGCAGTGCCACCACAAGAAAATACCTTACCCTTTGGGGGTCGCTTACTTTAAGCCCGCTGCTGGTCAATAATTTTGAAGATACCCGAAGCCCCGGGCGGTACTTTACAATGGACCGTTGGTTTTATGCCAGCATCAACGGCTCGTCGGATTACCGAAAAACCTTTGCCCTTGATGTAAACCTTGAATACTGGCAGGAGATCTATGGCGACGGAATATATTACGGCATTGCTCTGAATCCCATCATCAAACCATCCGATAAATTTTCTTTTAATATAAAAAGTACTTACAACGGCAGCTACAATGATATCGGTTTTGTGTATAATGACACCATCGGAAACATCATCATGGGCAAAAGAGATATTATTACGGTTCATAACCAGTTTGAAGGCAGGTATATGTTCAGGAATAACCTGGCTCTGAGCCTGCTCGTCAGGCATTATTGGTCAAAAGGCATATACCAAAAACATTATAAGCTCGATTATGACGGCAGGCTTATAAGCGACCCGCTGCTAATCCTTGACCAGAACTATAATTTTAATTTCAATGCCTTTAACATTGATCTGATGTTTTACTGGGAATTTGCTCCCGGCAGCAGCCTAAACCTCACCTACAAAAATAATATCCTCAGGCAAGGCAGCCAGATAATTCCTTCGTATTTCAAAAATTTTGGCAACATATTCGCTGAAAAACAACTAAATTCGCTGTCGCTAAAGATAGTGTACTACATCGATTACCAGCAGCTAAAAAGATTTGTTCACCAAAGAAAAAACAACAAAAACCTGCAATGATTAAAGCTCAGAACATACAGAAGTCCTATGAAAACCTCAAGGTGCTTAAGGGCATTAATCTGGAGATAAAAAAAAGCGAAATTGTGGCCGTTACCGGGGCTTCAGGGGCAGGAAAAACCACCCTGTTGCATATACTTGGCACTTTAGACAAGCCCGATGGCGGCACTGTTGAAATCAACGGGCAAATTATTTCGGGGCTTAGCGAAAAAAAGCTGGCCGCTTTTCGCAACAAACATATAGGTTTTGTGTTTCAGTTTCACCACCTGTTACCCGAATTTACTGCCCTTGAGAATGTCTGCATCCCTGCATTTATAGCGCACCTTTCAAAAAAAGAAGCCGAGAAGAATGCCAGAGAGATTTTGGATTTTCTGGGATTAAGCAGCCGGCTGTCGCACAAACCCTCCCAACTGTCGGGAGGGGAACAGCAAAGGGTGGCCGTAGCCCGCGCGCTGATTAACAAGCCCGATGTTATTCTGGCTGATGAGCCCTCGGGAAACCTCGATTCGGCCAATGCCAAAGAGCTTCACAAACTATTTTTTGACCTGAGAGAAAATTTTGACCAGACCTTTGTAATTGTTACTCATAATGCCGAATTTGCAGGTATGTCGGACCGACTGTTGCATATGAGAGACGGCATGATGGAAGAGTAATAAACCGAAAACTTTTCCCATCAGAGTACTACCTGATTTTATCTTTCCGTATTGTCAATTGCTGACAGCAGGCGCTTTATACAGGTGTTGATCTGAAATTATCTGATCCACAAAAAACCGGGCCAGATCGCTACGTGAGATACGTAATTTCAGTTTGTGGTTGCCATAATATCCAACGACAACATTTCCGTTGGGTGGACGGTTTGATAGGAGTCCTATCCTAATGAGGGTCCACTGTAATCCGGATTGTTTTACAAGCCCGCCAATGCGCCTGATTTCATTATAGGCTCCGGGAATAAGGCGTTTAACAATGCTTACAAGCAACCTGAATTTTAATTCTGATTGATCGTTGTCGTCATTTACGCTGGCAGTCCCCATAGCCACAAGCCTTTTCACATTATGCTTTTGCATGGCAATAATAATATTGGACATACCCTTGCTCAATTCTGTGGTTTTTACATTGCTGCTTGCTCCGAGCATACTGATAACGGCATCCACTCCGCTGACAGTTTTTTCAATAGCCGCACTATCGTAGAGGGTTCCCCTTATCACGGTTAAATCAGGGTGCTGAAAACCAATTTTTGATGGGTTGCGAGCATAGGCCACAACCTGATAGCCCTTTGAAAGAGCATATTTTACAATTAACTGACCTGTGGGTCCGGTGGAACCAAAAACAGCTATTTTCATAGATTGATTATTGAACAGATACCGGAAAATAAACCGGATGTTTCTCGTTATATTTCAGTAAGAAATGATGTATCATTTTTCTTTTCTGCCGTGTATTCTGAAGTTCCTGAAATAGCTCACTGTCGTGGTTTTCAAGAAACTTAGCAAAATCCTTATAGTTGAAATGAATAGTCTCGCCGGTTTCCATATCAAGTAAATATTCTACATAATCATTTGACGTGCCAACATACGCTAAAGGCTCCGGGGAATAATACATATCGCGCATATTATATTTGTTAAACGCAACAAAATGCGACAAGGCGCCCACCATAAACATACGGTAATAGTAGCCCGGATAGCCCTGATACATATAAAAAACTCCATTTCTGGAATATCCGAAGCACTCATCAATCGCGCAGTTTTTTTTGCTTCCAATGGAGTCGGGGCAGGGATAGCGGAGTACTATGCTGCCTTCTCCGGAAATTTTGTCTTTTACCACCTCAAATTCGGGTAGGGACGGTTTATTGTTTTTAAATTCAAGGAATGTCTGGAATATCCCGTCGTTGAACTTAAAATCGCGGGTATATTTTACCATGACAGTATCGCTTTGTGCAAAGCCAGATGGAACAAAAAATAATAATAAAATGATGTTAAGCACAATAGAAAACAGTACTTTTTTTTGCTTACCACGAGTTACCGAAAGAGTGTACGGATGTGTCACTTCTTTAATTTTTACAAATTTACAAAAATTCAAATACCTGTTCGTGAGAAACAGCGCCTGAACATCAGTTGGTCAAAATTTACACTGTAAATAAATTCATACAACATGTCTTTGTTATCCAGGCGGCATGTGGCGCGGACACCCATGCTCAGCGGCGCCAGAAAGCGCAGTGCATGAAAATCGGCCAGGAGAGCAATTCCTGCCGAGTTTAGTGATTGACGCATACCATACCTGTCGGCAACCCAGGCATGGTCGTAATACAAAGCCCCCCTAAAACGCTTGATATAAAGCAAAGAGCCGATACTCCAGTCGGGATAGAACAAAGGCATCTCGTAGGCGGTTTGGGTGGAAAAAATATTTGGATACATAGCGCCGCTATACCCATGAGGCAAAGAAACCAAATCGTTAAACATATAGTGTCTTGCACTGTTGTGCTGGTAACCGGCATAAATGTTCAGGCTGTGATGGCGTCCGATACCTGGAAAAAAAAGTATACCCTGTACTGCCATTATACTACCAAATTGCTTTCCGGCAAACGGGGTATGCTTGTATGAAAATTCCAACACTTGTCCCCAGCGGGGATTAATGTCGCGCAACGAACGTTTCAACACATGATATCCAAACAACTTGTATTCCATCGCCTGATAATAACCCGAGAAGTTTTCGGCAGGGTAGTTCTTTCTGGGCATCAACCGGTAAAAATTAAAATCTATCTCCGGCTGTAAAAAAATATAATATTTTCCCCTGTTGAAGTTCCATGGAATCTTTATTCCTGCCTGCAAAAACAACACATCCCAGGTTATGGAATCCGCCTTGTTGAACCTATAGGCAAACTGCAGGTCAATGCGGGGGTACCAGCCTCGGTAACTCAATTTGGCATAAACCTGCGATAGCGACTTGTTCCATGCATGTTCATATCCAGCGCTTACAATCATGGTACTTAGCAGGTTTTGGGAAAGGAGCTCCACCCCAGGCTTAACGGTGGTATTATCAGCATTGACAGACACAGGCCCCCAGCTGTGAATATTGAACAGGTTCAGGATTTTGGAATATGGCTTAACAGGATAGCTATTCTTTGCTTTGCCATAGAAATCAATTACCTGCGCTTCGGGTGTTTCAGCCGGGAGAAAATTTTTATTAGTTAAATTATCATTTTTTTCAAACGGCATCCATTCCGCTGGGTTGAGCCTTACTCTCACCGGCCTGTATCCATCGGCAGTGTAATCAGCATAAACAAGTTCTTCGCCGCTATTATCCACGTATGGATCGGCCACTCCATAGATTGCGGAAGTTACCTGAAACACCTTTTTGGTTGCCACATCCATAGCAAAAATGTTACTTATCCCCGACCAGGCTGCAACAAAATAGACATGGTTTTTGAATAATACAGGCTGGGCAATTTCGTCAAAGCCAGCCGCGGTAAGGTCGTGCGACGTGCCTGCGCTGTCGAGCAAACAGAGTCTTTTCCCATACCGGTTCAGTGCAATAAAAACGATCTCACGGCCTGTTTCCGACCAGGATGGTGTCATAAGAAAATCACCATCATGAGCCCGAAAACTGCTTAGCACATAGCCGGTGTTTGCATCCAGCACCACCAAAGAAGATTGGCCGGTGATGGCCTGCTCGACACACACAATCTTTTTGCCATACCTGTCTAACGCAGGAACGAAATAACGCGAACGTCGGGTAAGCTGCCGGGCTCGCCTTTTTTGAATATCATAAGTCTTGATAACCGAGTAGGTTTGATTTTCCCACCGGGGATCATTGGCGGTTTCGGCCCATACCAACTTTGTGCCATACACGCTGAAAGAGGTGTTGGAATACTGTCCGGGGGTAAACATTGTGTGTTCAAGGCCGGCGCTGTCGATGCGTACAAATCGCGTGATGTCGTTCATGCCCGAACGGACCATGACATAGGATTTTTCGCCAGCAAATGCCGGGAAATTATAGTTTGTATAAATCTTGCTTTTTCTTACGGAGATCTTTTCTGCAGCCGTTACTTTCGTATGAATTCGCTGATACTGCCACAAACTATCCAGTTCGCGAAAACAATATTTGTACAGTTTGACTTTGCCCATGCCGCTCACTTTTTTCAACCCGTAATTGAAAGGGGTAACCATTAGTGGCAGCTTGCCGGCTTTATCCAAAGCCCTTTCCCATATCTCGCCAGTAAAGTGTTTCCGTGCAGTAGCCACCAGTTGATAACCAAATTCGTACCTGTTGGGAGTAAATGTTCTGTAAGAGCCAAAACAGGCTTTATTGTAATTATATATGCCATTTTCCAGCACCTGTGCACGCATCTTCATGGAAAAAGAAGGCAGGCGGCCACGCCCGCTGTTGCTAAAAGCGGTTTCGGCATACACTGCATCGCCTTCCACAAACCACAGGGGTACAAAGGCGCCTATCACGCCTGCCGTAATCTGTTGTCCAAAGATGTAGGACAACCCCCTGGTAAGCCCCTGGTTGATTTTGCTGTACTGAACCACATGTCTGAATTCGTGCAGCACCAGTTGGTCGGTCCAGGGCTGGGCATAATCATCCTGACCCGGACACATGAAAAACTCTATACGTTTGGGAGCCCATGGAACTTCGGCATTAGAAATTATCGCCCGGTTATGTAACACTACAGGAATTTTTACGGGTTTAATTTTCATATCAGCACTTAATGGCTCATAAACCTTTTCGAAACCATTGGCGATGTGCTGCGCCTGGCCTTCAATACCGGCAGGAAAGATGATTTTAAAATGTTCGGTTTTTATGACCTTCCATCGTACTGAGGCAGGATCCTGGCCAAGATCATAGTATTGTGCCCTGGCAATAAAGGCATACAAAATCAACACTAACAAGGCGCTATTCCTTATTAAGCATATGGGCATGGCTCTATACCGCCTGCAAAATGGGTTCCGGCCATGTATCATCATTATCGGGAGGCTTATTTTTCAATAAATATCTTCCCGGTTTTTGTCGTGTTTTCTTTGTCTGACATCCGGAACAGGTAAATTCCATTGGCTGCGTAAGGCAGGCGAACCTGAAAATGACGGGCATTCACAGTGGCGCTATACACTTTTTCTCCCAGCAAATTAAAAACTTCGATTGAGGAAATTTCTTTTTCCGAATTGATATAAAACGACTCTCTTGCAGGATTGGGAAAAATTTCAATCAGATAATCTGCTGTATATTCCGCTGTGCCGGGGGTGCACGGAAAGGTGCAGTAGGTTATTGAAGTATCAATGGACCCAGTATTTAAATCCACATCTCCGCCCGAAATATCACAAAAATCAAAACTGCCCGACATTAATCCGGAATTGTTAGTGTTGTTCACGATGCAAAATCTTCCAGTACCATAAACAGTATCCTTATTTTGCCAGTCATTCATCACTTCCTGTCTTCCGTTGTTTGTAAAGATAGCCGGTCCGGCCATGGAATCAGCGTTCATAAAATCGTGATTCAGGACAATAACAGCACCGGAATTATTAAATAAACTTTTACAATTATTAAAATCAGATGATTGGATGAGGCCAATGTTTATGATAGTTTCGAGATTCAGAAGGTTGGTAGTTACTATTTCCCCTGTATTAAGAATACGCCCTCCAGCGCCGTTAAAAAACTGTGACGTGTGTATGCTCCCGGTAGTGCTTGTCAAAATTGTGGACTGGTTATAAAGGCTGTCGCTATTAAAACTTCCTGTAATGGAAACAGTATCCGCAAATAAAGACACCCTCGCGATATCAAGTGTCCCATGTACTGTAAGGAAACCGCTACCCGAAGGGTAATTAAGCACTAATCCTCTCATGCCTGTATTGCCCGTTAATGATGCACCGGCCTGCACAGTTATTGACCCGGATGTATAAGCAAAGTCGGTATCCAGAATAACATTATGATTGATTATTACGGTATTTCCCGGTACTGGAGGCATTCCGCCCCAAGTCAGCGGGCTGGTCCAGTTCCCGTTTGCTATGGAAGTAGCCGTTTGCGCATTTGCATTTAGACAAAAAATAACAAAAAGGAAGACCGTAAATAATTTTTTCATAAAATATTTTTTGATGATTACCACGTTGATAGACCAAATTTAGAAAAAGTTCATGTAAAACAGGCAATAAATTTCTGTAAAACTTCTTATTCCTATGTTTTTAATGTATTTTTGTAAAAAAACAATTATATGAAATTCATCATAAAAGTCTTGGTTACCGCCCTTGCTGTGATGGCGGCAGCATATATGCTGGACCCCCATGTGCAGGTTGAAAGTTTCTGGATAAGCATTATCGTTGCCTTTGTATTGGCGCTATTAAATGCCTTTGTGCGGCCCCTACTGCTTATAATCAGCATCCCCGTAACCATATTAACTCTGGGATTATTTATTTTTGTTATCAATGCGGTAATAATTTATATCGCAGCCTATTTTGTAGATGGATTTAAAGTGGATGGATTCTGGTGGACGCTGTTGTTCAGCATCATCGTATCGTTTGTAAGCAGCCTGCTTAATAGCCTGCTGAAAACCGACACACAGTAAAATCTTTAATTCCTTAAAAAACCTGCCTCCCGACTACATGCTTCAAAACATCATTAACTGGCTCGAAAGTAATTCCTTGCCTTGTCTTTCTAAAACCATTTTTGGCATTGAATGTCCGGGCTGCGGAACCCAACGAGCCATCATTGAACTGCTGAAAGGAAATTTCACGGAAAGTCTGAAAGCCTGGCCAGCACTACTGCCAGTAGCACTGATGATGTGTTACCTTGCGCTGTTTCTGGTATTCCGCTTTAAAAACGGACACAAAATCCTGGTTGTTTTTTTTATTGTCAATGCACTAATTATCACCGGAAATTACCTATACAAAATTGTCGCACATGCACTATAAACAATAAAACGCAAGTAAATACCGCACTGAATTTTTTTTCAAAATGACTAAAATATTTTTAATTTTGTTATAAAAAATTATCATGGAAGAACAACAAACAGAATTTTCATTGCCACAACAAAAGGAATTTAATAGACATGTGCTCAGGCCTAAAATGATTCCCTATTCCGTTACCGCCATGGTATTCGGAATCGTTTCCATTGTAGTGATGTGCTATTTTGGCTGGGTGGCAGCTATAGTAGCCTTGGTGCTTTATAATAAGGGCATGAAAATTTACCATGAAAACCCGCCCGATTACAAGCCCAGTTCGCTAGGAATGATGCGCGCAGCAAAGATTACAGGCATCATCGGATTGATACTTTCAATCATAGTCACCTTGTTTTACATCCTTTATGTAGTCTTTATTATTGGCATTGTCAACTATTCCGCCGACAATTTTCTTAATAACATATGAAAATACTAACGTCGCAGCAGGTACGCGAAGCGGATGCTTACACCATAGCCAACGAGCCTATCGCTTCGGTGGACCTTATGGAACGTGCCGCAGACAAATGTTTCAACTGGCTTGTGCAGCATTATGGAAAAAACAGAAATTACAAAATATTTTGCGGCACAGGCAACAATGGCGGCGACGGCCTGGCTATTGCCCGCCTGCTGGCTGAGAAGAATATCTCTGCAGAAATCTTTATAGTCCGTTTCAGCGAAAAATGTTCTGATGACTTTCTTACCAACCACCAGCGTTTATTAAGAATAAAAAAAATAAAAATTGCCGACATCACCACTGCGCAGGATATTCCGGTCATCGCTGAAAAAGATATCGTGGTAGATGCCATACTGGGCTCAGGACTTTCGAAACCACTTACTGCGGGTATTGCCGCCGATTTGCTTGAAGCCATCAATAAATCCTCCGCTGATGTTATTGCCGTGGATATCCCGTCCGGCCTGTTCGGTGAAGACAACAGCAACAACAACGGGAAAATCATACATGCCGCACACACGCTTACATTTCAATTCCCCTGCTTATCATTTCTTTTCGCAAGCAATGAAAAATATGTCGGCAACTGGCATGTACTTCCCATCGGGCTTCATCCTGATTTTATAGAAAAAACCACGGTGAGTAACTATATGGTAGAGGAAGCCGATTGCCGGGCTATGATAAAACCAAGGAGCAGGTTTTCGCACAAGGGAATTTTCGGCCATGCCCTGTTGGTGTGCGGCTCCTATGGCAAAATGGGGGCCGCTGTGCTGGCTGCCCACGCCTGCATAAAATCAGGAGCAGGACTGGTAACTGCGCATGTTCCAAAATCCGGTTATAAAATCATACAGAGCAGCCTGCCCGAAATCATGTGCAGTATTGATGAAGACAAGCACGTAATCTCAAACAATATCGATCTCAAGGATTATAATGCCGTGGGCGTTGGTCCTGGTATCGGAAAAGATGAAAAAACACAAAAAGCCCTGAAACTGCTGATCCAAAACTGCAGTTGTCCGCTGGTTTTTGATGCCGACGCCATCAACATCCTGGCCGAAAACAAAACCTGGCTGTCCTTTGTTCCAAAAAAATCCATTTTCACTCCACACCCCAAAGAATTTGAACGCCTGGCCGGCAAAAGCAGCAATGAATACCAGCGTCAGGCCTTACAAACTGCCTTTTCAATAAAATATGGTGTTTACGTGGTGCTAAAAGGCGCTTACACTTGTATCAGCACCCCTGCGGGTGACTGTTATTTTAATTCCACCGGAAACCCGGGCATGGCAACAGCCGGCAGCGGCGATGTGCTTACCGGAATCATCACAGGTTTGCTGGCTCAAAACTACCTGCCTTTTGAAGCTTGCATTCTGGGCGTTTATGTTCACGGCCTGGCAGGCGACCTGTCGGCAAAGCGCAATGGTTATGAAGCCACCACGGCCGGAGAAATCATAAAAATGCTGGGAAAAGCCTTCAAAAAACTACA
>DAONFU010000070.1:0-3821 GCA_035403765.1 Bacteroidales bacterium
TTTTCGCCCCGCAATTTAGTATCCTTTTCGGTCAAAATACCTATAACATTCAAATTTATCCAAAACCTTCAAATTATCCATACTTGCGGGTGAAAGCAGGCATAAGTTACCAACCGTACATTATTGTCCAGATAGTTTATAGTCATTTATTAAAAGGTCTGCCGAAAGATTCAGTCTATTAGTCAATTTGCGGATCATTTCTACTGTCAGTTTACGCTTACGATTAAGCACTTCAGAAACTCTGCTTTTTCCGCCAATTTCATTAACTAAGTCAACTTGTTTTAGATGCATTTCCTGCATTCTGATTTTAATTGCTTCAATTGGATCTGGTGCATCAATCGGATAATGTTTTTTTTCATATTCGTCAACCAACATTCCAAGAATGTCAGCTTCGTCACTTTCTGATGTGCCAATTTTTGCATCAAAGATTTTGTCAAGACGTTGAAGCGCTTTACGATAATCTGATTCTGTTTTAATTAACTTAATATTCATATGTTTGTTTTTTTATATTTTATTTACATCAATTTTGTCATATTCAATATGTGTCCCAATAAATTTGATGAAAACCCATTGTTTTTCAAAGTTAAATTTGACTACAAGCCTGTATGTATTTCCTTTAATGTTAAAAACAATTCTATTATTCTTTAGAATACTTGCATTTGCATAAGTTTTTTTTACGTCATTTGGTGTTTCCCAATCTGAACTCATTACTGTGTCATCCCATGTTTTTAAATGTTGCTCAGAATCAGGATTTTTTTCCCAGTACTTTCGTAAAGTGCTTTTTGCAAAAATTCTTTCCATTCAATTAAATTTGTTGCAAAGATAATAATTAATTCTCAAATTGGGAACTTTTCTCAGCGTTTTTTTATTTGTATGGTGGTAACTTCTGGCTTCTGACTACTTACTTCTGCCTCCTAACTCCTAACTACCGACTTCAGCCTTCAGCCTTCTGCCTTCAGCCTTCTGCCTCCCAACTCCTGACTTCCGACTTCCGACTTCTGTCTTCCTAAAATTCTATCCTGTACGAAGCCAGCGGTATCAGCGGCAAATCATAGATATTCTCAATCTCGCCGATATAAGGGTTGTACCGGAATCCTGCAATATTTTTCCGGTTAAAAACATTCCCCAGTTCAAAGGCAAATTCATGCGAACATTTTTTTGCGTTCAGCCGGTATCTGATACGAAAATCTACTTTGAAAAAATCTTTGGTCTTTTGTGTAAAAGCTAATGAATCAACATATACGGCCTGGTGTGCCGCAATGGATTGTTCCAGATCAAGCGGGGTGTAACGCTGCCCGCCTATTTCGACAACTTTCACGCTGAATCCGATGATGCTGTTCTTTTTTTTGCCAATTTTAAATTCCTTCCCGCCAAGCAAATTAAAGGTGTAATTGCTGTTATATCTTGTATTTCTTTTTTTGCCGTTAACATCAAAATATTTCGAATCGTAAACGGATGAGCTTAGCAAAATATAATAGCCATTGTTCAAAAATTTTTCAATTGTCAGTTCTAAACCGTAATTCCGTCCTTTGCCTTTATTGGTGAGCACATGGTTGGCAAAAGAATTATCTGCATTGCTGAAGTTAACCAACGAAAGTACCGGTAAGTCAACGGACACGGGTATTTGTGTGAGGAACTGGTAATACACTTCGATTTTGCTGCGCCAAAACTCTGAGATAAGCCAGTCGTAACTGAGTACGGCCTGATAGCTTTTGGTGAAATTAAGAGAAATGTTAGGATGTGTGGAAGCTGAGCCGGATAATACTTCCGTATAATAAATCTGCGAAGGCTGTGTTTGTCCATGAATACCAAAACCCAGAGCTAAAGCATGATTGTTGTTGATGGTGTATCGAAAGGCAAGGCGGGGTTCGAAACTCAACCGGCCATTATTCAGCAGGTATAAAGTGTGAAATCCGGGACTAAGCGAAAAATTTTCAGTTATCGTGTATTTGTATTGTACGTAAGCTTGCAAAAGGTTGAGACTTCCCTTGTAGTCATTCACCATATGCTTGTTTTGGCCGCCAACATATGTGTAAAAATAGGTATTGTCGGTAAAGTTCTGATTTTTGAAAATGATACCGCATCGAATTATATGCCTTACATTTATTTTGCTGTGAAACAAAATGGATGCAATGTTATTTTGCTGTATTGTTGATTTCCGGCTTAGGTGGTACACAGCGTAGTCGTTGCCGGTCGAGTCTTCAGCATAATCAGGGTTGAAATATGATGAAGAAACAATGGTTTTCACATAGGAATTTTTCCCCAGGGGATAAAACCATGTGAAGGCGCCAATCGCCGACTGTGAGCCAGAAATGTCACCAAGGCGGTCTCCGTCATTATTCCACTGTGAGGAATCTTTGGGCGGTTTGTACACCGATTTGCTGATGCCACCCACACCGAGTAGCGAGATGTAGCCTTTTTTCAAAGGGAAATGCAACTTAAAAGAGAGGTCTTGAAAATTTGGTACGGCATTAATAATTTTTATTCCCATCAAACTCAGTAACGCTACCGTTGAGTAGTTGTAAAAGGCAAGATAAGAAGCTTGTTTCCCTTTTTCAAAAGGACCTTCCAGGCCAAACTGTACCCCCCTGGCGCCAATCTGTGCGAGGTATTCGCGCTTTTCATTATTCCCATTTCGCAATTTCAGATCAAACACTGCCGATGTGGCATTCCCATACTCCGGAGCAAAAGCCCCTGAAAGAAAATCAGAATTATCAAGCATATTGTTATTTATCATGCTGATGCCTCCGCCCGAACTGGCTACATCCGCAAAGTGGTTTGGGTTGGGCATTTCAATACCATCTATCCTCCATAGAATACCCATGGGCGAATTTCCTCTTACTACAATATCATTGCGTTCGTCGGAGGCTACCGAAACCCCGGCAAAATTTGAGGCCATGCGCGAAATATCACCCCATGCGCCTGCATACTGGTTAGATTCCTCCACCGCAAATTGCCGCGTGCTGATGACCGACATCTCATTGATGTTGTTTTGTTTCTCATTTTTACCCGAAATGACCACCTCGCGGCTGGTATAAACCTTTTCGTTGAGTTCGACGTTCAGCACCAGCTCGTGGGCCGAAATCACTTCTATGTTTTTTAAGATAATATCATCGTAACCCAGAAATGAAATTTTCAGGCTGTGTCTGCCAACGGCTATGTTTTCAATGCGAAATTTCCCGTTGATGTCAGTGGTGGCTCCTTTTATAGGATCAGAATTCAAAAGAATTATGTTGGCTCCCGGCAGTGGTATTTTTGTTTCTTTATCTGAAACTGTCCCTCGTATGGTTTGCGATAAATTTTGCGGGTATCCTCTAACAGAAAGGATAATTATTATTGCACAAATGACAAACGGGGATTTCACAATTAAACAAATATATGGGTGCTTTCAAAAATAATAAAATTATAAGATTTTTTCAATGGTTGACAAAAACTCTTTAATTTCGTAAAAAATTATATATGAAAAAACTTGCGCTGATAGGTATTGTTTTACTATTTTCTGTTGTTGCCTGTAACACCACAAAAACCTCTAAATCCGGTGAAGCCGAAAAACAGTTTGTTTCTGTTTTTCTTTCTTATATGAATCATGGTCAAGTCTCAAAGCAAAATGAAATGAAAGCCTGTATTTCGCCCGCGTATATTAAAGAACAAGGGATTGATTTGGCCAGCTTTAAAATCAACAATTATTCAATTTGGGGTTACAGCATCGAATACTATGCTGCTGATGAAGGAATGGTTGTTGCCAAAATTTGGGGTGAAAATAAAAACTGGATACATCAATTGGATTTCAAGGTGGTAAAAGAAAGTGGCAAGTTGTATCT
>DAONFU010000070.1:3921-11272 GCA_035403765.1 Bacteroidales bacterium
TTTATTAAGCAGCTTAAAAGCTGAAAACACTTGGTGTAGCTTTTAGTTCAATTGTGGATCAATCGGGTAGTTAATCCATTCGGCATATTCTTTTCCAAGCCTTTTAACGGCATTTTTCCATAAGGACTCTGGCGGATTTTTAAGCAAGAACTCAGTACTTGAATCGGCCACAACCCATGAGTTTTCTTTGAGTTCACGGTCGAGCTGTTTGGGTTCCCAGCCTGCATAACCCAGGTAGAACCGGATGTCATTCCGGGCAAGGACTTTTTTTTCAATCAGTTGGTTTACATGACGAATATCCCCGCCCCAATATAAGCCTTCCATTATTTTGAAAGAATTTGGTATGACATCATTTCTGGTGTGTATAAAAAACAGACTGTCGGTTTTTACGGGTCCACCCAAATAAATGAAGTTGTCGAAATCCTGAGGTACCCTGAAGGATTCTTTATTTATTATCTCGGAAAGCCTGATATCCGTAGGCTTGTTCAGCACCAGGCCGAAAGTGCCATCTTCATTGTGTTCTGCCAGTAAAACAATAGACCTTTTAAAATAAAAATCCTGCAGAAATGGCTCTGAAACGAGAATTTTACCTTGTGCAGGATTAATTATTGAAGACATTTTTTATGTTTTTAGATTTTAATAATTCTGTTCTGACAGTATTTAATTCAATAAACGTTATTTTTGTACTACTATTTGTTAAAAACTGCACAAAAATAATACCATTACGATGTTGTCTGCCAACAATAATGACAAGTTTGTGGAATTTAGAAAAGACTTTCCATTTATGCTGTACGAGAAGTACGACTATTCTTTTCTGGATGGAAAATTAAGGATATCATACCGGTTTAATCTTTCAGGAAAATACGTTTTTACTCCGGAAATACACCTGCCGATTCGAGATTTTTATGATATAAAAAACATTCCCTCAGCGGCCTTTGAAAATATTATTTTTCATATCGGGATGGTTGAACTATTGAGCTATTGGAAGGCAGCCTGTCCGCCCCGCATTATCATTATGCCCTTTATGTTCAGCGAAGCCCAGATCAACTGGTGGAAGAAACTCTATTTTCTTGGTTTAGGGGAATTTTTCTATCTTAACGGGATTAAAACAGATATGGATACTTTCGTCGATATTCGTTGCGAAAGTCGGCTGGACTTAGCAAAATCTGATTTGTATCTTGATGATTCTTATATTGTTCCGGTTGGAGGGGGCAAAGATTCTGTTGTTACACTTGAATTACTAAAAGACACCCGACAGGTAACACCGCTGGTGATCAATTCCCGCAAAGCCACCACCGAGTGTATTGAAATCTCGGGATTTAACATGCTGGATTGTATTGAAATTAACAGGACGATAGATCCTTTGTTGTTAGTACTTAATGATAAAGGATTTCTTAATGGTCATACTCCATTTTCGGCCTTGTTGGCTTTTGTGAGTTTGCTGGCAGCTGTGCTTGCCCGAAAAAAAAATATTGCCTTGTCAAATGAAACCAGTGCCAACGAAACTACCATCATCGGACAAGACATCAATCATCAATACTCTAAAAGTTTTGAATTTGAGACTGATTTCAGGGAGTATGTGGCTTCCTATATCAGCCCTGATCTGAATTATTTTAGTTTTCTCAGACCTTTGCACGAAATTCAGATCGCTTCACTTTTTTCGAAGTTCCCAAAATATTTTAAGGCGTTCCGGAGTTGTAATGCGGGCAGCAAAAAAGATGCATGGTGTTGTGATTGTGCTAAATGTTTATTTACTTATATTATTCTTTCGCCATTTATTTCCAAAGAAGAATTGATTAAAATATACGGAGAAAATTTATTGGACAAACCTTTCATGTTGCCATTATTTAATCAACTAAGCGGCGTTGATAAGGTTAAACCTTTTGAATGTATTGGTACGGTGGAGGAGGTGAATATTGCATTGCGGCTGGCTGTTGATAAAAACAAAGAACAACTGCCATGGCTATTAAAAAGGTTTACGGATAATCCTGAATATAATAAGATTAACGATAATCGTATCGAAGATTGGAAAAGGAACTTTGATGACCAAAACTATTTAAGTGATGCCGATTTCGGTATAATCAAAGCCGCCTTATTATGATGGATGAGCTAAGGAAATATTTAGGGGATAAAAAAATCCTTATTTTAGGTTTTGGGAAAGAGGGACAATCTACGTATAGCCTGCTACGAAAGCTTTTTCCTGAAAAAACCTTATGTATTGCCGATAGAAACGAAAATCTTAAAGAAAATGAAATCATTAAGGCTGATTCTGCCAGAGTGTGTCTTCATCTTGGAGATGTTTATTTAGATAATATTTCGGATTATGATTTAATCATTAAATCTCCGGGTATTTCACTAAAAAATTTTTCTGATTGCGATTTTTCGAAATTTACTTCTCATACCGAGCTTTTTATTCGCTTGTTCAGGAAGCATATCATCGGGATTACAGGTACAAAGGGAAAAAGCACCACCGCAAGCCTGATTCATCACATTATATCTGCCTATACAAAAAATTGTGTTTTGGTCGGAAATATTGGTGTTCCGCCTTTCGATATGTTGGACAGTATTAACAGGGATACGATTATTGTTTATGAATTATCATCTCACCAGCTGGAACAGGTGCAAGTATCGCCCCATATTTCGGTTTTACTGAATTTATATGAGGAGCATTTGGACCATTATCAATCTTTTGAAAACTATCAGCAAGCCAAGTTGAAAATAGCCTTATTCCAGGATGACAGCGACTTTTTCATTTATAATGGCGATGATTCTCGGTTAAAGAAATTAATGAAAGAAAATACGCTTCGAGCTAAGTTAATAAAATTTTCACTGTCGCAGCGTCAACACCAGGGGTGTTTTCTCAAAAATGGGAAGGTGTTTTATGAAGATTCAACGGAGATTGAAGTCCTGAATGAAATTGAATTTAAAAACCTGATAGGCGAACATAATCTGCAAAATATAATGGCTGCGGTATGCGCTTCGATAGTATCCGGAGTTCCCTCCGCTCTTATGAGTAAGGCTGTGGAGAGTTTTATTCCATTGGAACATCGCTTAGAATTTGTTGGAAAATACAATGACGTCCTTTACTATAACGATTCAATTTCAACAATACCCGAGGCAACTATGGCTGCTGTAAAATCGTTGATTGATGTGGATACCTTGATTTTAGGAGGCTTCGACAGGGGGATTTCCTATGAACGATTGATTGATTTTTTGAATGAAAGTACCATTCAGCATCTTATATTTATTGGTGAGGCAGGAAGACGGATGTTTACTATATATCAATCGCGAGATGGAGAAAAGAAGGATACTTTGGTAACATCTGATTTTGAACAAGCCATAGCTTATGCAAAAAGACATACTCAAAAAAACAAAATTTGTCTTTTGTCGCCGGCAGCAGCAAGTTACGACATGTTTAAAGACTTTGCCGAGAGAGGTAGAAAGTATATACAGTTGCTAGGCGAGTAAATTAATACTTGCCTTTTTTGCTAATAATCAAGAGATTCCGCCTTATTTTGCAGCCTTTTTTGTTTTAGGCTTTTCGGCCACAGAGTCTGCATTTCCTGAATCTTTTTTAGCTTCAGTTTTTTTAGAGGAACTTTTTTTTGCCTTGGGTTCTTCTATTTCTGCAGGATTTTCTTTAGGCGTGATTGCTTTTTTTGTTTTCTTAGGTTTTTCTTCAACAGCAATCTGTGGTTCGGGAACTTCCAGGGTAACAACATTTTTTTCCTGAACTTTTTCTGGCTGAGCAACATAGGTTTTGTTTTTTTTCTTATGCCTACTCACTCCGTGGCTGCCAATCCATATTTTACCTTTTCTGGTTTTTTTATCTCCTTTTCCCATATCTTTTTTATTAGATTATTTTTTACAAATATAAAAATAATGCTTAATTATTTTGAAATAAATTTATAAGCTAAACTTTTTTTTAAATTCAACTTCGAGTGCTTTGGCATCTTTGATTGTATTTTTAAGCCATTGAAGTTTTATTTCCAGTTTTTCATTATCAGATAGTTGCCAGTCGATAGTTGATTTTCTTAAGCGGGATGTAAGGCTGTAGATGCAAATTGCTGCCGAAACAGAAATATTAAAACTCTCTGTAAACCCATACATGGGAATGTTAACCAACCCATCAGCGTTTTCAGCGATATCTTGACTGATGCCATGCATTTCGGTACCGAAGAACAAAGCAATTTTGTCATTAATGTCAATCTGGTCAATGCTATAATTATGTTTATGAGAGCTGGTAGCGAAAATTTTATATCCTTGTGCTTTCAGATTATTTATGCAGGCCAGTGAATTATTTTTTTCTTTATTGTATTTGCATAGCGTCAGCCATTTTGAGGAGCCAAGCGCCACGTCAGGGTTTACTTCGTATTTATTATTATTTTCAATGATATGTACATCTTGAATGCCCAGGCACTCGCATGACCTTAAAACCGCACTTGCATTATGAGGCTGAAATATATCTTCCAGGCCAATGGTTATGTGCCTGGTTCTGGAACTGATTATTTCATTGAATTTTTCCAGTCGTTTTTCTGTAACAAATTCGCTGAGATACTCTATTAGTGATATCTGATATTTCTCGGTTTCCATATAAAAAAAAGTCCTGAATTTTAATTCAGGACTTTTACAGCTTGAGGCAATGTTACTTAACTTTTGCAGCCAATTCTGTACCAGCTTTGAATTTTACCACTTTCTTGGCAGCGATTTTAATTTCTTTGCCAGTCTGAGGATTGCGGCCTTTTCTTGCAGCTCTTTTAGCTACTGCGAAAGATCCGAAACCTACTAAAGCTACTCTGTCGCCTTTTTTCAGGGCTACTGATGTTGCTTTAATGAAAGCGTCCAATGCTTTTTTTGCATCAGCTTTGGTCAATTTGGCTTCTCCAGCCATTGCATCAATTAATTCTGCTTTGTTCATGTTTTAAAGATTTTAATTAAATGTTAATTAATTTAATTAAGTTAATAATGAAACAAAGATACAAAATTAAAACAACAAAGCAAGTATTATGTGCTAAAAAGCTTGATTTTGTTAATAAAATGCGGTTTTTGTTGAAAACATTCCTCTGTTCACAGGCTTTCCCGGTGATTTATTGGCTCAAATCATAAGGTCATCCAGCGATTGTTCAATTTGAAACCTCTGAGAAAGTCCTCAATCCTCATAATTTTTTTACCCGAAAGCTGCAGCTCCTTAATACTAAGGAAACCATCGGAGGCAAAAATTAGTAAATACTTGCTGTTGTCTGTTTCAATAGTACCTGGCTTATGTATATCAGCATTAACAGAGTATTCAGTTTGAAGTATCTTAAATAGATAATGTTCCCCTTCCGGCGATATCAATTCGCTGTATGCACCTGGAATTTGGCTCAATCCCCTGATTAAATTATGTATGGAAAGCGTACTATTGTTCCAGTTAATTTTACAATGCTCTTTGAATATCTTGGGTGCTTTTCGAAAAAAACCTTCCTCCAATTTAATTTTTTCTTGTTCAAGAGCTTGGTAATCACCTTGTATAATTTTATCCACAGTTTCTATTACCAGTTCAGAACCTGCCGATTTCATAACTTCATATAGGGCGGAAGCATTATATTCGGGCAAAATAGGGACTTTTCTTTGTAAAATTATGTTGCCTGTATCAATTTTATTGTTCAGAAAAAATGTGGTAAGGCCTGTTTCGGTTTCTCCATTAATTATTGCCCAGTTGATGGGTGCCGCACCTCTGTATTGGGGAAGCAAAGAAGCGTGAAGATTAAAAGCGCCCAGTTTGGGAATCTCAATAATAACATTAGGAATTTTGCGAAAAGCCACCACAATAATAATGTCAGGAGATAAATCACTAATCTTGTTAACAAAACTATCCTCTTCTAAATTTTCTGGCTGGAGCAGTGGTAGATTACTGGCCGAAGCAAATTTTTTTACTTCGGATTCTTTTAATTGAAGACCTCTTCCTGCAGGTTTGTCGGGGCTTGTAACAACGGCAACTATGTGGTGCCTTTCTGCGAGCAGCCGTTTTAGCGATTCTACCGCGATTTCAGGAGTACCCATAAATATAATGCGTACGTCTTTCATAAACTACTCCGGTTTATATTATTTGAGAAAATTATTTATCGCGAAGAAGCAACATTTTAATTGCGGCCACGGCGGCCTCAGTGCCTTTGTTGCCATGTTTGCCACCTGCACGATCTTTGGCCTGTTGAT
Source organism: Bacteroidales bacterium (assembly GCA_035403765.1). Lineage (GTDB taxonomy): Bacteria > Bacteroidota > Bacteroidia > Bacteroidales > CAIWKO01 > CAIWKO01. Next base: position 10,117 of record DAONFU010000070.1, read on the forward strand.
AATTATCAGTGGTTAATACCCCGAAAATAACAGGCAGGTTGTAATCAAGATTAAGGCGTAAGATGTGCTGGCTTACTGCCTGACAGATAAATTCAAAATGACGTGTTTCTCCTTGAATAACGCATCCCAGGCAAATCACAGCATCTACATTTTTGTTCTTAATTAAATATTGTGCTCCCAAAGGAAGTTCAAAACTCCCGGGCACATGCTCAAGGATGATATTTGTTGGTTTTATGCCGTGTTTCACGAGTGTTTCCACGGCGGCCTTACTCAAGGATTCTGTTATTTCAGGGTTCCATTCGGAAACAATTATTCCTATCGTGCTATCGTGAGATAATAATCCGGGAACTTCAGTATATTCAGAGAGGTTTTTTTTCTTTGAACTCATCAGGCTTTATTGGTTTTCCTGCATGCCTTTGGCATAGGCAATATATTTTTCAATATCGCGCGCCTCAAAACTTTTAAAATGTTCGTTTTTAATTTTGGTATATACTTCAATGGCTTTATCCCACTGGTTGAGGCTTTCGTATGCCCAGCCAGCTTTTATTAAAAACATAGGGGCAGTAAAATCATTGTTGTCTTTTTCGGCAGCTTTTTGATAATATTTTATGGCTTTTTCTGTCTGGCCAAGTTCCATATAAGCATCACCCATTGCACCAAGCGCCATAGGGGCTATAATATGGTCGTCCGAATCGAAATCTTCCAGATTGTCAATAGCGGTTTGGTATTCTCCGGTTTTCAGGTAGCAGATGCCCAGATAATAACGTGCCAGATTGCCTTGTTTTGTAGAACCGTAGTCATCCACAATCTGTAAAAATCCGGGATTTGTTCCGTCGCCATTTATTGCCAGGTCCAAAGAGTCCTGTTCAAAATATTGTTCTGCATAAAACATCACTGATTGGGCTTCACGTTCTTTGGGTATGCGAACAAATTTATTATAGGCGAAGATTCCGCCAATAACTACGATTATTCCGAGAAGAATATAAAACAAGAGGTTTTTGTTTTTTTCAAGAAATTGTTCTCCTTTTCCCAGGGCGTTTTCTACTGCCAAAATTTTATCTTCTGTTTTGTCAACTTTTTTTGCCATATCCTTAATGTTTTTAAAGGTGCAAAGATAATTTTTTTTTAGAATATGAATAGATTAATTATTTTTTAC
>DAONFU010000071.1:0-11259 GCA_035403765.1 Bacteroidales bacterium
CATCAAAAAAACTGGACGACGGGATGAAGGAGTTTCGCAAGATACAAAAACCCTTGCAAAAAACATCACATAACGAATGAAAAAACCGCCCCAAGGCCTTAGCCAAAGAGGTATCGCAACAAGTGTTCGATTTTGTGTATGGCCACAATTTTTATTTTGAAATTTTTCTGATTAAGGTTGGTGGCGTTATATTTTGAGATCACTATTTCATTAAATCCCAGTTTTTCGGCTTCGGATATCCTTTGTTCAATGCGGTTAACGGCGCGTATTTCGCCCGAAAGCCCCACTTCAGCGGCAAAACAACTTTTCATATCCACGGCAATATCTTCGTTGGACGACAACACCGAGGCCATCACGGCCAGGTCGATGGCGGGATCGTCCACGCGAATGCCACCGGCGATATTCAGAAAAACATCCTTGGCGCCTAGTCTGAACCCGCATCTTTTTTCGAGCACCGCAAGCAACATATTCATCCTCCGCAGGTCGAAACCGGTGGAGGAACGCTGTGGATTGCCATAAGCCGCAGAACTGACCAGCGACTGCACCTCAATTAATAAGGGCCTCAGTCCCTCGATAGTGGAAGAAACGGCTATTCCGCTATGGTTTTCATCGCGCTGCGAAAGCAGTATTTCCGAAGGGTTGGATACTTCGCGCAGGCCAGCGCTCTGCATTTCGAAAATGCCCAGTTCGCTGGTGGACCCGAAACGGTTTTTTACCGAACGCAGGATGCGGTACATATTATTACGGTCGCCTTCAAACTGCAGTACGGTGTCCACCATGTGCTCGAGTATCTTGGGCCCGGCAATGTTGCCGTCTTTGGTGATGTGTCCAATAAGAAAAACGGGTGTGGACGTGAGTTTTGAATATTTCTGAAATTCAGAAGTACATTCCCTGATTTGAGAAATACTGCCCGCCGAAGATTCAATCAACTCGGTCTGCAAGGTTTGCACCGAATCGATAACGACCATGCCGGGATTTATTTTTTCAATATGCTGAAAGATATTCTGGGTATTGGTTTCATTAAGGATATAACAATTTTTGCTGTCGGCACTGATACGTTCGCTGCGCATTTTTATCTGCTGTTCACTTTCCTCACCGGTGATATACAATACGGTAATGTCTTTAATGCTTAATGCCACCTGGAGCATCAGTGTTGATTTGCCTATGCCCGGCTCTCCGCCTATCAACACAAGGGAGCCCGGCACTATTCCCCCGCCCAGCACGCGGTTCAGTTCGCTGTTGCCCGAGTTGATGCGTTTGTGCTCATCAATATTTATTTCGCTAATCAGCCTGGGCTGTGCCTGGCCTGCCACGGACAGTCTTTTTTTTGTGGAGGAAGCAGTTTCTCTTGAAACAACTTCTTCCACATAGGTATTCCACTCGTTGCACGATGGGCAACGACCTATCCATTTTGTAGATTGCGCACCACAATTCTGGCAAAAAAAGATGGTTTGGATTTTTGGCATTACCAGAAAAAAGTATTCCTATAACTTGACAAATTCCCTTTCGTCAAGGCCTTGCTGGATATCCTGGTCTTCACCGTAATTGTGTACTATCCGTAGTTTATTGTCTTTACGCAACACGATTTCCCATTGGTCGGAAAAGCGGTCTTTGGAAACCGTAAACTTATTCCGGGAGTCCATATCGTAAGTCAACTCCCCTTTGTAGTCAAGGCTATCAATATAATTAGCGTATCCCGAACAGGCAATAAATAATTTTCCGTCGGATGTAAATTCCCAGGTTTCAAAAAATACTGTGTCTTCAAGAGCCGCAACATTTACCCTGTCCCACTTTCCGGTGAGATATGTCTGTGTATTTTTTTTACAGGAAACCGTAAATACAATGCCAAATATTATTACTGACAAAAAAACAAGCCTTTGAAAAGTTTTCATTGTTTTATTTTTAATACGACAAAGCTAATTATAATTTATTAAAATGCAAACTCTTATTCCTTGTTTTCCCTTATTTTTTTTTCGATAAGCGTTGTGGAATATCCCTTTACCAACTCAATAGTTATTACTTCGCCGCCCTTATTTATTACTTCGCGGGCGCCCACGATATTATCCACGGTATAATCATTTCCTTTAACCAGTACGTCAGGGAGAATTAACTGAATAAGGTTTAATGGCGTTTCTTCATCAAAAATCACCACGGCATCGACAAAGGACAAGGAGGCCAACAGGGTTGATCTGGAGCTGATATCAATAATAGGGCGGCCTGGGCCTTTTATTTTTTTCACCGACAGGTCGCTGTTCAGTCCTACAATCAGTACGTCGCCGAGGTCGGCAGCTTTTGCCAGATAGTCAATATGTCCAAGGTGCATGATATCAAAACAGCCGTTGGTAAAAACCGTTTTAAGTTTTTTAAAACGATAGTATTCCCGCTGTTTTTCGAAAGCTGCGGCAGAAAAAAAAATCTTTTTTTTAATTTTTTCCAGGTGTTTCATTTTTGTTATTTAAAACCGGCAACAGTATCAGGGAAACAACACCTGCCAAAATGATGATAACGGTCTGAGCTCCCCAAATCAGCCAACCGAGCGACAAGCCCACCGGATTGGGCGAGGTGAACACCGGGATGCCGTACAAGGTCAACGTGGCTTCAATAAATGCGGGATAGGCTCCTATTCCTCCGGGCGAAACCATCACGGCTATGGTTCCCATAACAAAAACCGAAGCTACCGCGCCAATGGGCGTATGGCTGGTTGAGGCCAGGCTGAAGAAACACACATAAGTCATGGTGAAATAAGCCACCCAGATCAGCAGGGTATATAAAATAAAAGTAAATGGTTTTTTAACCAGGGCCAGCGATTTCAGGCCATCCCAGAAACCCTTGATAACATTTACAATTTTGCTGTACAGCTTAAATTTCATTAATCTCGAGTTGAAAACAATGAGGCTCAGCACAAATATCACGGATAGTGTTATCGCACCATAAAGAAAATATCCCTTACCAATAAACTGAAACTTTTCGGACAGCGGAAAATAAATCTTATCGTAAACAAAACCAGCAATTGCCTTATACTGTATCAGCAGGTTTATAAAAAACAGCACCACAAAAGTTACCACATCCAGGCCTCTTTCGGCGATAACGGTGCCAAAGGATTTCTGGAAAGGCACTTTTTCATATTTTGCCAGCATGGTACACCGTGTTATTTCGCCCAGACGAGGAATGGCAAGGTTGGCAAAATATCCTATCATCAGGCTTAAAAAAGTATTTTTAAACTTTGGTTTGTACCCCACGGTATCGATGAGCATTGCCCAGCGCAGGGTACGGAGCACATGGCTTATCAGCCCCAGTACAAAACATAATACAAGCCACCAGTAATTGGCTTCGGAAAAGGATTTGAAGATTTGCTTTTTGTCTTCGGGGCCTAATTTGATAACCGACAGCCAGATAAAAAATATACCTATACCAAAAAACAATAATATTTTCAGGATGGAAAAAATCTTCTTTTTCAAAATAGTTACTTCAGTTGGTTGGTGGCTGAATCGGGGAAAATTATTACGGGCGAAAAAGTTTTTGCTTCTTTGCTATCCATGCTGGCATAAGAAACAATAATGATGAGGTCGCCAACCATGACTTTGCGGGCCGCGGCGCCGTTAATACCTATGGTTCCGCTGCCTCTCCCGCCTTTGATCACATAAGTATCAAAGCGTTCGCCATTATTGATATCAAAAATATACACCCGTTCGTTTTCGATGATATTGGCGGCTTCCATAAGATTTTCGTCAATAGAAATGCTGCCAATGTAGTTCAGTTCCGAATGGGTTACCTGAACACGGTGGATTTTCGATTTTAATACTTCGATAAACATGGTGCTACAAAGTTACAAATTAATTTGGATATTATCGATTAAACGAACTTTTCCGAGATAAACGGCAATAAAGGCTCTGATTTTTTTTGCATCGGCCCATGTGTCGATGGGCTGCAAGGTTTCTTCGGCGGCAATTTCAAAATAGTCGAGGACAAATTCGGGAGTTGTGTCAATTTTTTGCCGCGCATAAGCCTTTAGCCCTTCAACGCTTAATTCGCCGGCCAACAGCGCACACTCCTGCAGCAGGGTGGCTATCTGAGGGGCTATGCGCCGATGTTCGGGCGGCAACAAGGCGTTGCGTGAGCTCAGGGCCAACCCGTCCGCAGCGCGCACTATCGGACAGGGAACAATAGTAACCGGCAGTTTTTCCTGAATAACCAAGGACCTGATAATTTGTAATTGCTGGAAATCTTTTTCGCCAAAATAAGCGGTATCGGGCTCTACAATGTCAAACAATCTTTTCACCACAATGGCCACCCCGTTGAAGTGTCCCGGACGAAAAGCCCCCTCCATCACCTTGTCGAGTTGGCCAAAATCATAGGTGTTATGCACGGCTTCCGGATACATTTCATTTTTGTCGGGGCAAAACACCACATCACAGCCTTGGTCCGCGAGCATGTCCAGGTCCTTGTCCGTCTGGACGGGATACTTTTTTAAATCCTCGGGGTTGTTAAATTGTATGGGGTTGACAAAAATGCTGCAGACACAAATATCGTTTTCTCTTTTTGCCTTTTCAATCAGCGAAAGGTGTCCGGCATGCAGGGCGCCCATGGTGGGCACAAAGCCAATACTGCGCTGGGCCAGCTTATGCGATTGCAGAAATTCCTTAAGGTCAGTTATGTATGAAAAAACTCTCATGAAAAAAATTTGGCAAATATACTTATTCCATTTCAGGCAACATTTATTTAAGTTCCGAATTTCAAAAAACGTGCCGCTTTCCTATGGGTAAAAACTCCAAGCAATGGCCATCCGCAAAAGAATTATACGGATAGTTTTGTCCGAAAATAATATTTAAAAACGTAAAAAGGCTTGTTTTTGAATAATAAATTGGTAAATTTTTCGTACCTTTGCAAACTGAATTCAGTTAAAGTATAAATTATGGCGAAATATAAGGTTTTGTTTGTTGCTCAGGAAATTGTCCCCTATCTGAACGATAGCCACATGGGCCAGATTTGCAGGGAGCTCCCGCAGGGAATACAAGAAAAAGGAAGAGAAATCAGAACATTTATGCCGCGTTTTGGTTGTATCAACGAAAGGCGTAATCAGCTTCACGAAGTAATCCGGCTTTCAGGAATGAACCTTATTATAGATGATACCGACCATCCGTTAATCATAAAAGTAGCCTCCATACAATCAGCCCGGCTGCAGGTGTATTTTATTGACAACGACGATTATTTTCAGCGCAAAGCCACCTTTACCGATAAAAGCGGGGTGTTCTTTTCCGACAACGATGAACGGGCCATTTTTTACGCCCGCGGTGTCATCGAAACGGTGAAAAAACTTGGCTGGTCGCCCGATCTCATCCATGTCCACGGCTGGTTTTCGAGTTTAGTACCTTTCTTTATCAAATCGGCTTTCAAAAACAATCCCTTGTTCTCTGACACCAAAATTGTCTGTTCTCTTTATGATGATGACTTCAAAAGCAACTTCACCAAAGAATCCGTTAAGAAGCTCAAGCATGACGGAGTATCCGACAAAGACATCAAACAATATAAAAGCATGGACTATCTGGGGATGATGAAGGGGATGATTGACTTCAGCGATGCCATCATTCAGGGTTCCGAAAAAATAAACAACGAAGTGCTGGCTTATGCAAAAAAATCCAATAAGCCCATGTTGGCTTTTCAGCCAAAAGACAAATACATCAACGCTTACAGCTTGTTTTACGACGAATTGGTTGATGAGTTGATTAACGAAGATGCTGTAAAATAATAAAACCCTACGTATTTGAAAAACCTCCGAATAAACACCCGTGCTGCCTTAATTTTGTTTTTATCTCTTGTGTTGCTTTCGGCCTGCAACAAGAATGAAGAATTAGGGTTAAACATCCAGCCCTCCGAAGACATAATGGGCGCTTTTTTCACCGACACCATCCCCTTGATTGCTTACACGGTAAAAGAAGACTCGTTCCGAACCGATGAGGTGACCTACAACCTGGTGGGCAGTTATACCGATCCTGTTTTTGGCACTACAAACGCCGGCGCCTATTCTCAGTTTGTGCTTACCACCACCGCCGTAAATTTCGGCAACACCCCGGTGTGCGACTCCATTGTGCTCTCGTTGGCTTATCAGGGATTTTACGGCGACACGGCTTCAACGCTTACCTTAAATGTGTATGAACTCGCCGACGCCTTATATTATTCCAACAACTATTATTCTAACGATGTAATGGGCGTTTATAAGAATAATCTGGCCAATGTCAGCTTCAAACCTAACTTGAAAGATAGTGTGCAGGTTGGCAGCACCAAATATCCTCCCCACCTGCGCGTAAAACTAAACAAATCGCTGGGCCAAAAATTCATTGACGCTTCCGGATCCTCACATCTGGCCGACAATCCCGCCTTTCTGAGATTTTTCAAGGGCCTATACATCTCCACCAACCAAATATCTTCAGGCGGATGTATTTTGTATTTTAATTTCCTGTCATCCATAACCAAACTAACTCTTTATTACCACAACGATGCCGACACCGCTGCTTACAATTTTGTGACAGACAGCTACTGTGCCCGCTTCAACAGTTTCGACCATAAAAATTTCGCATCCGCCAGTCCCCTGCTGAAACAACAGTTGACAGGCGACACCACGCTGGGCGACAGCCTGCTGTACGTGCAGTCCATGGCCGGCACCAAAATAAAATTAAAGTTTCCGGGTATCCTCGGCCTGAAAAACCTTTTATCCGACACCCTCAACGGCAGGATTTCCATTTTAAAAGCCGAACTGGTAGTGAAACTGGATGAGGCAGCCAGCGGCGACTTTGCCCCTCCCGAAAAACTCATTCTTTCAAAAACCAACACCGACGGCACCGTAAGTTTTCTAACCGATTATGCATACGGCGATGCCTATTATGGCGGCTCCTATTCCTCCACTACAAAAGAATACCGCTTTAATATCGGTCAGCACCTACAGGACGCCCTGCTGAGAGGATATTTTGCTGACAAAGGACTAAATCTGGTGGTTTCGGGCAGCGCCGTAAAATCCAACCGAGCCGTATTACGCGGAAACAAAAGGTCGCAGGATAATCTGCGCCTGGAAATCATTTACACAAAAATTGAATAACCCATGTGTGGAATAGTTGCCTATATTGGCCCCAAACAAGCATACCCGATATTGATAAAAGGAATGCACCGCCTGGAATACAGGGGCTACGACAGCGCCGGAATAGCCGTTTTGGATAAAGAAATGAAGCTGTTTAAAAGCAAGGGCAAAGTCAGCGACCTGGAAAAAATCCTCGAAAACGTAGATCTGAAGGGCACCATCGGCATTGCCCATACACGCTGGGCCACTCATGGCGAACCCAACGACGCCAACGCCCATCCCCATGCCACCAATGCCAACGACCTGGCGCTGATACACAACGGAATCATTGAAAACTATGCCTCCCTGCGCGAAGAGCTTATCAGCAGGGGATATATCTTCCACAGCAATACCGACACCGAAGTGCTGATTCACCTTATCGACGAAATCAGAAAAAATGAAAAAGTGGACCTGGTAAAAGCCGTACAACTGGCCTTGAATCAGGTAATCGGTGCGTATGCTATCGTGATAATTTCAAAGGAACATCCCGATATGCTCATTGCCGCAAAAAAAGGAAGTCCGTTGGTAATCGGTATCGGGAAAAAAGAAACCTTTGTAGCTTCCGATGCCACACCCATCATTGAATACACCAAAAATGTCGTGTACCTTAATGATGAAGAAATTGCCATCATCCGTCGCAACGAAGCCCTGAAAATAACCACCATCAAGAATATCGACAAAACTCCTTATATCCAGAAACTCGAGCTTAATTTGAGCGCCATAGAAAAAGGTGGCTTCGACCATTTTATGCTCAAGGAGATTTATGAACAACCCCGCTCGGTAAGAGATTGTATGCGTGGCCGGCTCAACGCCCACGACGGAAGGGTTTCGCTGGGCGGCATCCTGGACTATATTGAAAAGATGACCAAGGCCAACCGGATTATTATCGTGGCCTGCGGCACCTCATGGCATGCCGGCCTGGTGGGCGAATACCTGTTTGAAGATATTGCCCGCATACCGGTTGAAGTGGAATATGCTTCGGAATTTCGTTACCGCAACCCGGTAATTTACGAAAATGACGTAGTGATAGCCATCTCGCAATCGGGCGAAACCGCCGACACCGCTGCCGCCATCGAACTGGCAAAATCGCGGAACGCCACCATCATCGGCATCTGCAATGTAGTGGGATCTACCATCACCCGCATGACTCATGCAGGCTCCTACACCCACGCCGGCCCCGAAATAGGCGTTGCCTCCACAAAAGCTTTCACGGCACAGGTAACCATTCTGACCCTGATGGCCCTGATGATAGCCGACAGAAAGGGCAGCATATCCAAATCGAGGTTTCATCAACTGATACGCGAACTCGAACTGATACCCGACAAAATAGAAAAAACCCTCAAGGTAAATGAACAAATCATAGAGATTTCAAAAATATTTAAAGATGTGCGAAACTTTCTGTACCTCGGCAGAGGATACAGTTTCCCGGTAGCCCTGGAAGGCGCTTTAAAACTCAAAGAAATCTCCTACATACACGCCGAAGGCTATCCCGCAGCAGAAATGAAACATGGCCCCATAGCCCTCATCGACGAAGAAATGCCGGTGGTGGTGATTGCCACCAAACAACATGTGTACGACAAGGTCGTTACCAATATAGAAGAGGTAAAAGCACGCAAAGGAAAAATCATCGCCATAGTCTCCGAAGGCGATGTGGATGTGAAAAAAATTGCCGACTACGCCATTGAGGTTCCCGAATGCGACGAAATATTTACTCCGCTGCTGGCCACTGTGCCATTGCAATTGCTGTCGTATCATATTGCCGTGATGCGCGGCTGTAACGTGGACCAGCCCCGCAACCTGGCCAAATCAGTAACAGTAGAATAAAAGGTACGGATGAAGATTTTTGAGGTCATTGACTATTTTGAAACGATTATACCCCTTGATTTACAAGAATCATACGATAATTGTGGACTGCAGGTGGGCGATACCCAACAGGAACTTACCTGCGCCCTCATCACCCTCGACATCACCGAAAAAACCCTTGCCGAAGCCATAGCAAAAAACTGTAATCTTATCATCTCGCACCACCCCTTGATTTTTCAGGGAATTAAAAAAATTACCGGTGCCACCGCCAGCGAAAGAATAATAGCACAGGCAATAAAACATAATATCTGCATTTATTGTTCGCATACCTGTCTGGATAACAACTATTTCGGGTTAAATATGTTTATCGCCGCTAAGTTGGGATTGCAGGATGTGAAAATTCTGGAACCCTCGAAAACCCTTCTGAAAAAATTAGTGGTCTTTTGTCCGGTGGATCATGCCGAAACCGTGAGAAATTCCCTTTTTTCGGCCGGCGCCGGCCATATTGGCAACTATAGCTCCTGCAGTTTTAACACCAACGGAGCCGGTAGTTTCAAGGCCGAAGAAAATGCCCGGCCTTTTGTGGGTGAACCACACCAACTGCATTTTGAACCCGAGATACGTATAGAAACAGTCTTCCCCGACCACCTCCGCCTTCGGATTATTCAGGCCATGCAGCAGGCTCACCCGTATGAAGAAGTGGCCTATGATATCTATCCGCTCGACAATGAATACCCCAGAGCCGGCTCAGGCGCCATCGGAACCTTGCCGCAAGATACAGAGCTTTCCGAATTTATGGCCCTATTAAAAAATATTTTCAAAACAGCCAGCATCCGCTACAACAGAACCACCCGCAACACCATACGCAAAGTGGCGCTCTGCGGCGGATCGGGAAGCTTTCTGGTGAAGACAGCCCTAAAAAATAAGGCCGATATCCTGATTACTGCCGATATTAAGTATCACGAATTTTTCAACGAAAAAATAATACTGGCTGATGTAGGTCATTATGAGTCGGAAATTTTTTCCACAGAACTAATTGCCTCCATCATAACAAAAAAATTTCCTACTTTTGCATTTTCATTTTCAGAAAATAATACGAACCCGGTAAATTACTTATAAATTAATAGTTTATGGCAAAGTCAACTACAAAAGGTACTGCTGTTCAGGCAAAATCGAAAAAAGAAACCGGCAAAGCCGCCGTTAAAAAGCCTGCCGCAAAAGCGGCTGTGAAAAAAGAAACGGCAAAACCAACAGCCACCGCAAAAGATAAAAAAGTGGTGACACCCAAATCAGAACCGGAAAAAAGAGCCAACACGAAGGCTTTGCCAAAAAAAACGGCAGAAAAACCTGTTATAGCAAAAGCGCCAAAACAACCGGAACCAACAAACAAAAGCAAGACGGAAAAAATCACTGCTAAAAAACCCGTACCTCCTACAAAGACACCTGTGGAATCGCCAGTCGCCCCAATATTCCTGGGAGCTGATGACAAAGGCGACATTTCCATCGAAAAGAAACTGGTGTCATTGTTCAGCCTTCAGTTAGTAGATACTGAAATTAACAAAATCAGAATTATCCGCGGCGAATTACCTCTGGAAGTGCAGGACCTGGAAGATGAAATAGCAGGACTGGAAACACGTCTCGAAAATTTTGAGGTTGAAATTAAAGAATTGGAAACCGAAATTAAAGAAATAAAGGCTGCAGCCAAAGAACATCAGGCACAAATAAAAAAATATGAAACGCAGCAGATGAATGTCAGGAACAACCGCGAATACGATGCCCTGACCAAAGAAATAGAATTTCAAACGCTGGAAATCCAACTTTGCGAAAAGAAAACCAAAGAGATTACTTATTCGCTGGAATTGAAAAGCAAGGTGATTGAAGAAACCAGACTGGTGCTCAAAGAACGCAAAGATGACCTGAAACAAAAGAAACTGGAACTTGACGACATCGTTTCAGAAACAGAAAAAGAAGAAAAGAAACTGCTGGAAAAACACCAGGAAAACCAACAAACTATCGAAGAACGCTTGTTGACGGCCTATCAGCGTATCAAGAAAAATGCCCGCAACGGCCTGGCTGTTGTGGTGGTAGAACGCGATGCCTGCGGCGGTTGTTTCAACAAAATCCCGCCCCAGCGCCAGCTCGATATTAAAATGCACAAGAAAATCATTGTGTGTGAGTATTGCGGCCGTATCCTCATCGATAAAACCATCGAAGAAAAAGTAAGAGGAAACAACTGAAAATAAATTCTCAAAAAAGATAAAAACACCTTGGTTTTCGCCGAGGTGTTTTTTTTTTAGCCATAGCGGGTTCAGGGGCCTCAGCCGCCAATAAATCTCCCCGGCTGAAAT
>DAONFU010000072.1:0-11161 GCA_035403765.1 Bacteroidales bacterium
CAGTGTGGCCGTGGACGGAAAGTACATCTATACCTGGAATGCTGACTATAAGCTGATATTTGTATATGATATGAAGGGACAAAAAGTAAAATCGGTAGAAGTTGAAAAAGGAAGCTACGGTTTTTCACTATCGTATGCTAACGGGCTTATTTTTGTGGCCGACGACGGCGATTATGCTACCGGCACCTGGTATGGCTACAACCTCTGGGAAAAATAAAAAATCAGCGAATCATCTTTTTTGGAATCTTTTTATAAATGGTTATGCCTTCGTCGTATGTTGTCATTACCCAGGCATAATTTTCCCTGACCATCGAAAGAAACTGCAGGTCGTTCGGCGATGAAGGGTGCTGGTTTTCCTGAAGTATGGCAACATAATCCACATTATTGAAAAAAACTTCCGAAAAACTTCCCGAATAATATTCATTCCATACGCTTCTGACCATTTCGGGATGATTCCACTTCAATGGGAAGAAGTTTTGTTCGCACTCATAGTTATTATACATAACCAGAGTATTTTCGGCTCCCAGATAATTTAGAAGGTGGTTCTCAAGCCAATGCGAAGAATAATTGACACAAAAAACCCTGGAGTTTTTTTCTATTTTCAGGCCGGCATCATAAGCATAATAGCATCGCAACGAAAGATATGGCAGCATTTTCATATAATAATTCATAAAAACTACCGAAACGGTCAAGCTATAAACTATCAGCACGATTTGGATAAGTTTCGGGATTTTTTGAATGGCTATCCACGACAACCACAACAGGAAAAACAAAAATAGCAGGCGGCTTTGTATATACAGCCCTTTGTCGAGAAAAAACAAGGTAACCACATACAACACCAAAAACAGCAGGGCATTGTACATAAGAAAATATGAGGTTTTATGCTTGCGGGCTATCAAGGCTCGTGTAACAACAAAAAGCACTATGGCCACAAACAAAGCCAACAAAACGGTGGTCAACACATGATAATCGTTGCTGAGGCCCTGCAGGGGATGAATTTCATAAATGTCGGCAACTATTTTACCCCAGGGCGTGTCGTTCTGAGGTTTTTCAAACTGATGGCGGTCGCTCCCCAGAAAATAGGCCGCCAGCAACAGCAATCCTCCGCAGGCAAGTGAAAAAAAGGTTTTTAGCGGCAACAGCATATCGCGCAGCAAGCTCTTCAGATGGAATTTGTTTTTTTGCAGCACAGGCGCCGCGAGGAACCAGGCAAACAGCCCCAGCGCAATCATAAACACAAAAATGTGCGAAAATTCTATCAGTAAAAACAATACAAAGATGAAAACTTTTTCTTTTCGGTTGTAGTTGCGGCTTTCTTTGTAAACAAAGGCCATCCACAGAAAGAAAAAAACCACGGCCAACAAAAAATTATAAAACCCCAGAAAGAAAAATGTGGAATAGGAAAAAGGAAAAATGATAAAACTAAGGTATCGCGATGAATAATTTATACGGCATACCATAAAGGCAAAGGCCGCAGGAATGGCTACCACCAGCAGGATTAACAATGTTTTTTGGACTATCCAGGCGGGCGCTGCCATATTAAATAAAATAAGCAAAAAATGTCCAAACCAGTTGGTAAAGTAATTGTTGATTGCCACAAATTCTTTCACGGCTTGGTTGCCGTTTATCAGGGCGGCTATCAGGTTGGCATTATACAGGTGCGAAGGGCCGTCGAGGCTGATAACAAAAGTGTTGAGTAGTATCGGCAAGGTGTTCAGCACACAGCCAATGACAAATAAAATAATAAATATTTTGTCTTTAAAATTTTTCATATCATAGATTTTGTATCAGAAATTTCTGCATAATATCTCAGTTTAATCCCGAATGGTAGGTGTTTTTGTTTTTGATTTCAAAATCGACAATTTCTTGTACCGTTCGTTGATATTTTTTTGCCAGTGCCCGGTGCCGGAAAAAATGAAGGTCATTTTTTTTCAGTTCTTTGAAAGCCTCATAATCTTTATTATAATCGTTGGGAAAATAAATCTTATAGGCCTCGTCGATAAATCCCCAGAATCCGTAAAATGCATTCAACTCGGTAAAACCAACCAGAATAACATCTTGTTTTTCAATCTCCTGCTGAAGATTCAGTTCCAGGGGAATAATTTTATAATTCCACATATCAGGCCATATCCCCGAAAAATAATACCAATACTGGTGGTTGGTAAACAGTGAGTCAACAATATGGTTGTTGATAAACCCCCAATAATAGCTATCGCCAATGGTAAGCAGTTTGGGTTTTACTTTGCCGCCGCCCAATTTGTAACCTATCTGCGGGTAACACATTTCTGTATGCGGCAAATCAAACAAGAGGTTCATAGTAGCTTCTATATCAAAATCCACATCTTTAATCTGATCTGTAACGGTATAACCCTGCCACACTATGTCGGGCATATCAACCTGACGCAACCGGCCAATAAAACGAGCCAGGGTATCGGCGGCTTTGTACATGCCGTAGGTGCTCCAATGCACGCCGTAGGTAGCATACAAAGGATACCTCGAGGTATCTTTCATTGCACAAAACAAGGTATTCAAATCCAGATGGTTTATTTGCAAAAGTTTAGCCTGTTGAGCAATATAATCCATATTCGAAACAGTTTTTTTTTCGGCATGATACCTGTCGGGAATGTATTCGGGATAAAAGCTGGCCTTTCCGGCTTCCAGCACCAGGATAAGGTTGGTATTATGGGCTTTTTTCAGAGTGTCCTGCACTAATTTGGTGCGCCGCAGCAATTCGTTCCAGAATTTTTTCCCCAGAAAATTACTGCCGGTATAGTCCAAAATATAGCCTTCTTCATACAAACAATTGTTTTTGCCCACCACCACGTTTCTGGCATCGGTTTTTTTGAAAAAGCTATAGTTTATCTGGTTATTTATCCTTATCAATATCTGGCGGAATCCCAGAGTGTCTTCAAGATATTTTGAATATTTTTTTTGAAAAGATTCGTCGGTCCATGTCCTGAAATTGAGGGTGTCGGGTTTGGGCGAAAGCGTATAGAATCCCTGCAGTTTTTTTATCCTGAAAAAATGTAAATGTTGTTGCGCAAGAGGCAAAAAAAGTATCACCAGAATCAGCGGAATTAATATTTTTTTTATCACATTTAACATGTCAGAATCTGAAATAAATAAAAGGATTGAACCCCGAAGATATTACAGCCGAAGAACAAACCACAAATAATAAGATGCTGCATAGACTTAAAAATATCACGTTGCGGTTTTTTTGCCCGGAGGCATACACATGCTCCTGCCACTTTTCCACACCTCCAAAGGCACCAAAAAAAGAAAAGAAAATTCCTACGAAAAGTATTATCACAAACCGGCTGTCGAAATACAGGTTAGTTGGTCTGAAACTGAAATCAAACAACCTGGTGAAATAATGTATTATTTGTTCGAGGCTTTCGCAACGGAAGAGTACCCACCCCAGCAGCGTGATGAAAAAAGTAAACAGGATACTCGGAAATTTTCCGATACGCTTTAATAGTTTTAAAAGAAACAGCCGGTCGAGGATGAGAAACAACCCATGAAAGGCGCCCCACAAAATAAAATTCCATTCGGCCCCATGCCAAAAACCGGAAATAAGAAATACAAAAGCCAGATTAAAATACATCCTCGGTACGGAAACCCTGTTTCCGCCCAGCGAAATGTAGAGGTAATCGCGCATCCACCGGCTGAGCGACATATGCCAGCGACGCCAGAACTCGGTAATGCTCTGCGAGATATAAGGGTTGTTGAAGTTTTCGGGAAAAATAAAACCCATCATCCGGGCCAGGCCTATGGCCATATCCGAGTAACCCGAAAAATCGAAGTATATCTGAAAAGCATACGCCAAAACCCCCAGCCAGGCCACCGGAGTAGTAAGATCGTCGAGCCCCAACGCGAAAATTCTGTCCGCCTCTTCACCCAACACATTGGCTATCAGTACTTTCTTGGCCAGCCCTATCACAAACCTGAAAAAGCCCAGCAAATGATTATCAACGGTAAACTGATAGCTTCTGTCTTCAATCTGATCGGAGATTTCGTTGAAACGAATGATAGGCCCGGCGATAAGCTGCGGAAAAAATAAGATGTATAAAGCGTAGTTCAGAATGTTTTTCATCGGAGGTTTCACCCCGCGATACACATCAATTATGTAGCTCATTTCGTGGAAAGTAAAAAACGAAATCCCAATGGGAAGGGCAATTTTTACCCAGTGTATCTCAGTAAAACCGAACGAATAAAGCAGTGTGTTGACATTTTCAACGAAGAAGTTGGCGTATTTGAAATAAACCAAAATGCCTACATTCAGCGAGATAGCAGCGGTAAGCAGCAGTTTTTTCTTCAGACCCTTGGTCTTGTGTATATATTTTGCAAAGAGAAAGTCGCAAATAATTGAGCCAAAAATTACAAAAATAAAAAGAGGCGCCCCCCATGCGTAAAATACCACACTGGCCAGCAAGGCTACCAGGTTTTTATAGCGCTTGGGCGTGATGTAATATAATAATAGGGTTATTGGAAGAAAGAAAAACAAAAAGAGGACGCTGCTAAAAACCATGGTTTATTTTATCAGGATAATTCGTTGCGAAACAGCGGCATCTTCGCAGACAAGACGATAGTAATAAACTCCGGCAGGTGCTTTGCTGCCGTTATCGGCGGTCGCATCCCATGATATTTGGTGAATACCGGCATCAAAATCTCCCGAGGCCAGCATTTTGATCTTTTTTCCATTCATATCATAAATTTCGAGGCCGAGAGCCGACGGTTCACTTAGAGTAAAAGAAATCGTTGTCTGGTTGGTAAACGGATTGGGATAGGCCTGTACATCATAGCCGGCAAGGGTGTTTTCGTCCAGCCCGCTGGTGTTTACTACTTGAAATGTTACGGGGATTGATACACTGTCAGAAAAATTATAAGTCAGGTTGACCAAACAGTTATAAGTGTCGGGCAATAGGTTATGCGAATTAAAAATCAGCTTCAGCGAACCAGTGCCGTATGCATCAATGCAACCGTACTGTACTTCGGGGGTAAGCCAGGCGCTGGTGCTGTTGGCCGAAAAACCGTTGATTTGACAGTGGTACAGTGCCGGATTGGTGAGGCTGTAGTTGGTAAATGTTATGGAATCGGTCGCCACACTTTCAATTTCCAGTTCTTTAAAAAGGTAAGCGGGATACTGCAATACACTGGAGCCGGGTTCAATAGTTGGCGGAAACACAATATAATCGAGCCAGGCACAATCTTCGCCGGTGCTCACCGAATAATCTTTTTTATAGGTCCACCGGAATGTATGCACACCGCTGCTTACCGGAAATTCCGAACGTATCCAGCCGGTCTGTCCGTCCCATCGTCCCATTTCATTACCGTCGATGAAGAAAGCAAAATAATCGTAGTCTGTATATCCCACATGGGCTTCGCACGAGACTTTCCGGTAAAAACTTACCGTGCCGCTGTTGAGAATATTTAATGTTACAGCCAGCGAAGTTTGCTGGTTTTCCGAGATGTTTCCCGACTCGGTACAATATGAGCCTTCAAAAGGAAGCTGTGTGGTTACAAACCATGCCGAATCGCCCGTGGTGGTAGTCACCCATGGGAACCGGCTGAAATCGTTGGTTTCAAAGTCTTCGGCATTGCCGCCAATTTGAATGGTAAAAAACTTATGTGTTACGTATCCGCCTTCAGCACTAAGTTTCAGGTTGAAGACCACCAGATGGCCGTCGGGGACACTGTTGTTAACATTAATCACATAAAACCCCAAAGAAGTATCGCCGCTGGCCAGGCTTGCCAAATACATGGAATCGCTGATAACGGAAACATAGGGGTCGTTAGTGGATAAAATTCCGTTGATCTGGTAAGCCGTAGTACCTCCGATATTGATAATATCTGTGAGCAAGGTGGCGTTCTCGCCCGGTTCCAGAATGTTGTTGTTGCCATCAACCACACTGATGGCACCGATGTCTAATATCAGCGATCGCACCCGTAGCGGCACGTTATAGTTAAATGTGTCGGCGGCATTATATACCATCAGGTTAATGTTGATAATGTAGTTGTCTGTAACCGCAGTATCAACCATAAATGTAAACGCATCCTGAAAAACCACCGAATCGTCGGATGCCAGGTTTCCGGCAGTTTCCACGCTGTCGGTGATGCTTAGGTGTATGTCGTTGGAAGAAATTTTCATCAGGGCGTTGGGAAAAACATTGTTGCCAATATTTTTCAACGCTACGCTCAACAAAACCGTTTCGCCTGCATTGATTATGGTGTCGGTTCCGGCGCTGACACTGTGGTTTACCAAAACGCCTTCGGAGGAAAAATACAGGGTTTTGGTGTTTTCAATATTGTTGTTGTCGCTTACTATAAAAGTGATTGGCACGTTGTCAATTTCTGAAACCGGCATGCCATAAAACAAGCCGTCATCGGTGATTTTCATTTCAACCGGTACAGGCGGCGGGGTAAGGATAGCTACCTGAGTGGTGGTATTGGTATTTAGCTTGTTGGAGAAGTTGGTAAACTGAAAGTTATTGTTATCGCCGCGGGATACCGCACTGATCCACCCTGTGGTTGTGGCCACGCTGATATTGTTATAATACATTTCAATTTTCCCGCTGGGGAAGAGTTTAACCACCACATTTACGCTGCTGCCCGATTGTCCTGAAACATATGCCTTCCAACGAAAAGCGGCATACTGGCTATTGCCTTCGTACCAAAAACCCTGGCCCGACGCAAAAACCAGGTCGGCCAGAAAAGGAGCAATCATTTTGGTGCTTTTAAACAACAGAACTTTGTCGATGATAAAGGGCCAGGTGTATTTCTGGTCATCAAATTTTATATAGCCGTCGGGGCTGACAAACAGTTTGTTATATTTTTCACCGTAAAACGGAAAATCAAAAGCCAGATTCTGTACAGCATAGCCCGATGAATTTGCTGTTAGTTGGGTGGCTGTGACGGCGGGAGACACACCGGCGGTATCTTTTTCGGAAAAATCAAATAAAAAATCCCAATGATAAGGAGGTGTCCCGTTGAGGGCATTCATCTGTAAGGAATAGGGCTGGTTAATAGTGGCTGCAGGCAGGGCTGCGGTGGCGATATCCACCTTGCTGAATGCCACGCTGCGGATTACCGACAGGCGCGTGGTATCGTTGTTGTTAAGGTTGACATTGGTTGACGGGCAGTCTATCTGGGTAACTCCGCCGGTATAGTCAATAAGGGAATAACTAGATATTTTGCCGGGGTATAGAGCAGAGGGGTCATTTTCGACCACCTGCAGAAAGTATTTTGCATTTTGCCCGGGCTGGATGTAGGTTAGCAAAGGACTGATGTCGAGGCCAAATTCAACAGTTTTTCCTTCTTCGGTGGAATCTCCCCTCATGTAATATTCCCCTCCCTGAAAATTGAAGATAGGAAAATCCATTACGACCTGCGGGCGTGTATCCGCCAGGTTGGTGGAAAGTCCGGCAGTAACTTTGATTTTGTTGCGGCAGGTATGCTGAAGTTGTACTTTCATGGTCAGCAGCGGATCGTAAGTTTCTTTTGCATATTGCACCGACACGCGGTGATTCCAGATTCCATTGCTGGTAATGTCATCGGCCAGCGCTTTATACATCAGGTAACTACAGGCATTGTTTCCCCAAGAGGCACCGGCATAGCCGTTCATAAACTTCAACCCGCCAATTTCCCAGTCGCGCATATCCACCATCGCATCGCCGTTGATATCTATATCATTGGTGTATTGTCCGTCGCTGTTGTAATCAAAGCGGATGGAATCGTTATAACCCACTATGGTCCAGGTATGGCTGGGGCTGGAACCCCAGGTGGTTTTCACCGCCTTGCCGCCTTCTTCGGTTCCGGCAGGCAAGGTGGCGTTGGGCGAACCATATTGTGCGTAAAAATTGGCCAGTCCGCCAACGGTTGATCCGTCAAGGTGGTTATGCAGCCATTGTTTCAGCAACATCAGCCCTTCAGGGGTGTCCACCTGAATGTTATAGCCAGTATAAAGACGATTATGCATGGCCTTGTACCATAGGTTATAGCCGCTCATCCAGCGTTTTTCTCCACCAAAATATAACTGTCCGCCATAGTCGGTAACATTGGGCACGCCGCACATGCGCGTAATCTCCCACGAATCATAATAGCTGGCGCCTGTATAGTTATATCCGTTGTTCAGAAAATTCCATGAAAAATGCGACACATACCGGTTGGTATCCACAGTGGACGGCAAATTACGTAAACGATTGATTTCAAAAGTGAAATCATTGCAAATACTGGCCGATTGGCCGCATTCGTAACCGGTTTGCCAGGTGGGATAAATCATATAGGGAAACAGGGTGTTATCCACTTTATAAGGCAGGGTGGTTTTGTTGAGATATTGATGGCCGGGAGGTACCGTCAGGTCGGGCAGAGAGGCAATTTTCATCAGCTCCTTGTCGGTAAGTATCGGCATGAAGCGCGAAACAAAACGGTCGGGATAAGCCAAAGAGTCTAAAGAAAGGTGTTGCTGTGAAAAAAGGCTAACTGAGCAGACCCACGTGAACAAAAAAGTTACAGTGAGTTTTTTTATTGTCATATTGCTTGGCGGATTATTGTTATTGCAAATGTATGAAAATTACTTTTTGTGGTCTATTTGTTATTAATAAGTAAAATTAATTAATTGTACTTTTGTTCAAAAAACGGCCTATGAAACTGGTTTTCGCCACGAACAACAAACATAAACTACAGGAAATTAGTTATATACTCAACAATTCAGCACTTGAAATTTTGTCGCTTGAAGATATTGGGTTCAAGGGGGATATTCCAGAAACAGCAAATACCCTTGCGGGAAATGCCCTGCAAAAGGCACGCTACATCTATGAAAGATATCGGGTAGATTGTTTTGCCGACGATACCGGTCTGGAAGTTGATTGTCTGAACGGTGCTCCAGGGGTATATTCTGCCCGTTATGCCGGCGAAGGCTGCAATTTTGAAGATAATATTGAAAAGTTGCTGAAAGAAATGAAGGATTGCAACAAGCGGAAAGCGTGTTTTAAAACTGTGGTAGCGCTTATTGTGAATGGCAAAGAATTTCTTTTTGAAGGCAAGGTGTGCGGTATAATACTCCGCGAGCGCAGAGGGTTGGAGGGCTTTGGCTATGACCCTCTATTTCAACCCGACGGCTTTGAAAAAACTTTTGCCGAAATGTCACCCGACGAAAAAAATGTTATCAGCCACCGCTACAGGGCTATTGCAGCGCTAAAAGAATTTTTGCAAAAATAAAAAGACAGGCAAAACAAAGTATTTTTACCATCCCCCGAAACCATTGTAAGGGCGTATGCCGCCTGAGACATGGTATGGGTTCATTCCTTGGTGAAATCCCGGACTAACATCGTTCTGGTTATAATACGAGCCGGGATAATAAGCGGGGTTACGGTCTGAAAAATTCAGTTGCGCCCCAATAATCAGATTTTCAGTGACCTTATATTCTGCGCCGACCATAATGCCATAATTATTCAATGATCTTTTCTGGCTGTTCAGATCGGTAGTTTGTGCTTGGTTCAGGTCAAAAGTTTTATATACGGCGCCGGAGATCATCAGTTTGTCTGATACCAGGTAATTGCCGCGGGCAAACACTGAAAGATAGGCAGGATTTTTGCCAAAGTAAAATTCGTTTATCCCTGAGTTGTTAAAACCCTGAATATAGCTTGCGCCCACATCGAGGCGGAATTTCGGTGTTACTTTATAACTCAGAAACGGCGACACATAGGTGTAAGCCCCTGCTCCATATTTTGAACCGCTGATACCCGCACCCATTTCCATTGAAACCCCGAGGCGCTTATTATTAAACAGAGAGGGCTTGTTTTTGAAATTGTTAATATCTGTTTTAGAGGATGAGTCGGAATAATATTCATATTGGGCAAAAACCGGTTCTGTCATAAGAAATAAAACAAAAGAAAAAAGTATCGTCAGTTTTATTAGTTTCATATTGAAGTTTCTTTTGTTTTTGTGCTATTAAACAGTTTTACAACAAAATTATTGTTACAAAGTTAGCAAAGTTCTATAGAAAATAATAGATTTTTATGAAAAATCATTAATTGTTGCCGACGCAGATATTTGAGTTTAGTACAAAAGCCCAAACAGCCAGAGCGGAATTTTGTTATAGGCGCCTGTTTCAATATCGTCGGCAACAATGTATGCTTCCGGTGTTTCTTTTATTTGTTTTCTGGTTTTATTTTTTCCCCCTATTTCAAAAATATATTTGTTATCTATAATAAAATCACCCACTTTTGATGTTTCAACCACATGCCCACATTTTAACTGATTCAAAAAAAATGTTTCTCTTAATGTGCCTTTATCGGGGGCTTCACTTGCGAGTAAAAAGGAAATATTGGTGTTGTTAAGATAAATTTTTTCGGGTTTTTGGAGAATACTAATGCTTATTCCAGAAGGATAAACGGATTGAATCAGTTGTGCTTTTTCAAGATAGTGCAGGTAGGTAAGCAGCGTGTTTCTTGAAATTTTGGTTTTTTCACTTAATTTCGAAATGTTTGGTTTTAGAGGAACATTGGCCGATAATATATATAAAAGTTGTTTAATTTTAAAAATATTTCTCTGGTCAAAACCCTCAATAAAATTCAAGTCAGTTTCGAGAATTAAATTCATGGTTTGCTCAAGACGATGATAATACAGGCGTGAATTCTCATTAAAATATGGATAATAACCATATTTTAGATAGTTTTCAAAATGTTGGAGTGGCTTTATTTTTTTAATTATCTCTGAAGCGATTTCTACATGATTCGTTATTAAAAAATCAAGGGTTATCGGTTCAACAGTGTAAATACCTGTTAAGTGAAGAAATTCTCTAAACGAAAGTCCCGATAGCTTGTAAAAAACCGCCCTGCGGCTCAGATCAGCATCTTGTCTCAGGATATCTACCATTGACGAACCAGTAAAAACAATGTTTAAACCAGGGTAGGTGTCGTAAATATTTTTAAACTCAATTGACCAGTTTTTGTATTTATGAACCTCATCTGCATACAAATATTTTCCACCTTTTTGATGAAAAGCAATAGCAAAATCAAAAAACCTGTTATTGCTGAAATAAAAATCGTCAAGACTTACATAAATAGCGTCCTCATTGAGCTGGTGCTTGTTTTTTAGCTGTTGCAACAACATGGTGGTTTTTCCGGTACCGCGTGAACCTAAAATGCCATTTAGCCGCCAC
>DAONFU010000073.1:0-11106 GCA_035403765.1 Bacteroidales bacterium
GATCGTTATGATTCGTTCCGGTCGCAGATGCTGCGCCGGCGCGATATGTATGCACAACAGCTTCATAAAGCCAATCAGGAAATGTCTGCCCTCGAAAGGATAGATCCTAATGACATAAAAACAGAAGTGGTGTTTGGTGCGGTGGTAATTACCAGTCAGCAAAAACTGTTTGTCAGCATAAGCGTGGGGAAGGTGCTCGTCGACGGTACTTTGTATTTTGCAGTTTCTCCCAATGTGCCTGTTTATAATGCCTTGAAAGGGTTGAAGAAAGGGGATACTGCTGAGTTTAATAACTCCACAATTGAGGTTCTCGATGTTTTTTGATACAAACTGTCCGGAACAATGTAACGGATGCCGGCACAGGTATTTTACTGAGGAGGAAAGTCTGCAAAAAAAAACATGGTTCCTGCAGAAAAAACTTTCAGTATGGAATGAAAATTTTGATGTCATCAGGAGTGTTAGCGGCTTAGCCCGTAAGTATTACCGCAAGAAAGTCTGTCTTCATACCGTTTATAATGGCACAACATGGGAGTTTGGAATGATTTCGCACAGGCAGTTTTTAGCAACTCCTGCCTGTCCGGTGCAACACAAACAAATCGGTGAAGTTATCAAGCTATTGACGAACATCCTGCCCCCGCCCGAAAAGTTTCCGTTACGTTTTTTTATACAATCGGGGAACCAGGTGATGTTGGTGCTAAAAACTGCTGTCCTGCCCGATAATGCATGGTTAGGACCAGTTGTAGAAGAACATTTGCGGCAATTGGGTGTGGAAGGGGGCTGGCTGCACCTAAACCCATCGGCCGGGAACAAAATTTTTATGAAACATAATTTCTTTTTGCTTTTTGGTAGCGATGTTTCTATTGATGAGCAAGGGATGTGCTATGGGCCAATGTCTTTTCAACAATTAATACCCGGCCTGTATTTTGATTCCTTGAACGAAGCTGCATCATTTCTAATCCCCGGCAACAATAGCCTGATGGTGGACTTGTGTTGCGGTACCGGCTACAGCATGAAGAAATGGTTGTCGGCAGGAAGCATCACTGCCGGAGTGGAGCTTAGTGGTGAAGCGGTGGCCTGTGCCCGGAAAAATGTTCCCGGGGCTTTGATTTATCGGGGAAAATGCCGGGACCGCCTGCCACAGCTAAGCCGTTTGGTGGAAGAGCATAATAGCGTAACGAAATTGCTATATGTTAATCCACCAAGAACCGGCCTGGAGCCAGAGGTTTTGCAATGGATAACGGGAAGCTACCAGCCCGGGAGTATGGCCTATCTTTCGTGCAGCGCTGGCACTCTTGCCCGCGACCTGGATTTTCTTTGTACTGCGGGGTATGTGGTGAAAAAGATTATTCCTTATGATTTTTTTCCGCAGACACTTCATGTGGAGTGCCTGGTACTGTTGTCGAAAAGTTAAATAATTGATATAATCAGTAATAATTGCCAGTAAGAATTGTTACATTTGTTTAAATGAAAAGTCATATCATGGTTGTAAAAATTAAAAAAAATATTGCCATAAGCGAGAGCGGTTTTGTATTTAATCCCTCTACTGGTGATTCTTTTACGCTTAATACTATTGGTGCGGAAATTCTTCGGATGCTTGCTTCCGGAAAAGATATGGACGCTGTTTCGGAATTTATTGTGGGTACATACGATGTGGAAAAGAGTGTTTTTGAACGCTATTTTCTTGATTTTATTTCCATGCTCAGGCAATTTCAAATTTTAGAGGAAGATGACGAAAGATAGATTGACAGTTTTAGTTTCCGGTTTGAATAATATAGACAGTCCAGGCCCTGGAATACCTGTAATTAGAGGGTTGAGGGATTCGCAGCTTATTGAGCCGCGTATCATTGGGCTGGCTTATGACAATCTTGAACCCGGTGCATACATGCACCAACTGGTGGATAAAACATATAAAATGCCCTATCCCTCTGATGGATCTGATGCCGTTATGCAGAGAATCAGATATATACAAAATATTGAACATGCCGATGTACTGATACCGAATTTTGATGCGGAACTTTTTGCCTTCATGAAGTCTGAACCGGTGTTGAGGTCGTTGGGAATAAAAACATTTCTTCCCACACTCAGACAATTTGAGGAAAGACACAAGGCCAATCTGCCTGATTTTGGTGAGAAATATGATGTCAGGGTTCCTTTTAGCAAAGCTTACACAAATTTCAATCAACTAAAAAATCTGAAAGATGATTTTCAGTTTCCGATAGTTGTAAAAGGTAAATTCTATGATGCTTTTATAGCAAAGGATCAGATACAGGCCGAAATTTATTTTCAGAAAATTGCTGCTAAATGGGGGTTGCCTGTTGTTATTCAGGAATTTGTCTATGGCACAGAAGTCAATGTGGTGGCCCTGGGTGACGGAAAAGGCACTACCGTGGGGGCAGTGCCGATGCGCAAACAATACATTACCGATAAGGGGAAAGCCTGGGGCGGCATCACTTTGGATGATTCCAAAATGTTGGAATTAACCTATAAAATCATTAGGCAGACACAATGGCGCGGAGGGATGGAACTGGAGCTAATTAAAGACGCAAAAGATGATTTATACC
This sequence comes from Bacteroidales bacterium, assembly GCA_035403765.1. Classification (GTDB taxonomy): domain Bacteria; phylum Bacteroidota; class Bacteroidia; order Bacteroidales; family CAIWKO01; genus CAIWKO01. The sequence goes on from DAONFU010000073.1 coordinate 2,562, forward strand.
TTATTGAAATAAATCCCCGGCTTCCCGCATGGGTATATTTAGCTGTGGGCGCAGGACAAAACCTTCCCGAGGCATTGGTGCTTATGGCAATGGGAAAAGATGTGTCCCCATTTAAAAACTATGAAGTCGGTAAGATGTTTATCAGGTATTCCTGGGATATGATTTGTGATCTTACTGAATTTGAAAAAATAGCTACTAAAGGCGAATTATAATTTGACAGAAAAACTAAAATTAAGGTATGGAAAAACTACATTTTGAAAGGCCACTGATTCAAAAACTGAATGCGGGTTTGCCAAGCAAATATGGAATGCAGCACAATCCCGAGCCACTGTCTCATATTGATGGTTATGCTGTGAGCGAATTATTATCCGAATATAAGTCTCCGCTATATATATATTCCGAACGTACCATTCGTAAAACCTTCCAGGAAGCCTCCCGGGCATTTTCAACAAGGTATCCCAGCGTACAGTTTGCCTGGTCGTATAAAACCAATTACCTTAATGCGGTATGCAATATTTTTCATCAGGAAGGCGCATGGGCGGAGGTGGTTTCTGGCTTTGAATATGAAAAAGCCTTAAAAAACGGTGTCCCAGGAAACAAAATTATTTTCAATGGGCCTTCAAAAACCGACGACGACCTTAAAAAAGCCATAGAAAACTTTTCGCTGATACATATTGACCATTTTGATGAACTTTACAAGATAATCTCGTTAAGTGAAAATTCGGAAAAAAAACCAAGGGTTGCTATAAGAGTGAATATGGACACGGGTATCTATCCGCAGTGGGACCGGTTCGGGTTTAATTATGAAAACGGCGAAGCCTGGGATGCGCTGAACCGGATAATGATGTGTAAAAAACTTGACTTAACGGGCATACACGCTCATATTGGTACTTACATAATGAGCACGGAGCCATACAAAATTGCCGCTGCAAAACTGGCGGCCCTGGTGGTATCGGTGGAGCGAAAATACCAGCATGTAGTAAAATACATTGACATTGGCGGCGGTTTTGCTTCACGAAACACCCTGAAAGGTGCCTATTATTCTGGCAGCGATACAACACCGTCATTTGATGATTATGCCGAGTCTATAACTAATGCCTTGCTCACATCGGAAATTAAACCGGCCAACCTGCCGATGCTCATACTTGAAACAGGAAGGGCGTTGATTGATGATGCCGGATATCTTGCCGGGACTGTTGTTGCTATCAAAAGAATGGCCGATGGCCGGCGTTCAGTAATTATTGACTCCGGCGTCAATCTCTTGTTTACTTCCTTTTGGTATGAACACGATGTCAGGCCTGTTATGCCTGTTTCAGAACAATTGGAAGACACTACGCTTTATGGTCCTTTGTGCATGAACATTGATGTGATAAGAGCCAATATGCAGTTTCCTTTGCTGAAAAAAGGTGATAATTATGTTATTCGCCGTGTGGGCGCATACAATAATACGCAATGGATGCAGTTTATAACCTTTAGGCCTAATGTGGTATTGATTGACGAAAAGGGCGCTCCGCACCTGATAAGGCAAAAAGAAAATATGGAATATATCACTCAGCAGGAAATCATTCCGGGTCATTTAAAGAATCATAAGTTGTAAGCGGCATGAAGCGATTTCATTGGTTTTTTAGAAGTCTTACCAACAGTTATTCGCAGATATTTTTTTCCAATAATGTCATATTTGCGATAATAATTTTCCTTATCACTTTTTATGACTTATATGCCGGATTATTTGGGTTACTATCGGTGTTATTTACCAATCTCAGCGCTTCTCTGATAGGCTTTGACCGGTATAAAATAAAACAGGGCTATTATGGGTTTAATGCGTTGCTCGTAGGTTTGGGCCTGGGAATTTATTTTGAGCCCGGTATACAGTTGCTTGTGATAATTGTGCTTGCAGCATTTTTGTCACTTTTTCTTTCTGTGGCTTTCGAGGGCATTATAGGGAAATATGCCTTGCCCTACTTAAGCCTTCCTTTTGTATTTACTTTGTGGGCTATTTCTTTATCAACCAGAGAATTTACTTTTCTTAATCTGAATGAAAGAGGGGTGTATTATATAAACGATTTGTATCAACTTGGCGGACAAAAACTTGTGGACGCCTATTACTGGTGGAATAATCTTCCTTTTCCCATTTCATTAAAAATATACTTTAATTCGTTAAGTTCCATATTTTTTCAATATAGCACTTTAACGGGAATACTAATAGCTATTGGGCTGCTCATTAATTCGCGTATTGCCTTCACACTTTCGCTGCTGGGTTTTTATACTGCTTACTTTTTTTATGCAGTTATCGGAGTTGAATTTTCGGGGGCAGCCTATAGTTTTATTGGGTTCAATTATATTCTTACGGCTATTGCAATAGGCGGCTATTTCATTGTCCCCGGCCGCATTTCTCATTTATGGGTATTGTTGCTGATCCCCATTACTACTATTATTACAATAAGTACATCAGTTCTGTTAAATGTGCTTTACCTTCCGGTATATTCGTTGCCGTTTAATATAATTACGCTGCTTTTTTTGTATATTCTAAAGTTCAGAGTTCATAAGAATATGAAGATACAAACAGTTGTGGTTCAGGAACATTCACCTGAGAAAAATTTGTATTCACATTTGAATTTCATGAAGCGTTTTGGAAAAGATAGTCCGATACCCGTGTCGCTGCCGTTTTACGGCGAATGGTTTGTATCGCAGGGGTGTTACGGCAGTCATACTCACCGGGGCGATTGGGAACATGCCTGGGATTTCGAAATAAAGGATGATGAAGGCAGGACATTTCGAGGCTCCGGCGATTTTGTGGAGGATTATTATTGTTATGGGAAAAACATCCTGGCCCCTGCCGACGGCACTGTTGAAGAAGTTTTTGATGGCGTGGCCGACAATATTGTGGGTGAAAAAAACCTGAAACAGAATTGGGGAAATACGGTTATCATCAAGCATTCAGAGTTTCTATTTTCGCAATTAAGCCATCTTAAAAAGTCCACGGTGTGTGTCGCTCCTGGTCAAAAAATTAAAAAAGGGGACATCATCGGGAAATGCGGAAACTCAGGCCATTCTCCTTATCCGCATGTGCATTTTCAGTTACAATCTACGCCTTTTCTCGGGTCAAAGACCATAGAATATCCTTTCAGCAATTATTTTCTTAAGACAGATGGAAAATATAAACTTCAAAAAGTGCACACACCTGCTGAAGGAGATATTGTTTCCAATATCCTGACTCAGCCACTGATAAAGAATGCCCTTTGTTTGGTCCCGGGTGAGACATTTGAATTTAAATCCGAAAACAACGAAGAAGTAATACTATGGGAAGTTAAAATTGATTATTTTCTGAATAAGTATTTAGAATGCACCAATACCGGATCCCGGGCATGGTTCCGCACGGAGGATTCCATGCTGTATTTTCTTCATTTTGAAGGAAACCGAAAATCATTACTCTATCATTTTTATCTTGCGGCTTTTACAGTCTGTTTTGGCAACCCGGGTGGCCTTAAAATTACTGACACTTATCCGTTAAACATGGTATATAATCCATGGCCACTTGTATGGCAAGACTTTCTGGCTCCGTTTTTTCGTTTTTATCAATGTGGTTATCGTTTACATTATCCTGAGTCCAATGATCGTTTGTCAGAATCAGAGATTGTCCTGGCTTCCGAAACAAACACCTTTACTTTGGGCCGCTTACATAAAAAATACTCACACTCTCTGCACATCAGTTCAACGGGCATTTCTGGTATAGGCTTCGATAACGGCACTGTCAAAAAATATGCAGTATGTATAAGAAAATAATAACCATAGGCTTGTTTTTTGTGCTGTGTTTTGCTGCGTCAGGCCAAACTGCTGACAATATACCGGCTATCGATCAACGAACTTTTCTGTTGTGGCAACAGAAAAACTGGAAACAACTTTTAAAAGAGGGGAATGCCGCTTTAGACAAAGGATTTGACTTTTATTTTTTGAGAGTACGTATGGGTGTGGCCTGCTACGAACAAAAGAACTATCACCTTGCAATAAAACATTTTGAAAAGGCCCGGAAATTCAACGACGAGGAGAATGATCTAAAGGAATACCTTTATTATGCCTATGTCTTTAGCGGACGACAGGCCGAAGCCCGCAAACTCGCTGCTGGGTTCGATGCCTCACTCAAAGGAAAAACCGGAACAAACCGTCATCCATTTCTGAGCGAATTGCGATTGTTGTACAATGCCGATTTTAATCATCAGAAAACCACACCCTCTAATTTTATTATTGATGTTGATTCGGTACCCTACGGTAAACAATATCTTTCAAATAATCATCATTATATTCATATGGGCTTTACACATGATATTTCCCCTGCTTTTTCAATAGATCATGGCTATAGCTTTGTCAATCAACATTATTTTTTGTATAAACATCTGGATTCATTAACCGCCGCCGAACCTGATTATGTGTCCAATGTGCATCAATACTATATTAATGGAAATATCCGGCTTGCAAAAAGTTGGTATTTGGGACTGGGACTGCATTATATCGGGGTGCGTTATACCATGGAGGGAAATTTGTTTGGCCGCGGCGGCAGACGGCAGGCTACAACAAAAAAAACAGATAGCGATATATCATTATTTCTTAATGTAAAAAAAGATTTTTCCTACATAAGTGTCGAAGGGGCTTTTTATTACTCCACCTTGAACAATGCCCGTCAGATACAGGCAGATGTAGGTGTGCGGACATATCCTTTGGGGAATTTAAATTTATATACCAATACAGTGTTTTCTTGGCAACATGAGAAAATATCCGGAAATGCCGGGCAAAGGGTGGTGCTTCAACAGGAAGTCGGCGGTAGAATTTTCAAGCATTTATGGCTGGAGGTATTCGGGGTTTTTGGCGACGTGCATAATTTTTTGGCACAAGACGGGCGTGTTGTATATAATAATGCCGATGTCATAAAAATAAAATGCGGTGCCAGGTTGATAATACCTGTTAATAATAAATTGCATTTCATGGCTGATTATGCGTTTTCCGGGAATGAAAGCTATTTTGAACCAACAAAATATGATGGAACTTTTTACAATAAAAAACAATATAACAATCATTCATTAACAGGAGGTATTATATGGAATTTTTCAAAACCGGCAAAGTACTGATATTTGTTCTGCTATTGTCAGCTTTTTCAGGCGCTTCGGCACAGGAAACTATGGTAACTGCTTTTAAAGAAAGCTATACCCTGGAACAAAATGGCGCATATGCAAAGGCCATTGAGAAGTTGAAAAGCATTTATGACGAAAATTCTTATGAGATTAACCTGAGGCTTGGATGGCTTAACTACCAGGCAGGGCAGTTTTATGAATCAAAAAGTTTTTACAGCAAGGCAATAGCATTGAAACCATATGCTATCGAGCCGAAGCTGGGTATGGCTTATCCGGCTTATGCACTGGGGAAAACAGAAGAGGTTATTTCACTTTATCAGATGATACTTGAAATTGATCCTCAAAATACTATTGCAAATTACCGCATGGGACTTCTGTATTATTACAAAGGCAGTTATGAAAAAGCTGAAAGTTATTTTGAGAAAGTAATCAATCTTTATCCCTTTGACTATGATAGCTTGATTATGTTTGCCTGGACAAAACTGAAACTGCAAAAAAACAAAGAAGCCAAAGTTTTATTCACCAAGGCGCTGTTGAATAAACCTGACGATGCCTCTGCTTTGGAAGGTTTAGGGTATATCAAGTAATAAGGGTTTGTATTTTGACTTCTTCAGGCTGGTGGAGACAAGCAGTACGAAACTCCTATTCTCGATTCAGTGAGGTTTTTTTTGCTGCATGATTTTTTAGATATGCAATGATGATGCATTGAAAAAAAAGGCACCCTGCTCAAGCAGTATTGCCATCTTCTACAAAGCCGGTAGCTTAATCTTCCTCTAAAGTTATTGGCTGCGACTGAAACCTTTCAATCAGAATATCATCATAATAATCGGATTTGTACATCAGGTTTTTTACCAGCTCGCAACCGGTATCTATGGAAAGGTCGTCTTCATAAGAGATGAAAGACAGTAAAATCGACTGGTTGTTTACACTGAATACCAAGCCTTCGCTGTCGTAATTTTCTTTGAGCAGGTATTCATACACTTGCATAATGTTCTCTTTGGGAAGGTTGCAGAGCCAGGCATCAGCCACGATAAACCTGGTATCCGGGTTGTACAGGATTTTTATCTTCACGCTTCCGTGCTCCAGTTCCCATGTGTTGAGGCCTATCCTGGTTTCTTTTACATTGATGCCGAGTTTTATTATTATCTGTTCCACTTTAAAAGCGGCGCCGGCAGGAACATATGGTTTGGGTCGTAGAATATTCATGTCTATCTCGGTGCCACAGTTGGAACAATATGTGCCATCTATCTGATTTTCCAACAGAATTTTTTTACATGATTTGCACCTGACTGCTTTCTGCTTGTTGAGGGAAGCATAAGCATCCAGGGTTTCCTGCAGGTATTTGGAAGGAAGCGAAAAACCAAGGCTCTCGCCTTGTGCGATGATAAAGGTGTTGACGCCTACCACCTCGCCGTCCATATTGACTAACGGGCCGCCGCTGTTGCCGGGGTTGATGGCTGCATCAATCTGGATATAGCTGATTTCGTTATAGAGCCTGCTGGCTTTAGAGACAATGCCTTTGGTGGCTGTGTATTTTAACCCGTAAGGGTGTCCGATAGCAATAATATTATCGCCTTCAGAAACCGGTACTGACGACAGCAGGGCTTTTTGCATATCGATGTTTTCGGGGGCCTGGATAAAAGCCAGGTCGTAAAGCGGATCGAAGTATATTACTTTGGCGGTGGTTTTTTTAAACCCTCTGCCGCTGATGATTACTTCGTCGTTGTCCTTGATTACGTGGTAATTGGTGATAAATAAGTGCTTGTCCGCATTATAAAAACCTGTACCGCTGCCATAGGGCGAAGCAATCTGAATAATGTTTTTTTTATAATTTTCTATTATTGTATTCATAATGTCTTACTTCGTAAAGTTTAAATAAGTGACTTCGTTTAAATAGGTGTACAAAAAATCATTCATATTATTGTACCTGATGTTTTCCATAAGTATCGCCAACTTGGGATATTCGGGCTGATGAGCCTTAACAATTTTCTGAATTTCTTTTTCGATGGCCGTTTTGTTAAAAGTGTTGTTTGCAGGATTCCAGAGGTTCAGAGGGGCGCCCATTTCAGCGAAGTATGCCGGCTGCATGACGGTATAAGCCAGCTTCAGGAAATCATAGGTCGGTGGGAACAGGCCGTAATAAAACAACGAATATCCGATAATCCATTCATAAATGCAGGTTACAATATCCGGATAGCGGTTGTCGTAATACCAGTTGGTGTTTTTAAACTGTTCCAGAATAAACTCATAGAACTGTTTGTGGCTGGTTGCCGGCACATAACCAAAGGTGATTTTCACCTCATAAAGGTTTTTGAAAATTTCTTCCTTGCTTTTGGCCTTAACTTTTTTCAGCTCCTCAATCATCAGGCGGTTACGTTCCAGCGTACTTTTGTTATCTTTTGCATTGTAAATGCCGTTAATCTTTTCAATGTCTTCGAAAAATGCCCCTTGTGGTTGAAGCAGGTAGTCTATACGAAATAGCAGGGCAAGCAAGATATAGGAGATTGCTCCCGACATCCTGTCCTCGTTGAGAGTGGAAATTTTATTGAGTGCCTCGTCAATCCACAGGTGCAGGTATTTGAATTTTATTTCTTTGAGATTTTCGGGGATATCCACTGTATGTCCATTGTCGATGGCATGCAGCATATCAAATTCACCTACCAGGTTGTCGTCTATTTTGTCGCATTTGAGGGCCAGTTCACGCAAAGCATAATATACTTTGTTTGGCGAAGCGTCTATGGTTTTGCTGTCGAATTTGAGGAATATGATATCATCTTTAATGGCAAAGCGGCTATATTGTAGAACGTAATTCATATTCATCAGTTTGCGCAGGAAGGCTACGCTTGGCCTGTCGTAACTGGCTATGCGGGCTTCAGCCGAAAAATTGTTTTCATCGGCTTTTCCGAAGATGAGTTTGGATCCCTGCAGCAATTCGAAGTTTAGCGCGCCTTCGCGGCGGTTTATTTTTATGTTTTCTACGGCAGGGTCTAGCATATAATGTAGCAGGCTGTCGAAAGCATCCAGGTATTTTTTCTGCGAAAAATCATCCTGAGATTTTTTCCAGTATTCGGTCTGGGCTGCTTTCTTGTTTATTTCGGTGTACCTGCCCAAGGCGACATTGTTGGAAACAGAAGAATTTTCGGTGTTATTATTATCTGACGAAGAGAATACTTTTTTAAAAAAAGACATAGTCGAAGAATTTAAAAATGATTTTATGGTTTTATTAGAAGCAAATTCTTAGTCCAAAAATAAGAAAAATATTTTCCGATATTTAAAGATGGTTTCAGAAAATTGCTAAATCAGAATTAAAATGTATTTTTGCAGTCCATTTTGGAGAGGTGGCAGAGTGGTCGATTGCGGCGGTCTCGAAAACCGTTGTTCGCTTTAAAGCGGACCGGGGGTTCGAATCCCCCCTTCTCCGC
>DAONFU010000074.1:0-11067 GCA_035403765.1 Bacteroidales bacterium
CTTCAAATTCTTTCATGCAATCAACCAATGCCTGAACACTTTCGATCGGCATCGCATTGTAGGTAGAAGCTCTGAATCCGCCAACGGAACGGTGGCCTTTAATTCCGACCATACCTTTTGATTTTGCAAAATTCATGAATTCTTCTTCGAGGTTCTGATAATCAGGTTTCATGACAAAGCAAATGTTCATCAGTGAACGCGAATCTTTTTCAACGGTTCCTACGAAAATTTTGCTATTATCAATTGCATCATACAACAACTTGGCTTTTGCCTTGTTCATTTCTTCCATCACTTTTACTCCACCGAGCGACTTCAGCCAGCGCAGAGTTTCCATAATAGTGTATATCGGCAGACACGGAGGTGTGTTATACATAGAACCTTCTTTGATATGGGTTCTGTAGTCGAGCATCGAAGGGATAACACGGGATACTTTGCCAAGGATATCTTCGCGAACAATCACGAAGGTAGCGCCTGCAGGGCCAAGATTTTTCTGGGCACCGCCATAAATCATAGCATATTTGGAAACATCTACCGGACGGCTGAAAATATCGGATGACATATCGGCTATCAAAGGAACAGGGCTGTCCATATCGTACCTGATTTCCGATCCGTAAATGGTGTTGTTGGTGGTGATGTGCATATAGTCAACATCTTTAGGAATTTCCCATCCTTTGGGGATGTAGGAGAAGTTTTTATCAGCAGAAGAACCTACTATCTGCACTTCGCCAAAAAGTTTTGCTTCTTTGATGGCTTTTTTTGCCCAGACGCCTGTTTCCAGGTATGCGGCTTTCTTTTCCATCAGGTTGTAAGGAACCATACAGAACTGCATGCTGGCACCGCCTCCCAGGAATAATACATGATAACCTTCGGGAATGCCAAGCTGCTCTTTGAACAGGGCTACTGCTTCGTCGATGATGGCCTGAAAATCTTTACTCCGGTGCGAAATTTCCAGTAATGACATACCTATTCCGTTGAGGTCGAGAATGGCTTTTGCAGTGTTTTCAATGGCTACCCTTGGCAGGATAGAAGGACCAGCGTTAAAATTGTGTACTTTTTTCATACTTATTAGGGTTTAAATTATTAGGATTTTTCATCATATTTTTTGCAAAGTAAACAATTATAATGGAATAAAAAAAATGAAAAGCCAGGAAAAAATAACTTTTTACAACACAGTGATTTACAGTTGCGGAGGAGCAAACTTTTTCTTTTTGTCAGGTTGCGGATTACGCGCATCGACATCTTTAACAAAAACCCAGCGGCCGTTTTCAAAAATAAAAGCATCATAAATGTTGGTCTCGGGCACATAAAACTGATATTGTCCTTCCAAATTGGCCATATATTTTGAAGTACGTGCATCAACGGGCGAAAGCCTGTCAAAAATTATCATCCGGGCCCGCGTGGTCTTTACTTTTGCCGCCACTTTTTTGTCGGCAGCGATCGCTTTGTTGGATTTTTTATCTTTTTTACTGTAAGAGGATCTTACTGTCTTTGCAGGCCTTACAACCGTGTGCATGGTTTGGCTTTCGTAGCGGAGCAACATGCTGGTGCGTGCCGAAAATTCAAAAATGTGACGCGTTGCTTTATTGTTTTTTCTGAACAGGCGTTTGCCAAAAACCGGTGTGCCATTAGACCGGAACGTCAGAATTTCAACAACTTTTTTGGTGGTGAGGGTGGTGTTGCCTTTCCATCCCAGCAGGGTGTATTGCTTTCGGCCCTGATAATGGCAGGGAATAATGTCGTAGTATATGGCCCCGAACCATTTGTTGTGGTCGGTTATGTCAGTTTCAGGGTAAAGTACTTCAAGAGTTTTGTCGTTGAGTTTAATAAACTTTTTAAGGCCGTACTGATTATCAGGAAACACAATGTAGCCGAAATACTCATATGTGCCATTTTCTTTCGCTATGCCCCAGGTTAGCAATTTAAACTTATTATCAGGGGCCGTCAGTGCGGCAATTTTTTTAAGCGAATCATAAGGAAATTTATAATATTCTTCAGAGGAAAAAATCTTTTCCAGCAACAGTTGCAGCTTTTCGTTGGCTTCATATTTTTTAAAATCGGGATTTTCGCTGGCAATAGTATTGGTAAATAACTTTAAGGAATCCAGCTTCCAGCCTGAGTTCTGCGAAAAAGCTGCCGCAGACACCAGGATTGCCAAAGCAAAAAATAATAACAAGCGATAACGCATCCGTATTTAATAAATATTAATGTAAACGAAAATCGTGTGTAGTTTATTTTACCACATCAATTTCCATTAATTTTGACAAAAATATAAAAAATGATTGAAAAAATACGGTCTATCACTACCGGCGAACATATTGATAACTTTAAAAAGCTCTCGGAACTGCTCATGTGCTTTGCCCAACATCCTGCCAAATGCGACAGTCCGGAATATCTTCTCTTGAATGCAGCCCTTGACGAAAGTGTAAAGAATAATGGTTTTTTTACTCCCGGGTCGGTTTTGCATTCGTTGATGTCGGTAGCCTCTATGATCGGAGAAAACAAGCTGGATAGGTGGACGGGTGCTTATCCCTGGCTCACGCAGCAGCGGAAAACCCCGCAAAAAGTTGCCGTGGTAATGGCAGGAAATATCCCCCTTGTCGGGTTTCATGATTTTTTGTGTGTACTGATAAGCGGTAATGTTTTTATGGGAAAATTGTCGCAAAACGACCGTTTTTTGCTTCCGGCCATCGCCCGGATACTGGTTCATATCGATGCCCGATACCGCGATTTGATTGTTTTTGCAGAAGATAAGCTGCAGGATTTTGACGCCGTGATAGCTACGGGTAGCAATAATACCTCGCGGTACTTTGAATATTATTTTGAAAAGTACCCGCACATTATCCGCGGGCACCGCAACAGCCTTGCCGTGCTGTCAGGCGGCGAAACCCCTGAACAATTGCAACTGCTCGGAGACGATATTTTTACTTATTTCGGCCTGGGGTGTCGAAATGTTTCGGGACTTCTGGTGCCTCCAAAATATGATTTCACGCAATTTGTTTCGGTCATGCAATCCTTCTGCGAAATTAATGACCATAACAAATACAGGAATAATTACGATTATTATAAAACAATTTTCCTTATGAATAATCAGCCTTTTATTGACGGAGGATTTTTTATTTTGAATGAAGATTTGTCAATAAATTCGCCCATTTCCGTTATTAATTTTCAGCAATACAACAGCCTGAGCGAGGCAAGGTCTTTTATTGACAAAAACAAAAACAATATACAGTGTGTGGTGGGAGGGATTTTTGAAGGGATTCCAACCATAAATTTCGGAAAAGCACAAAGACCTGAATTGTGGGATTATGCCGACAATGTAGATACTATGGAGTTTCTAAATAATATATAAAAATAGTATGTTATAATGCTGTAATACAGAATGTAAATGTATCAGTGTAATATAAATTTTATTAAAATAAATAAAAAAACTTTCCGAAACTCTTGTTTATAAGTAAAAGTAGTGTAATTTTGCACCCGGATTTTAAAAAAAACAAATATGAAAAAAGGTATTCATCCGAAAGATTATCGTTTAGTGGTTTTTAAAGATACATCCAATGATTATACTTTTATAACCCGTTCAACTGCTTCCACCAAAGAAACAATTGTTTGGGATGATGGCAAGGAATATCCATTGGTCAAACTCGAAATTTCACATACTTCGCATCCTTTTTATACAGGAAAGATGAAATTTGTGGATACTGCCGGCCGTGTTGACAAATTCCGCAACCGCTACAAAAATCATTACGATAAAAAAGGAGAACCCAAGAAGGAAGACCTTCCGGAAAATGAAACTCCAAAAAGCGAAGAATAATGATTAATAAACCCCGTAAGCAATGCCGGGGTTTTTTTATCTTCCTTACAAATAATAATCACTCTGGGAAGTCATGAAATTTTTCCCATAAAATTTAATTTTTTTTGTCCCAAATATCAGGATATTTTGTTAATATTGTAGTTGGCAAATTTTACTGCATATGAATTTTATACTTTTTGATGACTCCTCGCGCATGGATTTGTATCCAATGACCTTAGTAAGGCCTGTGGCTGATATCAGAATTGGGGTATTGACCATACGCGAAAAATGGGAAAAATATTTCAAGGATCCTGTGTCGATACTTACTGATAAGTATCTAAGCACGAAATATCCGCTGGTTAAAGGGAAAAACAATATTCTTATCAATGCTTCCGTATGTCCCAATGCCAACCTGGTTAAAGAGATTGCGAAACTAAAAACAGGACAGGCCCTTGTCTGCAAAGATTATATAATCGCTTATAATATAAATGAAAATGATCTGGACTTAAGCGATGCCGCCGACGATTCCCGGAATGACGACAGTGATAAGATCGATCTGGAGGGACTGAACGAAATTTCCTGCGACATCCCCCACATAAAAATTAACTATCCCTGGGATATTTTTTCTTTTAACGGGCAGGCCATAAAAGAAGATTTTGCCCTGCTCACCAAAGGCCGCAAATCGGCCGCTATCAGTCCGACCAACAAAGTAATTGCTGCCGAAAACATTTTCATAGAACCCGGAGCAAGGGTTGAATGCGCCATCATAAATGCTGCCGAAGGCCCGGTTTATATTGGAAAAGACGCCGAAGTAATGGAGGGCGCCATTATCAGAGGGCCTTTTGCGCTGTGCGAACATTCAGTGGTAAAAATGGGTGCCAAGATTTACGGGCCTACTACCATTGGGCCGTATTCAAAGGTGGGCGGTGAACTTAACAATACGGTGATATTCGGATATACCAACAAGGCACACGACGGTTTTATTGGTAATTCAGTGATTGGAGAATGGTGCAACCTTGGTGCAGATACCAACAATTCAAACCTGAAAAATACTTACGATGAAGTTAAGATGTGGAATTACACGCAGGAAAAATTCATTCCGTCAGGCCTGCAGTTTTGCGGTTTGATAATGGGCGATCATTCCAAGTGCGGGATAAACACCATGTTCAATACCGGCACAGTAATAGGAGTAAATGCCAATATTTTCGGGCATGGTTTTCAGCGTTGTTTTATCCCGTCATTCAGCTGGGGAAGCTCGGTGTCGGGATATACTACATACGACATCGCAAAAGCTATCGAGGTGGCAAAAAATGTGTACCAGCGCCGCGGCCTCGAATTGTCGAAGGAGGATAAGGAAATTTTGGAATCCGTATTCAAACTGACCTTCCCTTTCAGGAAAAAAGTTAAGTACGTGAAGTAAATCGGGGGTTATTAAATTGTTTATATCATGCTTGGCATTTTATTTGACAGAGCCTATGCCTGATCTTGTGTTTTTGCTGGAACATACACCTTTAACCCAAAAATTCATATCAGTTTTGTTGTTGAACTGACACATTGTCATAATTGGAATTATATGGAATTTTCTGCTGAATTGGAAAAAAAACTGAAACTTTTAAGTCTTGTGGATAATGACACAGAGTTTATCCCTTTGTTTACCAACGAGGAGGAAGAACAGATGAACTCTGAAGAGTTGCCCGAAACACTGCCAATATTACCTCTGCGCAATACGGTATTGTTTCCCGGAGTGGTGATACCCATCACCGTAGGACGCGATAAGTCAATACGGCTAATCAAAGAAGCTTACAAAGCCAAAAAAAACATTGGCGTGGTTTCGCAAATCGACCCAAATGTGGAAGAGCCTACATTTAACGACCTCTATAAAGTTGGCACGGTGGCTATTATCTTAAAAACCCTGCACATGCCTGATGGCAGCACTACCATCATCATACAGGGAAAGAAACGTTTTACAGTGCTCGATATCATCTCTACAGAGCCTTATTTTACTGCGAGTATCGGCGAATTTGCACAGGGAGAACCAGCCCGAAACGACAAAAAGTTTCAGGCACTGATTTCTTCGCTGAAAGATTTTTCTATACAGATTGCCAAACAGTCGCCAAATATCCCTTCAGAGGCCGCTTTTGCTATCAAAAATATCGAAAGCCCGTCGTTTTTGATAAATTTTGTTTCTTCTAACCTAAACATCGAAATATCCGAAAAACAACTGTTGCTAGAAACCGTTAATATCACCGAACGCGCCAATATTGCCATGAACCACATGGTGAAAGAACTGCAGATGATTGAACTGAAAAATCAGATTCAAAGCAAAGTCAAAACCGACCTCGACAAGCAGCAGCGTGATTTTTTACTGCAGCAGCAGATCAAGCAGATACAGCAGGAATTGGGTGATAATCCTCAGGAGCAGCTTATCGGCGAACTGAAAGAAAAAGCGTCGGGAAAAAAGTGGTCGGACGAAATGGCCGAACTCTTTGCTCGTGAATTGGGCAAGTTTCAGCGTATGAACCCGCATGCCGCCGAATATTCAGTGCAGACCAATTACCTGGAAACCATAGTGGATTTGCCCTGGAATGAATATACCAAAGATAATTTCGACCTGAAAAATGCCCAGCGGATACTTGACGAGGATCACTTTGGCCTCGAAAAAGTAAAAGAACGTATCATCGAATACCTGGCGGTGCTCAAAGTTAAAGGCGATATGAAGTCGCCGATATTATGCCTGATTGGCCCTCCGGGAGTGGGGAAGACCTCGCTGGGGAAATCCATTGCCCGTGCACTGGAACGCAAATATGTGCGTATGTCGCTGGGCGGCCTGCGCGACGAGTCGGAGCTGCGCGGACACCGCAAAACCTACATCGGCGCCATGCCCGGCCGCATAATACAGAACCTGAAAAAAGCCAAATCTTCAAACCCGGTTTTTGTTCTCGATGAGATTGACAAAGTGAGCGGAAACAATGTCAGCGGCGACCCGCAGGCAGCCCTGCTCGAAATTCTGGACCCCGAACAAAATACCAACTTCTATGATAATTTTCTGGAAGTGGATTACGACCTTTCCAGGGTGATGTTCATCGCTACAGCCAACAGCCTTTCCACTATTTATCCCGCCCTGCGCGACCGCATGGAGATCATTGACCTGAGTGGCTACCTTATCGAAGAAAAAATTGAAATTGCCCAGCGGCATCTTATTCCCAAACAGCTGAAAGAACATGGTCTGCACGAAAAGCAAATACTCTTTGGAAACAAGGTGCTCGAAAAAATCATCGATGATTATACCCGCGAATCGGGTGTGCGTATGCTGGAACGTACCATTGCTAAAATTGTCAGAAACAGGGTGCGCTCCATTGCCATGGAAGAAAAATATAACAAAACCATTCAGCAACAGGAGCTGACGAAAATCCTCGGCAACCCGATATTTCAGAAAGATAAGGATATACCCCATGATATGGCGGGAGTAATCACCGGACTGGCATGGACTGTTGTCGGCGGCGAAATATTATTCATCGAAGTGAGCCTGAGCAAAGGCAAAGGCAACCTTACTCTCACCGGCAACCTGGGCGATGTGATGAAAGAGTCGGCCACCATTGCTTTCGAATACCTGAAAGCTCATGCTCCTTTGCTCGACATCGACAGTTCTGTTTTTGAAAACTGGAACGTACATATCCATATTCCCGAAGGGGCCACGCCAAAAGACGGCCCGTCGGCAGGCATCACCATGTTTACCGCCCTGGCATCGGCTTTTTCCCAGCGTAAGCCCAACAAAAACATGGCTATGACCGGCGAGATCACCCTGCGTGGCAAGGTGCTGCCCGTGGGCGGAATAAAAGAAAAGATACTGGCTGCCAAACGGGCTGCTATTACCGATGTTATCATTTCGGCCGAAAACAAAAAAGATATTGAAGAAATAAACAAAAGTTACATCGATGGGCTGACTTTTCATTATGTCAGCGAGATGAAAGAAGTTGTCGATCTGGCCTTGTCGAAGCAAAAAGTTAAGAACGCAATAAAGATACAATGATTCCTGAAAGCACTATTCATGAGAAATTTATCCGCCTGGTCCTTGAAATGGCTGGTGAGAATGCCTTATCGCTTACCGGAGGACCTTTTGCCGCCATCGTGGTGCGCAACGGCAAGGTGGTGGGGCAGGGCACCAACAAGGTAACTTCTACCAACGACCCTACCGCTCATGCCGAAGTTATGGCCATACGCGATGCGTGCCAAAATCTAGGTACTTTTCAGCTCGATGGCTGCGATTTATATACTAGTTGTGAGCCTTGTCCCATGTGCCTGGGAGCCATCTATTGGGCACGTCCGGCACGGGTTTTCTTTGCAGCCACACAAAAAGAAGCCTCGGCTGCAGGTTTCGACGATTCCTTTATTTATCAGCAGATACCTTTGCCATACGAACAGCGGTCAATCCCGTTTATCAATCTGAAACACCACGATTTCAACAAGCCCTTTGAGCTGTGGGAGGTCAACGATAAAAAAACCGAGTATTAATAATTCTCCTGCCATGCAGGTCGTCTTAATGATACTTGCGGAAAGTTAGTTTTATTATCTTTCCAGCAATTCTTTGTAGAGTTCGTAGTTTTCGTAATCGTAACACGAAAAGATTACTTTTTCGAATTTTTCGTTATTTTCCAGGAACTTCTGTACTTCTCTGATAGCTATTTTTGCCGCAGGTACCATGGGATACCCATATACGCCGGTGGAGATGTTGGGGAAGGCTATGCTTTTGAGGTGGTTTGCCACGGCAAGCTGGAGGGCGTTGCGGTAACAGGCGGCCAACAGGTCTTCTTCGTGGTATTTTCCGCCCTGCCAAACAGGACCAACGGTGTGAATTACGTGGCTGGCAGGCAGCCGGTATCCTTTGGTTATTTTGGCTTGTCCGGTAGGGCAGCCCTTCAGTGTCCGGCATTCTTCCAGTAGCCCCGGACCTGCAACCCGGTGAATTGCCCCATCCACGCCGCCACCGCCAAGCAAACTGCTGTTGGCAGCATTTACAATGGCATCAACACGCAGGGTGGTAATGTCATAATTGACTAAGATGATCCGTTTATCCATGGTCGAAAAACTTGCTTAATAAATTTAGAAAATCCTTGTGTAAATGACTATTTGAAGTGATGATTTCTTTGCCGAAAAGATAGTTGTTTTTTCCGCTGAAGTCGCTGACTTTTCCGCCGGCCTGTTTTACAATGATGGAGCCGGCCGCCACATCCCAGGCACTCAGGTGGTATTCATAAAACAGGTCGAAACGGCCGCAGGCTACATAGGCAATATCGGTGGCAGCCGACCCCAGCCGCCTGATACCGTGGGTGTCGAACATCAGGGCCATCAATAGTTCCATATATTCCGGCAGTCGCGAATAATCCCTGCTGGGAAACCCGGTGGCTACAAATGATTGGGAGAGGAGTGGGGTAGTAGAAACCTTGATGGGCTGCTTGTTTAGCTTTGACTTGCCGTTGACAGAAGCGCTGAAACACTCGTCCTGTCCTACCTCATAAACCACACCGAGAATCTCAGTATCGTAATCGGTAAGGGCGATGCTCACGGCATAAGGAGCCATGCCGTGAATATAATTTGACGTGCCGTCGAGCGGATCAATGATCCAGTTGAAACGATGTCTGTTTTTTGCCTGATGGCTTTCTTCCGCTATGATACCCGCCTCGGGAAAGATGGAAGAAAGTTCTTCAATCAAAAACTTTTCGGAAGCCTTGTCCACATAAGTGACAAAATCATGTTCCGACTTTGTTTCAATGTTCTTTTCGGATATTTTATGTATTTCCGACTTTAGAAATGACCCCGCAGTGCGGGCTATTGAACACACATCGTTGAGTAGTCTTTCAGTATCCATGAGCATTTTTATTAACTTGCTAAAGATACTGAAAAATCATCTTTATCGAAAAAAAGTAAATGGTAATTTTTAGCTTTTGTGTTGGCAGCGCAAACCCAACATACCCTTGTTAATAATATTCATAAGGGAAAAGTTGCCAATGACAGAAAATTTTTGTAGTTTTGTAAAAAACCAAAATTTATGAAAAAGCTGGTATTGTATTTTGCATTATTTATATTTGCTGGCAGTCTATCTGCACAAACACGGCTCACTTTTATGACAAATGCTCCCCGTAAGGGCGATGTCATGAAATATTATGCATTTGATTTTATAAACCCGGGAGAGGCAGGCCCAAGCCAGACCTGGGACTTTACGAAAATTAATTTTACCGGCAAGGAAATTACCTCAAATATTGGCATTGAGCCTTCAGCCCCCCTGATGGAAACCGCAATTTATAATTCCGTAACCGGTGAAGATGGCTATGATTATTATAACAAAATCGATGAAAACGGAGTGGAATTAAAGGGTTATACCACCAAAGACATCTCGTTGATTTATACTGATCCTATCACCAAAATGAAGTATCCTTTTGCCTATGGCGACAGTTATGTTGATTTTTTTGCCGGCGAAGCTCATTACCAGATTGTTCGGGGTATCACTTTTGAGGGCAAATATCAGGTGAGTGCCGATGCTTATGGCACACTCAGAATGCCCGACAAAACCATAAAGAATGCCCTGCGTGTTAAGGTGGTAAAAACCGCTGTTGAATACAACCCCTGTTCCACTATCGACCTTACGCATACCCTATATTATTGGTTTGCCGATGGATACAGATACCCCCTGGTGATGATGAGCCAAAAGGTATATCAACGAAGCTATGAGAATGTCCCCAACATCGAAACGCTGGCTTATTACAGTCCGCAGGAATCACGTGCTACGGAAGAACCCGCCCTGGCAACGATGGAACTTGCTGCCGCCGATTTTGCTATGAACACCTATCCCAATCCTTTTGCAGGGATGACCAGCTGCACATATTTTTTGAGAAAATCCATGGATGTTACTGCCGAATTATATGACATCACCGGAAAAACCATATCGGTGCTGATTAACAATCAAAAACAGGAGGAAGGTGTCCACAATCTCGGTATTGATGGTGCTGAACTGGGCCTGGTGCCTGGAGTTTATTACATAAAATTCACTTTTGATAAAAAGGAAGTGGTACAGAAAATCGTAAAAATCCAGTCTTAAGGTTTTTTGGCCCTTGCTGCCGAATGCAGATGTAGCATTTGAATGTGTTAGGAGCAAGGGAAAGATGTTAGTTGCCAAACATTATAAGGAACCTATTGCAAGACAGAAAACTAGGCAACAGAAATACTTGGAGAAAAGAATACCGTCTTTATTTTTCAATGGCTTAAAATCTATATTTTTGCAT
>DAONFU010000075.1:0-10970 GCA_035403765.1 Bacteroidales bacterium
GACGACAAGGATATTCTAAACAAATTATCTATAACCTATCTGAATCTCGGGAATAAGGCTATGGCTGAATCCTATGCTGCCAGGGCAAAATAATTTTTTCGCTATAACGATAATTATCAACTCCTCTTGCTCTGCAGTGCGATTTTGACAGGCAATTATAAAATAAAATCTGTAGATAAAAAAGCAGATTTGTCATCCTTGATGATATCACGGATAATAGTTTTGTTGACATCATTCTCTTTTGCGGCAAACAAGGCCCTGATCGAAAAAACCCTCAGCGCATCAGACACAGACAGGGTTCCTTCGGCAGAATCCTTTCTCCCTGTAAACGGGAAGCTGTCGGGGCCTCGCTGACATTGCGAATTAAGGTTGATACGCGACACCTGGTTAACCAAGGTGTCAATCAGCGTGGCAATTTGCTCAGCATCTTTTCCGAAAATACTTGCCTGCTGGCCATAGTTTGAGTTGATCACATAATCCAATGGCTCTTCAATGTCTTTATAGCTTACAATGGGAACCACAGGGCCAAACTGTTCTTCCCTGTAAATCCTCATTTTATCATTCACATTAAATAATATTGTTGGAAAAAAACAGGACTTATTGAATAATCCACCGCCCGGATTGATCACTTTTGCTCCATGCAAAACCGCGTCATTTATCAGCTCCGTGAAATATGCAGATTTATTCGGCTCGGGCAGCGGCGTAATATCAACACCTTCTTCCCATGGCATCCCTATCTTTAACTTTTCAACCCCGTCCATTAATTTTTCAAGAAACGGCTCAATGATTTGCTCATGAACAAAGATTATTTTGAGAGCCGTGCACCGCTGTCCATTAAACGACAAGGCGCCGGTAACACACTCCTTTACCGTTTCTTCGATGTCGGCATCATGCAGCACTATGCCGGGATTTTTTGCATCAAGCCCCAGAACACATTTTAAGCGGTGCGGCTTTGGATGCTGCTTTTTTAAGATATCTGCCACCCTGCTCGAACCTATAAAAGCGAGCACATCAATCTTTCCTGATTCCATCAGCGGGCCCACAACCACCTGCCCGTCGCCATACACCGTATTTACAACGCCACTGGGAAACGACTGCCGGAAAGCCTCCAGTAGCGGATAATGCAGAAGCACACCAAGCTTGGGCGGCTTAAAAATAATGGTATTGCCCATAATAAGGGCAGGGATCAGGGTGGTAAACGTTTCATTCAAAGGATAATTGAACGGGCCCATACATAATACTACACCAAGCGGAGCCCTGCGTATCTGACCTATGATATTCTGCGAAATCGTAAACCGGGAGGAGTCCCTGTCCAGATTTTTCAGGGATTCGATGGTGTCATTAATATACACAACTGTTCGGTCAAATTCTTTCTCCGAATCTTTAAGATTTTTCCCTATCTCCCACATCAGCAGCCTGATGATTACCTCACGCTGCTCCAGCATCATCATAACAAACTTTTTTACACATTCTATCCTTTTCTCAACCGACATGGTGGGCCATTCGCCCTTGCCATGATCGTAGGCCTGTACCGCTGCATCCAGAGCCCTGAGTGATTCGCTGGCATCCATTAACGGATAACTCCCGATATAGGCCGGTTGCGAATCATTTTCAAAATATACCGGTGAAAATACTTTTTGAAAATCGCCCTGCCATTGCAATATTTCTCCATTTATAAGATATTCGCGTTGTTCAACCGGCTTATCTAAAACAACCCCATCCGGCAGTGTGTTTTTTTTGGGAAATAAATTTTTTAAATCGTTCATAATATATATTAATATTCTTTGGTAATTCTATTGCAATATCAAAAAGTCTCGAAATTATATACGAAGATACAATTTAGGTTTGAATATCCGCAAACTGATTTTTACCTTGATTTTTATTCCGGCAAAAGTAATACCTACTATTCAGGACAACGGGACGCTCAAACATAGTTTTTGTTTAAATTTTGAACCGCATTTCCTTACAAGAGCCTGTATGGCTATTTCCACAGGTGTGAAATCCGGAACAACTATGATTATATAAATAGTTAAATCCAAGCACTATTCTGCCGCGATAATTTTTTATAAAAAAAACCGTTAGATATCCGTCTAATTAATATTTTTGCAAGACCAAAAATCCACAATTAAAAAGAAGGATAAGGATAATTTATTCCGCTTTTTTTTGTATTTTTAAGGTTTTAATAGCATCATGTCTGATTTCCGAAAAATATTACTGGTAGTGCTTTTAGGCCTGAGCTTTTGTTATCCGCTGAAAGCACAGAAAGTTGCGTTGGTGTTGAGCGGCGGCGGTGCCAAAGGCTGCGCCCATATTGGCGTATTAAAGGCATTGGAAGAAAACTGCATCCCCATTGATTATATTGCAGGCACTTCTATAGGAGCTATTGTGGGCGCCATGTATGCCTCTGGTTATACCCCTGAACAAATTGAAAAAATTTTCACCACCGAAGAATTTATAAACTGGGCCAAAGGCACCATAGAAGATAAATACAAGTTTTTCTACAAGGAAGATGCCCCGGACGCCTCGTGGATAAACTTCAAATTCAATTATGATACAATTTTAAGTTATAAATTACCCACTAACATCATTTCGCCATATCAGGTTGATTTTGGCATGATGTACTTCCTGGCCGCTGCCGGCGAAGCCGCAGGCAACAATTTCGACAGTTTGTTTATCCCCTTCCGATGTGTGGCTGCCGATGTGGCCGAAAAAAAAGCCATTTCCTTTGCCAGCGGCTATCTTCCTGAAGCCGTGCGGGCTTCGATGACCTATCCTTTTTACTTTAAGCCCATAAAAATTGATGGCAAACTTTTATTCGACGGCGGCATGTACAATAATTTCCCTTCGGATATTGCCCTCGAACATTTTAATCCCGACATCATTATTGGTAGTAATGTCGCCTCCAACTGGAGTGCAGCTTCAATTGATCAGGATAATGTGGTAGAACAAATTGAAAACATGTTGACTACTAACACCAATTACAGCGTATTGTGCGATAACAGCGTCATGATTTCGCCGCCACTACCCAAAATGAACCTGCTGAATTTCGATAATGCCAAAGAAATCATTGACATCGGATATTATGCAACCCTCGACAAAATACCGGATATCAGGCTTTTTGTTGTTGATTCTTTGGATAAGGATGAAAGAAATGCCAAACGAAAAAAGTTTTTGGATAAAAAACCTCCCATGCTGTATGACTCAGTAATGATTAAAGGGATAAACCCTATGCAATCGGTGTATATCCGAAATTCTATCATGCACCAGGATTCCGTGTTAACTGTGCAAGAAGTGAAACAAGAATACTTCAGGCTGATTGCCGATGACAAAATAGAATCTATTTATCCAAAAACTTACTATAACAAAAAAACAGGATATTTTACACTAAATCTCGATGTAAAAAGAGACAAAAATTTTGTAGCCCAGTTGGGAGGGCTGATTTCATCGAGCAGTATCACGGGGGCATACATCGGGTTGCAATACAAGTATTTGGGAATTACCGCATCAAAACTCTCCGTAAATTTTTATATCGGACGGTTTTACAGTTCAGCCATGATAAAAAACAGATTCGACTTTGCCTCCCGTGTTCCTTTTTCATTGGAAACATCGTTTGCGTGGAATAAATGGGACTATTTCAAGACTACCACTCGTTTTCTTGAAGATGCGACGCCTTCTTACCTTATCGAAAATGAAATCAACTTTATTGCCGAACTGGCTTTTGCGGCAGGCAACAAAGCCAAATTCATTGTAGGGCCCGCTATTGGCCAGATACGAAACAACTATTACCAAACCAATAGTTTTTCGCGTACCGATACTGCCGACCGTTCAAACTTTGATTTTCTGACACTGCACACCATGTACAACCGCAGTTCTATAAACCACCGCCAATATCCCACTTCCGGAATTAACCTGCTCGCTGATGCCCGTTTTATCTATGGCAAAGAGCATAACACACCCGGATCCACTTCCTTAGTCGATGAAACATTTGCCAAATCAAGGTATTGGTTCCAGGTCAAAATACTGTATGACAGGTATTTCAGAACTTCCAGGGTGTACACTATCGGCATTTTAGGGCAACTTACCGTAACCAACAAACGCTTGTTCCATAACTACACCATCAGTCTGCTGTCAGCACCGGAATTCCAGCCAACCCCCGAAAGTAAGGCATTTTTTATTCCCAGCCTGCGCGCCAATAACTTTGCAGCTTTCGGCATCAAAAACATCTTCAATATTTACAAAAAGATACATTTCCGCCTCGAAGGTTACATTTTCCAGCCTTATCAGGAAATTATCCCCGATGACAATTACAATGCCCACTATGGCAAAATTTTGAATACCCGTTCCTTCCTCGCTTACTCAGCGCTGGTATATAACAGTCCTGTATGCCCCATCAGCCTAAGTCTTAGCTATTACCACAAAAAAGAAAATCCATTTTCTCTAATGTTTAATATCGGATATTTTTTGTTTAATAAAAGAGGCCTGGACTAATAAATTATTTTATTTTTTGATAAAGGTTGTTTGTGTTGTGGCTAAACAATTTATATTACTTTTGCATTCCTTATTGTAAACTTCCTTACTGATTCCGAAAGGTTTCGGTATTTTTTATAAACTAATGTGAAATATCATGGACGAATTAAATGAAAAAAATCCTTCTGAAGAAATCGGGAATACCGAAGAAAACAATTCGGTAGCCGATAACAGCCCTGCAAATTCCGGCAATACTGAAATATCAAATCCGCCAGAAGATGTCGCCAGGCAAGAAATCACCCAAGAAATTAACCCTGAAGAACTTGCCAAAACAGCCACACCTGACGCTGAAAACACCGAAACCACATCTGATGGACTTTTAGAAGCTACAGAAGAAACAACCAATCCGCCTGTAGAAGCAAAAACAAAAAAGCAAGCAAGCAAAAGATCATCAACCAAAAAAAACAACGAAAATGATGATTTGCTCAGCGAAAAAGATTTTTCAGAGGAAAATGAAGGAGAGGAAGAAAATCAAGCAGAAGAAATTGCCACATACAGCAGCCTCTCAAAGGAAAAATTAGTCGAACTGCTGGAAGAAATCGTCCGTGACCATGAAATTAGCAAAATAAAAGTACGCGTTGCAGGGATAAAGGTTGCCTACATAAACCTGGCAAAAAAAGAAAAACAGGAACACCTGAACAAACATCTGGCCGAAGGCGGCAGCAAAGAAGATTATTTGCCACCCGCTGATGCCCTCGAAGAACGTTACAAAGCTGCCTTTGATAGGTACAAGGAAAAAAAGGCCAAAGATGATGTGGAACAGGAAAAAATTAAACTTTCGAACCTGGAATTAAAAAAACAAATTCTTGAAGAAATCAAGCAGCTTATCAGCTCCGAAGAATCGCTCAAGAAAACATACGATGCGTTTAAAAACCTCCAGGATAAATGGAAGGGTATAGGACAGGTACCGCGCAACGAAATTGACGGTTTGTGGAACAGCTACCATTTTTTGGTTGAAAAATTCTTCGAAAAAGTTAAAATCAACAAGGAACTCAAAGACCTTGACCTGAAAAAAAACCTCGAACAAAAAATTCAACTCTGCGAAAAATCCGAAGAGCTGCTACTCGAAAAATCAATTACCAAATCCTTTAAACTACTCCAGAAATATCACGACGAATGGAAAGAGATAGGACCCGTGATGCTGGACAAAAAAGATGAAATCTGGGAACGTTTCAAAACCGTGTCAGACCAGATCAACAACCAACGCAAAGAGTATTACAACAAACTCAATGCTGAACAGGAAACTAATCTTTTGGCCAAAACCGCACTATGCGAAAAAGCGGAAGCCATCATTGCAGAAGAAATAACCAACAGCAACGAATGGAAAACAAAAACCGAAGAAATATTGGAGATGCAGGAACTATGGGATAGCATTGGTCGTGCCCCTGCAAAAAATAACGATGAAATTTGGGATAGATTTCGTAGCGCCATAAACACTTTTTATAACAACAAAAAAGAATTTTTCGGCGACCTGAAAGAACAACAGGTTACCAACTACAACAAAAAAATTGACATCTGCAATCAGGCCGAAGCCCTTGTAAACAACACCAACTGGAAACAATCAACCGCCGAAATACTTAAGCTGCAACAAGAGTGGAAACACATTGGCCCCGTGCCTAAAAGATATTCCGATAAAATCTGGAAACGTTTCCGAACCGCTTGTGACGCATACTTCGAAAAAAAATCAGGCTATTTTTCCAATATCCAGGAAAATGAAAAAGAAAATTTAAAGAAGAAAGATGAACTAATCGAAAAAATTAATTCTTTCGAGCTTTCTGAAAATAAAAATGAAAACCTCGATGCATTGAAAAATTTCCAGCGCCAATGGATGGAAATAGGCCATGTGCCCATGGATAGCAAAGAAAAACTTCAAAACACTTACCGGCTGGCCATCAAGCAACTGATGGAAAAACTCAAAATTTCGGCAGTGGAAATGAATACCATGAACTATAAAAATCGTATTGAAAATCTGCAAAATTCTCCCGAAGCCGGCAGGGCGCTATCGCACGAACGGATGCAACTCGAAGGCAGAATCAATATGCTGAAAAACGATATCAAACTGTGGGAAAACAACATCGGATTCCTGGCCAACTCCAAAAAAGCAAACCTGCTTAAAGAAGAATTTGAAAATAAAATCAACAACACAAAACAGGAACTTGCCTTGCTCGAAGCTAAACTGAAAATGCTCTTTAATGCAAAAAAATAAATCAAACTACTACATAAACATTTGTTTATCAATGTTTTAATTTTTTATTTTTATTAAGTTTAAATAACAACAGATTTTTTTCTTACCTTTGTAAAAAATACGTATGGTACCATTATTAGAAGTAAAAAACTTAAAAGTTTCCATCAACAGCAAAAAAATCATAAAAGGCCTGAATCTTAGCGTTAATGCTGGAGAAGTGCATGCCATCATGGGCCCCAACGGCACCGGGAAAAGCACCCTGGCTTCTGTTATTGCCGGACGCGATGTGTTTACCGTTACCGAAGGTGAAATAAAATACAAAGGCCGTGACCTGCTCGGTATGCCTATTGAAAACCGATCCCGCGAAGGCATTTTTTTAGGGTTCCAATATCCGGTGGAAATACCGGGTGTCAGTATGACCAACTTCATGAGGACGGCCGTGGAAGAACACCGCAAGTACAAACAATTGCCACCTCTTTCAGCCGTGGATTTTCTTAAACTTATGGAAGAAAAAAAGAAAATGGTGGAAATACAATCTAACCTCACCAACCGCTCGGTAAATGAGGGATTTTCAGGCGGCGAAAAAAAACGTAACGAAATTTTTCAGATGGCGATGCTGGAACCTACCCTGGCCATACTCGACGAAACCGATTCGGGACTTGATATTGATGCCCTGAAAATTGTTGCCAATGGTGTCAACAAATTGCGCCGCAAGGACAACGCTTTCGTGGTTATCACCCATTATCAGCGACTCCTGGATTATATAGTGCCCGACTTTGTGCACGTGCTGTTTGAAGGCCGAATAGTGAAATCGGGCACCAAGGAACTCGCCCTGGAACTCGAAGCAAAAGGCTACGAATGGATAAAAGATGAACTCGAAAAATAAGCAGCATGAAATCAGCCAGCCTTATTCCCGACAAAAACCAGCTCTTAGGCTTATATCATGAATTTCAAAAAAATATATGCCTCGCCGACACACCTTATGTTACCGCATTAAGAACGGAAGCCCTGAAAAGGTTTGAAGCTATTGGATTTCCAACCCAGGAAATAGAAGAGTGGAAAAACACCAGCCTGATTAACTCGCTGAAACCTTCTTATAATTTTTACTTCACCCCCTTCAAAGAGAAACAAGATGTTGACAAAATCTTCAAGTGCGAAATTCACAATCTTGAAACTTACCTGTTCACTCAGCTCAACGGATGGTATATCTATAAGCAAAATCCAATCAGCACACTGGATAATGGTGTCATAGCCGGAAGCCTTTCCGCGGCTTTTCTGGCCTATCCCGACCTTATTCAACAGTATTACGGAAAACTCTCGAATGTGCAAAACAGCGGTCTCACAGCCCTGAACACAGCCTTTGCGCAAGATGGAATCTTCATTTATGTTCCCGACAATGTTAGGATGGAAAAGCCTATACAAATGGTGAATATAGTAAATATCGACGAAAGCATTTTTGTGCAACCGCGAAACCTGATCATATTGGGAAAAAATGCAAAACTTACTTTTGTATATTGCGACGATTCCATCAGGCACGAAACCAGTTTTATCAACTCCTGTACCGAGACTTTTATCAACGAAGGCGCTTCGCTTGATTTTTACAAGATGCAGAACAAAGACAGCAAGTCCACCGTGATAACAACCAGCTATTTTAATCTGAAAAAAAACAGCAAACTCAGCAGCAATACCCTCACCTTTAATGGAGGCGTAATCCGCAACGAAAGCTATGTGGCCTTGTCGGGGACAGGCTCCGAAGCGAGAGTTTACGGCCTTTACCTGATGGACCGAGAACAACATGTGGACAACCAGGTATATGTTGACCATCAGGTGCCCGAAACCACCAGTTACGAGCAATTTAAAGGCATCATCGATGAAAATGCCAGCGCTGTATTCAACGGTCACATCCATGTATGCCCCGATGCCCAAAAAACCGAGGCCTACCAAAGCAATAAGAACATCCTGCTCACCGATACCGCACGGGTTACCACCAAACCATTCCTGGAAATCTATGCCGACGATGTCAAGTGCAGCCATGGAGCCACAGTGGGACAATTAGACCCGGAAGCCCTGTTTTACCTTAAATCAAGAGGAATATGCGACCGCAATGCCAAAATGCTGCTCATGTATGCCTTTGCCGGCGAAATAGCCAATAAAATAAATATTGAAGTCCTGCGCGACCGTATTGACGCTTTGATCGTCAAACGCCTCAAAGGCGAACTCTCCATCTGCGACCAGTGCGTGTTGCATTGCAAAGAAAACGAAATGATAAAATTTCAGATTGACATGAGTAAAGTCTGAGTTATGACCAGCATAGAGGTAAAAAATATCCGGCAGCAATTTCCCATTCTCAACCAGCAGGTTAACGGCAGCCCTTTGGTATATTTAGATAATGCAGCCACCACACAAAAACCGCAGCAGGTTATCGACGCACTGAATAATTACTATACGCAACAAAACAGTAATATCCACCGGGGGGTTCATTACCTTAGCCAAATGGCCACTGACGCCTACGAAGAAAGCCGTGAAGCCGTCAGACGACTCATCAATGCAAAACACGCCCACGAAATAATCTTTACGCGCGGCACCACCGAATCCATCAACCTTGTTGCCTCCTCGTTTTCAAAAAAATTCCTCCACCCGGGAAACACGGTAGTTATTTCCGCTATGGAACACCATTCCAATATTGTTCCATGGCAAATGGCCTGTGAAGAACGGCAGGCAAACCTAAAGGTAATCCCCATTACCGAACAGGGTGAAATTATCTTCGCCGAAGCAGAAAAACTTCTGGACAAAAATTGTAAGATACTGGCCATTACCCATGTGTCTAACACCCTCGGTACTATCAACGATATAAAACAACTCATAAATCTGGCCCACGCCCATGAAATTCCGGTTTTGATTGATGGGGCACAGGCAATCTCACATATCAAAGTGGATGTGCAAGCGCTGGATTGCGATTTTTACTGCTTTTCGGGACACAAGATGTATGCCCCTATGGGTGCAGGAGTGCTTTACGGCAAGGAAAAAATTCTGGAAGAAATGCCACCCTACCAGGGCGGTGGCGAAATGATAAAATCAGTAAGCTTTTCAAAAACCACCTTTAACGAACTGCCTTTCAAGTTTGAGGCCGGCACGCCCAGCGTGGGTGATGTCGTGGGCCTAAAAGAAGCTATCCGCTTTATTGAAAACACCAGTTACGAAGCGATAGAAGCCCATGAACACGAACTGTTGATTTATGGTACTAAAAAACTGGAACAACTTGGATTCATTAGGATTATAGGAACGGCACCACAAAAAACTTCGGTAATTTCATTTTTGCCGGGCAATATCCATCCTTTTGATGCGGGCACCATACTTGATAAACTAGGTATCGCCGTGCGCACCGGACACCACTGTACACAACCGCTTATGGATTTTTATAAAATACCCGGCACGGTAAGGGCTTCTTTTGCAATCTATAATACAAAAGAAGAAATTGATGCCATGATGGCGGCTCTGGAAAAAATAAAAATAATGTTTGCATAATGAAAACCTATCAGGAAACAGCCTCGGAAATCATCACCGAATTTATGCTTTTTACCGACTGGATGGACAAATATAATTACCTCATCGAATTGGGCAAGGCATTACCACTTATTGACCAACAGTACAAAACCGACAAATACCTTATTGCAGGCTGCCAGTCGCAAGTGTGGGTAAAAGCAGAATACACTGATGGGGCTGTTTTTTTTACCGCCGACAGCGATGCTATCATCACCAGGGGTATCGTAAGCCTTCTTATTCGTGCCTTATCGGGAAGGCCCTGCGACGAAATTATCAACGCTGATATGGAATTTATCAACCAGATTGGCTTGCGCGAACACCTGTCCCCTACCCGCTCCAATGGATTGAATGCGATGATCAAACAAATGAAAATGTATGCCCTGGTATTCAAAACCAGGCAACAATCAAACATATAACCTATGGATAAAGCCGAACTGGAAAAAATCATTATCGAAAAATTACAAACGATTTACGACCCCGAAATACCCGTAAACATTTATGATCTGGGTTTTATTTATGAAATCCGTATCGATGACAATTACCAGGTAACAATAAAAATGACACTTACCTCGCCAAACTGCCCGGTAGCTGAAACCTTACCCATAGATGTCCGCGATAGCGTACAGGCTATTTCCGGTATCAGGAGTGTGTATGTAGATGTGGTCTTTGAGCCGGAATGGAATCAGGACATGATGACCGATGCCGCCAAACTGGA
>DAONFU010000076.1:0-10936 GCA_035403765.1 Bacteroidales bacterium
ATGCCGACGACCAGATAGAAACGTTTTTTATCAACCTGTTCAGAGGCAGCGGTATTGCAGGGCTGGCAGGCATCCCCATAAAACAGCAACATATTATCCGTCCCTTGCTTTTTGCTTTCAGGTCCGAAATAGAAAGCTTTGCCGCTGAAAATAATTTGGGATACCGTACTGATGAGTCAAACAACGAAAACAAATACCTGCGAAACAAAATCAGAAACCTGCTGATGCCTCAACTGGAGAATTTATCGCCCTCATGCCGCACAAGTATCTGCACAACCATTGGCCACTTAAAAAATACAGAACAAATTTATCGTCAGCATCTTAAAACTATCAGGCTGCTAAAAAAACACAAAAACGGACTGATTACTATCGATATTCGCAAACTTAAAAAACTACAGCCCTCATCACATTATCTCTTCGAATATATTTCAGTTTTTGGGTTTAACAGCCGTGTATGCAACGAAATATGCCAGTCGCTTGACGAAATTTCCGGAAAAATATTTTTTTCGCCCACGCACCGCTTGGTTAAGGACAGGGATACCCTTATTATTGATAAAAAACCGGATTTCGCTGCCGGCGAAGAATTTGTGCTGGAAGAGGACGTGAAAAAAATTGATACCCCTGTAAAACTTCATTTTCTTGAAAAAAACATTGACTCCTTAAAAACCTTTATTGTTACTGGCAATACCGCCCTGATTGATAAAGACAAGCTGACCTCCCCAATGACAATACGCCGGTGGAGGCAAGGGGATTATTTTTATCCCCTGGGTATGAACTTCAAAAAAAAACTCAGCGATTTTTTTACCGACAACAAATTGTCTGTCATTGATAAAGAGAATGTCTGGCTTCTTTGTTCCGGTGAAAAAATTGTATGGATTATTGGTTACAGAACCGACAACCGGTTTAAAATAACCGCACGTACTCAAAATGTGATACAAATAAAATGGATGAAATAAATTATTAATTTTGTACCTTAATATTTTCAAGACAAAAAATATATGATTTTACATAAAAGGTTTGTGTTATTTGTTCTGTTATTTCTGAGTTTTTCTGTTGCCGAAGCCCAGATTCTGGAACCCGTAAAATGGAGCTTTGCATCAAAAAAAACTTCCGACACCGAAGCAGAACTGATATTTACGGCAACTATTGATAATGGCTGGCATTTATATTCTCAGGATATCCCGCCCAATGGGCCGGTACCAACCGAATTTGTGATTGATAAAGGCACAGCCTTCAGCCGGGTGGGCAAAGTTGTAGAACCCAAGCCAATCATGGAAAAAGACCCGAATTTTGATGATATGCTGCTGAAGTTTTTTTCGACAAAAGCAGTATTCAAACAAAAAATAAAACTTTTAAGCCGCACTCCTTTTGTCGTTAAAGGGATGGTGAGTTTTATGTGTTGTAACGATGTGAGTTGCCTGCCACCAAATGATATCCCTTTTAATATCAAAGTGGAGGGCGCTACCGCAGCGGTTAGCGATACGGTGATTACCGAAGCAGCCGACACCCTGGCCGAAACAGACACCGCTGTCATTACACCCAATGATACTATTAACAAAGGCACCTTGTCGGGCGATGAAACCAAAGATGTGAACAAAATGAGCCTGCTGAACTTATTTATTTTTGCATTCCTTGCTGGTTTGGCAGCCATCATCACTCCCTGTGTATTTCCTATGATCCCCATGACGGTCTCGTTTTTTATGCACGAAGGCGAAAGCCGCGCCAAGTCAATAGCCAAAGCCATTGTCTTTGGCTTGTCCATCATATTTATCTATACCGTCATAGGAACTATTGTGGCGGTAACGCTGGGGGTTAACTTCGCTAATTTTCTCAGTACTCACTGGATTCCTAATGTGTTGTTTTTCCTGATATTTTTGGTTTTTGCTGCTTCTTTTTTCGGGATGTTTGAAATTACCATGCCGAGCTGGATGATCAACAAAACAGACAAACAGGTTGATAAAGGAGGCATCCTGGGATCTTTTTTCATGGCGTTTACGCTGGTATTGGTATCATTCTCCTGCACGGGGCCTCTGGTGGGCGCCATATTAGTCAAATCGGCCAGCGGACAGGTGCTCGAGCCTATCATCGGAATGCTCGGTTTTTCGGTGGCCTTCGCGTTCCCGTTTACATTATTTGCTTTTTTTCCTTCCTGGCTCAACCGCCTGCCAAAATCAGGCGGATGGCTCAATTCTGTAAAAGTGGTTTTGGGCTTCATCGAACTGGCGCTCGGATTGAAATTTCTCAGCATTGCCGACCAGACTTACCACTGGGGCATCCTCGACCGCGAAGTGTATCTGGCTTTGTGGATAGTGATTTTTGCGCTTATGGGTTTTTACTTGTTGGGAAAAATTAAATTTGTTCACGACAGCGATGTAAAACATGTGGGCGTTATTCGACTGATGCTGGCCATAATTACTTTTTCCTTTGTGGCATATATGATACCCGGCATGTTCGGCGCCCCGCTGAAAGTGCTTTCGGGATACATACCGCCCCAGCAATCGCTTGATTTCGACATTAACAAGATTGTGCGCGAAGGCGGAAACGACACCAAAGACCTTTGTGAAAAATCTAAATACAGTGATTTTCTGCATTTGCCTCACGGGTTAGAGGGTTATTATGATTTTGAACAGGGTATTGCTTGTGCCAAATCGTTCAATAAGCCCGTATTTGTTGACTTTACCGGACACGGTTGCGTTAACTGCCGCGAAATGGAGGCCAACGTATGGTCCGACCCCAGGGTGCTCAAGATTCTCAGGGAAGAATACCTTATCATCACACTGTATGTGGACGACAAAAAAGAAATGGACCAGGCCGATTGGGTTACCTCAAGGTATGATGGGCAGGTGAAGAAAACCATAGGGAAAAAATTTGCCGATTTTCAGGTGTACTTCTTCAATGTCAATGCCCAGCCGTATTATGTGTTGCTCGATCCTTTTGTTGACCTAAAAGAAAAAACCGACGTTGAGAAGGCCAGGCTGGTCGCACCCAAGGCGTACGACCTGAATCCTGATAATTTTGTGAATTTTCTGCAGCAGGGTGTGGATGAGTTTAAGAAAAGGCATTCAGAAAAGTAATACCAAATTGAAATATCAAATAGTCCAATAGGACGTATTGATATTTCTCATTTGCCTGCCTGTCTATGACAGTCAGACAGGGTTATGCCGATAGAAAAATAAATACTACAAAAAATTGAAAAGAAGTTGGGACTATATTATTTTTCACATCGGTATAATTTCTTAATAGGATTGTCTTAACGTAACCTGTTTTGTTTAATGGTAAGTTCCGGCTTTGTCATAAGGAACGGGAACGGACAAACCAATAGAGAAGCCCGAAGGTGTAAATACCGATCCCAAAAGGTAACCCATCAAAGAATTATGTGGATACGAATTTAAAAATTTATTTACTTTAGGATAGGGGGGCGGCATTACCGAGCCATCCTCCACTACATTGGATAATTCTCCCACTATTAAACTCAGGCTAGCATTATTTGAAAATTTGCCCGACGATTTGCCGGAATGAAAAATTTTTTTCATCTTTTTATTTATTTCGGCAATCTGATTTGTGGGGCTTTCTGTTGGTTTTTCGGATAACCTGTGTTTGGCAAAGGCGAATTTTGAGTTGTTTTTTATAGCCAATTTGGATTTTCCATCACCAAAACTACATTTTTCAATTTTTTCAGGTTCAATAGAACAAGCAACCTTGTTGGTGCCAAACAGGTGGATGCTGAAAACATAATTCTCATTGTGCGAGGCGCCCGCAACACCTGGTTTATGATTATTTGAGGTAAAGTCAGAATTATTTGATTGCGCAGATAAAAACAGCGGACAACAACAAAAAATGAATATGAAAAGTTTATTCATTTGTTTGATTTTATGAGGAAACGCAATTTTTCTGCAAAATTACATTTTTTCAATCAACAATTTACATGGCAACTTTGGAATTATTGCAAACACGACACGGGAAGTAATTGTCAGGTTTTCGGGATTGCAATTATTTTTGCGGTTCGCTGAGGGTGGGCGGAGACCTTGCTTATGGCAGTTAATCCGGTACTTGCCTACAACTCCTTCATCGGATTCCAGAAATGTTTTTCAAAATCCTGAATCTGGTCATCGATTACTTCGATGCCTTCGTTTTCCAATAGCTGTTGCATCAGTGAAGTGCCGCCGAAATGGTGTTTTCCGGTGAGTATTCCTTTGCGGTTTACCACGCGGTGGGCAGGCACTTGTGATTTCTCGTGGTGCGACTGGTTCATGGCCCATCCTACCATGCGGGCAGAGCCTTTGCTGCCCAGGTATTCCGCGATGGCGCCGTAAGAAGTTATCCTGCCGTAAGGAATATGCCTTGCCACTTCATACACCATGGCAAAAAAAGACAGTTCCACTTTGGCGCCTGGTGTCGGTGCGCCTGACGACCGGATGGCCTGCGCGCAGTCACGCCCACACTTGCGCGGTTTCTCTTTGGGCTTATTCTTTTTCAAAGGGGGTTTAAACGGAATTGTAAATAACAGATCTTTTTACCTTCCGCCAGAAACATGGATTCATAAAAAGTCTGGATTTTTTTCGCTTCGGTTTCTATAGCTGAATTATACAGGTCGTGTGTTTCCAAAATCAGGTGATGGCCGTATTGTTTGATGACGTCAAGGGTATAATCAAAGAAAGATTCATTATCAGTTTTCAGATGAATGACAGCATCGGGTTTTAAAAATTGTCTGTATCGCGCAATGAACTCTGGACTTGTAAGCCGTTTCCCTGCGCGGGCTTTTTGAGGCTGGGGATCAGGGAAGGTGATCCATAGGCCGTTCACTTCATTTGCGCCAAAAAAATAGTTGATCTGGTTAATATGTATGCGCAGAAATCCAGTGTTGGCCAGGTTTTCTTCCAGGGCAGTTTTGGCGCCCCGCCACATCCGGGCACCTTTGATGTCGATGCCGAGGTAGTTATTTTCGGGATACATACGCGATAAGCCCACGGTGTACTCGCCTTTGCCGCAGCCAAGTTCGAGAAATACAGGATGCTTATTGCCGAAAAAATCAGAAGACCATTTGTTCTTTAGATGAAAATCCTCCGTAAGATTATAATACGGCAGCTGGACAAAATTTTTAAAAGTACCGGTTTCGGCAAATCGTTCTAACTTATTCTTTCCCACAAAAAATCTACATTTTTAACAGCCAGGCGTCAGGGTTTTCATTGGTTTGTATGGCTGACAACCCTTCATTGGCGGCTTCTTCGGTGTCGAAACAGTCGATATAAACTTTGTACAGCCCCTTGCCTTTTGGCTCCAGGATATTTGCATTAGCATAACCCCTGTTTATCAGCCGTGATTTATAATTTTCGGCAAGATCTTTCACTCGGTTGCAACTTCCAATGATATAGAATTTGCAAGGCATTGCAGGGGCGGCAGGCGTCTCGATGGCGGGTTCTGTGTCGGCCGGTATGCTTGATGGCGATATCACCAGAAGGGAGGCTTCTGCAATAAAATCAGTAAAAACAGGATAAAGGGTTTTTTGTTCGCTCTTGAAAATACTTTTACTGTGCTCTATATCAAGGGTGTTTTCATATACATCAGGAATGAGGTAGTTTATTTTGTTTTCCTGTCTTGCTGAAACAACGCTTTTTTTGCTGTTGCCCGAAAAAATGGAAGCAATATTGGAATAGTTATCCGAAGCTTCTTTCAAAGGCCCCAGATTTATAAATCCCCATACAAAAATGGCGGCCGCAGGTACAGATATCATGGCTACTTTGGCCCATACACCTGTTGATTGGCGATTGGCATGATGGATTTTTCTTCCTGAAAGAGCTTTTTCTATACGTTTTTCATAACCCTCACGCTGTATGGCTGGCGAAATAAAAGTGTTGAGTCCGTATGACGACAGCAGCATATTTTGTTCGGCATCCTGCTGAAATTTATAGAAGTTGTTGTCATCCCGGTATATTGTTCCCACATGAAGCATTTCTATCTTGCCATGATGTTTTATTTCTTGCAGGCATTGTTCCACAAAACTTTCAATCATGTTCAGCGCTTCGGCAAATGATATTTTTTCCTTTTGGGCAATATAATCCGCCAGCAGACCGTCGTTATGAATAAGAGCCGAATTAAATAATATGTCTTTTTTTGGTGGAGAAAAGTTGTTGATTACCGGCTGGATATGTGCAGGCACATGGGTGGCAATAAAACCCCCAAAGCCGGGAACAATCACGCAATCGTGCTGAAGCAAAAGTTCGCTGATGTATTGAAGTACTTTCATTTACTTAACTTTCAGAAGAGGCCAAATGGTGATGCTAAATTACAAAAAAAACATCATCAGTCGACGAAATTATCAAATTTTAACAAGTCCTCCGGTGAGTCAACAGAATAACTCTCGTGACACGTTTCGCGGGTAATAATGTGGTAGCCATTTTCGAGCCAGCGAAGTTGTTCGAGCGATTCGGCCGTTTCCAGCGGACAAGGGTGTAACGCAGTAATGGCCTTTAAGGTTACAGTGCGGTAGGCATAAATTCCGATGTGCTTATAGAACGTGTTGAATTGCAGCCATTGAGCATTTTCTTTTTCTCTGACAAAAGGTATGGGCGCCCGCGAAAAATACAAGGCCTTTCCGTTGTTAGCCGTAACCACTTTGATGGTGTTTGGGCTGTTGATTTCTTTCCCTGCATTTAATTTTTTTATCAGGGTGGCAATTTCAACCGCTGGATTGGCAAAACACGATGCCAGCAAGTCTATTTGGTCGGGCTGTATATAAGGTTCGTCGCCCTGGATATTAATGGCTACATCGAAAAATTTGTGCGCTGCCTCCAGCTTTTCCACCACCTCGTAACAACGCTCAGTGCCCGTACGGTGGGTGTCGGAGGTCATCATGGCCTGGCCGCCAAACTCAAGCACATGGTCGAAGATGCGCTGGTCGTCGGTAGCCACATAAACAGTTGCCAGGGCCTGCGATTTTGCAGCTTGTTCGTAAACCCTCCTGATCATAGTTTTTCCGTTGATTGTTACCAGGGGTTTCCCGGGAAAACGTGTGGAGGCATAGCGGGCGGGGATGATGCCGATAATGTTCATCACGACTTACTTAAACAATCCGTAGAGTTCGCCGTTGATGTTGTCGATAAATTTTTCGAGGTCGGTAGAGTTGTTGGCAAAATCTTTTTCATCAACATCAACAATGAGCAATTTCCCGATATTGTATGACGAAATCCAGGCTTCGTAGCGTTCGTTAAGCCTGGTGAGGTAATCAATGCGAATGGAGTTTTCATAGTCGCGTCCCCGTTTTTGAATCTGGCGCACCAGGGTAGGCACTTCGGCTCTTAGATACACCAGCAAATCGGGTGGTTTCAAAAAGGCGGCCATGAGTTCAAAAAGGGAACTGTAATTTTCATAATCCCGCGTGTTCATCAGTCCCATTGCGTGCAGGTTGGGTGCAAAGATGTAAGCATCTTCGTAGATGGTTCTGTCTTGTATAACCGTTTTTCCGCTTTCGCGGATCTTAAGAACCTGGCGGAACCGGCTATTCAAAAAATATACCTGGAGGTTAAACGACCAGCGCTGCATGTCTTCATAAAAACTGTTCAGATACGGATTGGTGTCCACATCTTCATAATGGGCTTCCCATTTAAAATGTTTGGCCAGTATACCTGTCAGCGTTGTCTTACCCGATCCGATATTTCCGGCAATAGCTATATGCATGATAAATTGAAGTTAAAAAGTGTTATTAAAACAGGTGAATAATTCAAAAATATTTAATGAATAAAAGTAGTTTTTTTTTCAAAAGGAAGACAAAAAAATAAAAAAATATTTTTCAGGAAGTTTGATACTTT
Organism: Bacteroidales bacterium; assembly: GCA_035403765.1. GTDB lineage: Bacteria > Bacteroidota > Bacteroidia > Bacteroidales > CAIWKO01 > CAIWKO01. The sequence continues at coordinate 7,806 of DAONFU010000076.1, forward strand.
TGTGTCCTGAAATGAGTATTGTCTCCCTCATATTAATTGCTCTTCCGCTGGCTATAGCTCCAGGCGTTGGCCTGTGCCTGTTTATTTATTTCAAGGATAAATTTGAAAAAGAACCTTTTCGCCTGTTAAAAAACAGTTTTTTGCTGGGTGCGCTATGTATTGTTCCGGCCACGATAATAGAGGTGCTCGTAACCAAACTTGGAATCGATGATAATCAAGGTTTTCTGATTACGCTGATTTATGCTTTTTTGGTGGTGGCTGTTACCGAAGAAGGCTGCAAATATTTCGTACTCAGAAAGTATATTTTCCCCAAACCCGAGTTTAACGAACCTTTCGACGGCATAGTGTATTCAATGATGATTTCTATGGGATTTGCCACGGTCGAAAATGTTTTATATGTGGTGGGTTCGGGCCTTGGCACGGCGGTGTTACGTATGTTTACCGCGGTGCCGCTGCATGCTGTCTGCGCTGTTGTTTTGGGATACTATGCCGGAAGGGCAAAATACGCTGCAAGGATGACCGGCAATTTTGTTTTGGGACTTGTTTTTGCCGTGTTTATTCATGGCCTTTATGATTTTTTTCTTTTTCAGAAAAACATACCCGCGCTGGGAATATTGTCTTTTGTGGCCTTGGGAATTTCCATCGGCTTGTCGTTTGTGGCTATCCACAAGCATCAGAAAAATTCGCCTTTCCGGGATGGATTGTCTAATGGGATGGTGGCAGCGCAGCAGGATAATCTGCCTGATAATGATTAGGCAAGAGTGTACATTTTGCCAGGCAGGTTTTTAACGATACCTTCAAACTCTAAATTCAGCAATGCGGCAGCTACCATGCTTGTGGTGGTCTGCAGTTCGAGGCACAGGGTATCCACGCTTAACTGGTTGTGGAGTTCAAGAAGTTTTACGATGGCTTCTTCGTCGGGTGTCAGGTTAACAAAAAGCCTTCGTTGAACAAGTGCGTCTTTTTGTTTTTTTGTGTCCCAGCCCATGAGGTATTTGATATCTTCTGCCGATTGGACGAGCGCGGCCTTATTGGTTTTGATAAAATGGTTGCATCCTTCGGAATATTGGTCAGTAATTTTTCCGGGCACAGCAAACACATCGCGGTTGTATGAGTTAGCAATATCAGCAGTAATCAGTGCGCCGCCTTTTTTTGCGGCTTCAATCACCAGGGTGGCGTCGGAAAGCCCTGCGATAATCCGGTTTCTTTTGGGAAAGTTTTCCCTGTCGGGATTGGTTTCGCTGATATAATCCGTGAGCAGGCCTCCTTTTTCCAGCATCTTCAATGCCAGGTTTCTGTTCACGGCGGGGTAGATTCTGTCGAGTCCGTGGGCCAGCACACCAATGGTGCCCATATTATTTTTTACAGCTTCTTTATGTGCGCAGGTGTCAATGCCATGAGCCAGGCCGCTGACAATAAGCACCTCGCTGCCGGCCAGGCCTTCAACAATTTTTTTACAACAATCTTTGCCGTATTCGGTGGCGCTGCGCGTACCAACAATGCTGATAATTTTGGGGTTGTTTAAATCGGTAGGGCCCTTATGATAAAGCATCATGGGCGAGTCAACACAATTTTTTAAGCGGCGTGGATAAGCATCTTCTGTAAAGAAAAAACACTGAATATCATACTTCTCTATGAAAAGAATCTCTTTTTCGGCACGTTGCAGCGCCTTGTTCCTGCCATTAATAATTGATGTGGCTAAGACTTCACGGATTCCCGGTATCTTCATCAAATGTTGTTTCTTTTCGCTGAAAACCCCTTCCAATCCGCCACAGTAGGCAATCAACTTTTTGCCCGTAATATCGCCAATGCCTGGTATTAAGGTAACCGCTATCTGATATAATAGCATATTATTTATTTTGCAATGTTGAAAAAAGTGCATAAAACTAATAAAATAATCAGAAAGGTGATGTTTTTTTATAAAATTGACCGGAGGTTCAAAAAAATAATAGATGTCAAGGAGTTGTATCATAATTAGTTGTCATTGTCTTTTTCAATAGTAAAGCAGCAGTAATAATTTATTATGCGAATCAAGGGTTGAATTGAATATAAAAATGAGAGTTATTAACTGTTTGATTGTTAGTAAATTATGTAAATAATGTTTTTATAATATCCTGATAATCAATATCTTAGCGGAATATTCCACTAAACCAACTAAGATATGATTACCAAGAATAAAGAAGACAAATTAATAGAAATTTATTTTTACATCTGTGAAAAATTTGAAAAAGATTTACAATATTGTTGTCAACGATTTTCTAATAATAACGAACCTGAATTTACTGACCAAGAAATAATGACCATTTATCTTTACGCCATACATCAGGAGCAACGCTTTAAATGCAAGCAAATTCATGGTTTTGCTAATGACTATTTGCGCTCATGGTTCCCCAAATTACCATCATATTCAGCATTTAATAATAGACTTAATAGGCTCTCTGATGCTTTTATTCATTTGGTTCGTCCCTTACTCGCTGAATTTATTCCTAAAGACTGTTCTACGGAATTTAGTTTGTTAGACTCTTTACCAATAATTACCTGCTCTGGAAAACGTGCAGGCAAAGTAGCTCCAGAACTTACTGATAAAGGTTATTGTTCTACAAAAGGAATGTATTACTATGGTTCTAAACTTCATGCTTTAGCATTTCATCATAAAGGACATTTGCCTTTTCCAGAAGACCTATTGCTTACTCCTGCATCAGAAAATGACCTGAATCTGTTTAAACAAGCATGGGGTAATATTATAAACAGAACATTTTTTGGAGACAAAATTTACAATCATGCAGATTTTTTCTCACAGATTGCATCTTCTCAAAATGCTGTAATGCTAACTCCTGTAAAAGCTGTTAAAGGACAATCCGAGAGAGAAAAACAGTTTGATAAAGCTGCAAATGATTTGTTCTCAACAGCAGTCTCAGTAGTCCGTCAGCCTATAGAATCATTATTCAATTGGTTGATCGAAAAAACAGATTTTCAAAGAGCTAGCAAAGTGCGTTCTACAAAAGGTCTTATTGTTCATGTCTTTGGTAAAATTGCCGCAGCTTTTATTTATTTAATTTTTTAACCCTTGATTCGCATTTATTGTATAAATTTGCACCCGAAAAAATTACAAAACCTTTTTTATGATAAAA
>DAONFU010000077.1:0-6005 GCA_035403765.1 Bacteroidales bacterium
ATGTATCAGAGCTCTGCCGCCTTGTCGCGGGATATTTGCGCAGCTTATGGCATCAATCCTCTCAGAACGTTTTTTCGTGAAACACTGGATGATGGCACCCAACTGGATGACGGCCTGCACGATTTGGGCGGAGAAACAGCCTGTACTAAAATAAGAGGACATCAGCACTACCCCAGCCAGACCCATACCGATCCCGGTGTAAACTGGAACTGGGACTATTATTACAAACTCATGAATAATACCACTCCGGTAACTACCTATACGGCAGCTTCGGGTTCGTTTTATGATACCGGCGGAAGTGGCGCCAATTACGCCAATGACGAACGAAAATTCTGGCTTATTCAGCCGGCAGGAGGGGCCTCCAGCATCACCCTGACATTTGCTTCTTTTAATGCAGAGGCCAATTATGATTTCTTGTATGTTTACGATGGAACCAATGAATTTGCACCCTTAATCGGCAGATACAATACGGTGGCGCCGACAACCATAACTACCAACGGAGGCGCCCTGTTTGTTGAATGGCGCTCTGATTGTGCCACAACGGCGGCCGGCTGGGCAGCGACCTGGACATCGGTACAGCCCGACAACGTGGCTCCAACAACAGTGGCAAGTGTTACGGGTACCTGGCAAACACAGGATTTTACGGCCACCTTCACCGATACAGATAATGCCGGCGGATCCGGTATAGAAAAAAGCTATTATCAGGTTCTCGAATTCGATGGCTCCGAATGGCACGCCAACGCCACAAGAGGCTTTTTTGGCGATAATTTTGATAGTTATGCCTCGTCGGTATGGTCGGTTCCGGCAGCGGGCGGCACCTGGGTTGTCAATGGCGGAAACCTTATCCAGACCGATACTTCGGTGAACAATACCAATATTTATGCAGCCCTGAATCAGGGGCTTTCTAACAGGTATTTGTATGATTTTACTGTGAAAATTGATCCCGCCACCAGCGGAACAAACCAGCATCGGTTTGGTCTGCATTTTTATTGCGATAACGCAAGTCTTACCGAAAGGGGAAATTCCTACTTTATCTTTTTCAGGCAGGAAACTTCGAAACTGGAGTTTTACAGGGTAGAAAACAATGTGTTTTCACAGATGCTTGTCATTAATAATGTTGTTACTACTTTAGGCCAATGGTATAATATTAAGGTTATTCACGACAGAATAACGGGAAAAATTTCGGTGTATCGCGATAATATCCTTTTGGGGGCGTGGACTGACCCCAATCCGCTGACAACTACGGCAAACCACTTTTCGTTCCGTACCGGACACAGCAAAGTGTACATCAATGAAATAAAAGTTTACAGGTCGAGATATCCATCCGTTACAGTTACTGTTGGCGCAAATCCGACTAAAGATATTCGTTTTCAAAACCCCAACCCCGCTACCTATTGCGCGAAAGTAAAATCCATTGTTAACGATGCCGCGGGTAATCTCTCCGCTATTGATTACTTCAACATCAATGCGGATTGGACTGCCCCATTATGTGCACAGGTAAATGATGGCACAGGCAGCGACATTAACACCACCGCTTCTCTTAACACGCTTTCGGCCAACTGGGAAGCATCGGCCGATTCCAACTCAGGCATTTCGAAATACTGGTATGCCATTGGAACATCGCAGGGCGCCACCGATATTGTCTCTTGGACCGACAACGCACTGAACACTTCAGTAACCAAATCAGGGCTGACTCTTACAGACGGTCAGACCTATTATTTTAGCATAAAAACTGTCAACGGTGCCGGTCTTGAAACCATTTGCTCCTCCGATGGAGTAACTGTAAATACAACAACCTATTTAGCAGAACAGGCCAGGGAGCAGGTTGCCGAGGTATATCCCAACCCCTTTTACGAAAACACAACAATTTCTTTTTATGTGAGCTGCAAACAAAAGATAAGGATGACTATTACCGACCTGTTGGGCAGGGAAATGCTGATTGCCGATGAGGTTTATCCGGAAGGAGAACATAAAATCAACATAAATTCAAAGAAACAGAATTTGTCTAAAGGGGTTTTTATTCTTAAACTTTTTTACGACCAAAAAACAGATACAAGTTTGTTAATCAAATATTAAAATCATCAGTTAAAGATCTTTTGGAAAAAAGGGTTTAACCTGCAAAAATTCTACACTATGGAAAATTTTATTATCAGCAACCCCACCTGTTTGCATTTTGGAAAGGGTGTTATTGGCGATTTGCCCAAAGTACTTGCGAAATATGGCAACAGAGTGCTTCTGGTTTATGGAAAAAACTCCATCAGGAAAAACGGTATTTATCAAAAGATAATGAACCAGATGAACATAGCCAACGCCAATGTTTTTGAATATTCCGGAATAAAATCAAACCCGGTGATCAGCGATGTGGATGCCGCTGCGACGGTAGGAAGAAAAAACCAGGTTGATGTTATTGTGGCTGTGGGTGGAGGCAGTGTCATTGATTCGGCAAAAATTATTGGTCTGGCAATTCCCCTTCAAAATAATGCCTGGGATATTATGGAAAATAAAGTAAAACCTAGCCGTTCCATACCCCTGATAGCCGTGTTGACCCTTGCCGCCACCGGTTCCGAAATGAATCCGTTTGCCGTGGTTCAAAATGACCAGACCAAACAAAAACCGGGATATTTCAGCCCGCTCAATTTCCCGAAACATTCTTTTCTCGATCCGGAATACACCTTTTCGGTGCCGGCCGATTACACGGCTTATGGTATTGTGGACCTTGTGGCTCATGCCCTGGAGGGTTTTTTTGGCAAAGGAGAAACTTCGCTCACCGACCGTTTTGTATCCTCAATTATTAAGGAAGCCGTGGAATATGGCCCCTTGCTGTTGAAACATCTTAACAGATATGAATACCGCGAAAAGATAATGTTTGCCGCAACCTGCGCCCTCAATGGCATGACCTCATACGGGAAGAAAAATGGCGACTGGGGCGTACACGGCCTTGGCCACACCCTGTCGGTGCTTTACGATGTGCCCCACGGAGCCTCCCTGTCGGTGGCCTATCCCGCATGGATGAAGTACTTTAAAAACCAGATTGGTGAAAAACTCTCTTTTTTGGGTCAGGAACTTTTTCATACAGCTGATCCGCAGGCCACAATACAAGGTTTTGAAATGTTTTTTAAACAACTGGGAGCTCCCACCAGTCTGGGGGATTTGGGATTAAGCGCCCGCCATAAAATTGAAATTATCAATAATATGCTCGCCAACAAGGTTAGCGGCGATAACTTTGTAATGGAAAAAGTGGACTTGGAAAATATTTTTGACCTAATGGTAAATTAATTGCCAAAATATTTAGCCGTGCCGACAAAATTTCCTAATTTTGCATTATTCAAATAAATAGCTAATAATTAACTACGAAAAATGAAAAAAACACTACTTCCATTAATTTTCCTTTGTCTTGGTTTTACAGGGGTATTTTCACAGGATAACGCAGGTGGAACACCCCGAAGTTTCTTTTACAACAATCTGCCTGCCGACATCGACTATGTATGGGTTCAAGGCCCCGATATGATGCAATTGGCCTCGGAAGACAATGAACGGGCAGCCAAAAGTGAAGCCTACAGGATAGGGGTTGTTATTCCGGTGGATTTTACCCTTAACAATGCCGGCACCTGGACCGAACTGCCTGGCGAAGATGCCAGTATCTGGCGACTCACCATTAAAGCAGCCAACGCCAGGGCCATAGGCCTGGAGTATCAGTCTTTTTACCTGCCGGAAGACGCTATGTTGTTTGTGTATAATGCCGGAAAAACACAAACCATTGGCGCCTACACATCCCTTAATAATTCGGAAGACAATTTTTTCACCCATGAAAAAATTTATGGTGACGAATTAACCTTAGAGCTATATGTTCCGAACACAAAAAAAGCAGATGTTGCCCTTCATATAACAGACCTTGAATTTTTTTACCGCCCTGGCGAAAATATCGTCAGTAAAGGTTCTGATGCTTGTGAAGTAAATGTCAATTGTCCCGAAGGTGCCAATTGGCAGGATGAAAAAAAGGGAGTTTGCCTGCTCGACATTAAAGTGGGGTCCGGAATCTTCAACTGCACAGGGTCTTTGGTGAACAATACCAGCCAGAATTGTACCCCTTATGTGCTTTTGGCCGACCATTGTATATATAATAGCGGATATCCCTCTGTTGCAGACTGCAATGCCTGGAAATTTTATTTTCATTATGAAGCGTCCACTTGCCAGGGTACCAGCCCATCGGGTATTTTTGTGAAAACCGGATGCACCCTTAAAGCACATGATACCTATGGCTCCAATAATAGTGGTTCGGATTTTTGTCTGGTACAGATTAATACGCCTATCCTGACCACTCTAAATCCCTATTATAACGGCTGGGATCGTAGCGGCAGCGGAAGCACAAGCGGAGTGGGCATTCACCATCCTTCAGCAGATATCATGAAAATATCCACTTTTACTACGGCACTGGCCTCTGTAACCTATGGCGCGCCAAGCTCACACTGGCAGGTATTATGGGCGCCAACGGTTACCAATCATGGCGTTACCGAACAGGGGTCTTCCGGATCCCCATTGTTTAACTCGAGCGGAAAAATTGTCGGAACCCTTACTGGTGGTGGGTCGTTTTGCAGTAGCCCCACACAGCCTGATTATTACGGGAAATTCTATAACCATTGGGATAAAAATGGAACTACCAGCGCTAAAAGGCTGAAAGACTGGCTTGATCCCTTGAATACCGGCGCGTCAACATTAGTGGGAAAAGCTGGGTCAACCTGTCCTACTGATGTAAGCGTATCAAAAATCAACACTACCGAAAAAAAGATAAGCATCTATCCTTCTCCTGCACAAAATAAAATAGTGCTTACCGGCTCAGCTCTTGAAAACAAAGTGCACAACATTACGATTTATAATGTAATGGGCATTGCTGTCAAAAACTATCCCGAGCTGAATATCTTCTCTTCAGAAACCACCATCGACATTTCTGATATCCCTGATGGCGTGTACTACCTCACCGCCAAAAGCGGAAAAACATTCTTAAAAGGAGAATTTGTAAAAACCAAATAACATAACATGAAAAAACTGTTTTTAATTGCTTTTTTGTTTTTTTTCTTACCGGCAATTAATTATGCACAGACCAACCGGGGCGGCACGCCTGTTAGTTTTTCGGGAGCAGTTACCGGAGATTACGTGGAAAAGGTTTTGCCCAAGCCCGATATGAAATTTATCCAGGAAGAAGATGAGGCCGATGCAAAAAACGGTGTCTTAAGAAAAGTTGGACGATCCATTTTGGTCGATATTAACCTCAACAATTCAGGTAGTTGGGAAACTCTTCCCAACGGCGACAGAATCTGGCGACTGAAAATTAAGGCTGAAGGAGCACTGGCCCTGGGTGTTTATTATAATCATTTCTGGCTTCCGGCCGGAGCCAGGATGTACCTGTATAATGAAGACCATAGCAGGGTGCTGGGCGCTTATACGCAGGAAAACAATACCGAATCGGGATTGTTTGCCACCGAACTGATGCCGGGAAATGCTTTTACAATCGAATATTTCGAGCCCTCACGCACCAAAGGTTTTTCTGTTATCAGTATTTCGGAAATTGCTTATGTGTACCGCGACTTCAAATTTGGAAACAATACCAAAGAATTTGGCGATTCCGAAAGCTGCGAGGTCAATATTAACTGTTCAGAAGGCACCAACTGGCAGGATGAAAAAAAAGGTGTGGCCCGTATTTTTCTCAAAGTGGGTTCTTCTTATGGCTGGTGTTCGGGGACGCTGCTGAATAACCAAAGGCAGGATTGCACACCCTACATGTTAACTGCCGACCATTGCGGCAACGGAGCCAGTACTGCCGACCTCAACCAGTGGGTGTTTTACTTTAATTATGAAGCAACCGGCTGCCCCGACCCGTCCGGCGAACCAACATCAAACTCTATGACAGGATGCACTCTTAAGGCCCATGGAGGCAACGAAGGCAATTCCGGCTCCGACTTTTATTTGGTGCAACTTAGCCAGGCACCAACCTTTAACCCATATTATAA
>DAONFU010000077.1:6105-10727 GCA_035403765.1 Bacteroidales bacterium
TCTCTTACTCATGGGACCAAAACGGAACAACGGCAGCCACCCGGCTGAAAGACTGGCTGGACCCCGACAACACAGGAATAACTACCCTGAACGGGTTTTACTGTGGTAGCGGAACACCTGTCCATGCTGATTTTTCGGGTACGCCAACCACTGTTGCGGTGGGAGGAACTGTTAATTTTACCGACCTTTCAACCGGAAACCCCACCACCTGGTCTTGGACTTTTACAGGTGGAACGCCGGCAACAGCCAATACTCAAAATCCAGCTAATATTCAATATAATACTGCCGGGGTTTATACTGTTTCTCTTACGGTATCGAATGGTACCAGCAGCGACACCGAAACAAAAACTGCTTACATCACCGTGGGAGATCCTCCTCCCACAGCAAACTTTGTAGGTACGCCGACCGTAATACCCGTAGGCGGCACTGTGGATTTCACCGATCTTTCGTCAGGGACTCCCACGAGCTGGGCATGGACTTTTACAGGAGGAACCCCCGCCAGCGCCAACACCCAAAACCCCGCAGGAATACAGTATAATACCGCAGGAATTTACCCTGTATCTTTAACTGCCACCAATGCATCAGGAAGCGATACCGAAACAAAAAATAATTATATCACTGTTGGAGATAACGCGCCCATAGCGGATTTTGTTGCCAATCTTACGTCTATTCCGGTTGGCGGTACGGTAAATTTTACCGATTTGTCGGCAGGTGCGCCTACTTCGTGGGCATGGACTTTTACCGGCGGCACTCCTGCCAGTTCCACGGTTCAGAATCCCACTGGCATTCAATACCTTGCGGCCGGAACCTATGAGGTTTCTCTGACGGCCACCAACGCACAGGGAAGCGACACGGAAACCAAAACAGCCTATATCAACGTCAGCGGCACCGGCCCGGGAATTAAACCCTGCGATACACTTCATTTTCCGATACCCGGAAACATGGTCATGTATTCGGTTTACTATACTTCCGGAGTGTATGGGTATGTGTCGGGGAACAATGGTTATTCCGATAAAGCCAAGGCCGATGTTTTCACTGCGGTAGCGCCTCACACCAAAATGGTGGGTGCTTTTTTCAAGTTCGGAAAAGCCAGAAATGGTTCAGGACAGGATTATAAAATTGCCGTTCATGCCTGGGATAATTCAGGCCCCGGCGGAGCCCCCGGAAACATCCTCTTTACCGACTCGCTGTCCTGTGCCCAGATACAAAGCGACATTAACATGAACACATATACTTTCCTGCCTTTTTCTACGCCATACGATGTTACCGGTGTTTTTTACCTCGGCATTATGCTGCCCAAAAAACCCGGAGATACTATAGTGTTACTTACAAATAAAAATGGCGAATCTATGCCTGGTACGGCTTGGGAACTATGGCAAAACGACAACTGGCTGCCGTATTCAAATATTGCCTCCTGGTCGTATAATCTCTCACATGCCATATTCCCTGTGTTGTGCAACCCGGTAACGTACTCTGTTGCGGAAAACAAGGCGGACGACATTCGTGTGTATCCCAATCCGGCTAACGGAATCATCAATATTGATTTTGGTAACTATTTTCATGAGAATGTTGTGATAAAAGTTTATGACCTGCTGGGCAACGAAGTGAAAACTTTTGATTACCGGGGCGGCTCCACCAATCACCTGCAAATGGATCTGGGCTGTTTTGCCAACGGTTTTTATGTGTTGCATATAAATACCGGCGAAAAATCTCTGGTGAAGAAAATCAGCTTGTTGAAATAGTGCAACATGTTTTAATCCAGCTGTCTGATAACCAAAATACCTGACGATAGCTTTTGTATGGAAGAAACCCTGTCATATTATCTTAATGGAAATATGATACCATCCGGAACAGACAGGCAGATTGCTGAAAAGCTTTTGTCTGGCGAAAGAATTACTTTTCAGGAAGGACTTCATCTGTATGAAAAAACAGAAACGGGCTTGTTGGCGGTCATGGCAGGTTATGTGCGGCACAAACTGAATGGTTCACGGGTTTTTTATATCAAAAATGCCCATCTGGAACCCACCAATATTTGTATTTACGATTGTCAGTTTTGCTCTTTTTCCAAAAAAATGGGGGAGACCGGGTCGTGGAATTATACTTATGACGATGTGGACAAAATTGTCCGAAATATGAAGGAGGATATAACCGAAATACATATCACAGGGGGCACACATCCCGAGGCCAGCCTGGCCGGCTATGAGCTTTTGATAAAACAGGTGCGGCGGTTAAGGCCGCAAGTTCATATCAAGGCGTTCTCGGCAGCCGAGCTGTTTTATGTTTTCCGGAAAGCCAAAATGTGCGATGCGGCAGGTCTGCAAATTCTGATTGATGCTGGTTTAAACTCAATACCCGGCGGCGGCGCCGAAATTTTTGATGAGGCCATAAGAAAACAAATATGCCCCGAAAAACTATCGTCAGCGGCCTGGCTTAATCTGCACAAGGCGGCCCACCAAAAAGGCATTTTCTCTAACGCCACTATGTTGTACGGGCATTGTGAGCAGTATAGTCACCGGCTCCGCCATATGGAGTTGCTGCGAAATCTGCAGGACGAAACCACAGGTTTCAATGCGTTTATTCCCTTGAAGTATAAAAACAAAAACAATGCAATGTCGCATCTGCCGGAGGTTTCCCTGGTGGAAGATTTGAGAAATTATGCTGTGAGCAGGATATTTCTTGATAATATTCCACACCTGAAAGCCTATTGGCCTATGCTGGGAAAGAATCAGGCGCAACTGGCGCTGGGTTTCGGTGTGGACGATTTCGACGGCACCATTGATGAAACCACAGAAATATATGTCGCTGCCGGCATGGAAAAATCAGAAAACACCATGAATGCAGAGGAAATAAAACAACTGATAAGCCAGGCAGGTTTTGTTCCGGTGGAAAGGTATTCGGATTATGCTGCCGTAAGGTTTTAGAAAGGCCAAAAACTGTTGTCGTACCAGATTTTTTCGCGCAGCTCTTTATCCAGTTCACCTAATAATTTCACATGGCCCTTTTCCCAGTTAGCAAGCCAGATAAACAGTGCCTTTATTTCATTATCCTCTGCTTTTTCTGCAAAATCAGTATAAATTTCAACGGCTTTGTTTTCCATATCAATAGATGCCGAAATGGCTGCCGCTTCGTAACCGGCTCCTGAAATCTGATTTTTTATTTCCGGCGACAAAATCAGGCTTACCACGTTTTCGGCAGAAGTATCTGGCAGGACGTGCTGAGCGGGGCTCCCGGTTTGTTTGATGCTGGAATATTGTTTTGAAAGAAAGTCGGCATGAAGCTTTTCTTCGTCGGCCATGATGGTGAAAATGTTTTTGATGTCTTCGTTTGCGGTTTGATCTACCACACTTTTATAAAAAGCCCGGCCCCTGACTTCCATCAGTATGGCGCTTTTTAAAATTTCTAAAGCATTTTGGTTTTCCATAGTTTATCGTTTTTTTTATTCAAAAATAGGTTATTTGCAAGTATGTTTAATCAGATTTAAATATTTTTAGCATAATTCCGCCATTTTTCAAGGACTCCCTGCATATCTTCAGGAATATCCGAATCGAAAAAAACATAGCTGCCTGTGATCGGGTGAACAAAGCCAAGAGATTTGGCGTGCAGTGCCTGCCTTGGCAGCAATTGAAAACAGTTCTCAACAAACTGTCTGTATTTCGTAAACGTGGTTCCTTTCAGGATGTTGTCGCCCCCATACAGCGCATCGTTGAACAGCGGATGTCCGGTATGTTTCATGTGCGCGCGTATCTGATGCGTGCGCCCGGTTTCGAGGGTGCATTCTATCAACGTAACATAACGGAACCGCTCAAGGACCTTAAAATGTGTTACAGCATACCGCCCCTGCTCCTCATCCTGGTAAACATCCATCATTTTTCGGTTGCGGAGGTTGCGCCCGATATAGCCGCTTACCGTACCCTGGTCATCTTCAAAGTCGCCCCATACCAGTGCTACATACCTGCGGTCGATGGAATGATCGAAAAAATACCTGGCAAGTTTGGCCTGGCTTATTTCATTTTTGGCAACCACCAATATGCCCGAGGTGTCTTTATCAATACGGTGCACCAGTAATGGCTGCGAATCAGTATCGTCTTTCAGATGAAAAAGTAAGGCATTCAACAGCGTTCCGGTAAAATTACCATAGCCCGGATGAACCACCATGCCCGCATCTTTGTTGATGATGATGATGTGCTTGTCTTCATAAACGATATTAATGGGAATATCTTCGGCAATAAGTTCAAATTCATGGGGCGGAAAAGGTAAAACGATGGTTATAATATCGCGGGGCTTTATCTTATAACTCGACTTGACGGGTTTTTCGTTAACCTGGATGGCATTGGCGTCGGCAGCACTTTGTATCTTGCTTCTGGAAACATTGGATATCCTGTCGGACAAAAACCTGTCAATCCTCACTGGCTGTTGTCCGGGATCAACAACAAAACGGTAATGTTCGTAAAATTCTTTTTCTTCTTCGGGCAGCTCTGAAATTTCCTGCATAGTATAGCGTTAACAAAAACCAAAAAAACTTATCTGATGATTTACCGGCCTTGTAAGCGCCCTGATAAATCAACAGTACAAAACTATACAAAATAATAAAAACCGGCAGCTTTTTATTGTATATGCCAGTA
>DAONFU010000078.1:0-6965 GCA_035403765.1 Bacteroidales bacterium
TCGGTTCCCATGGCGGGCAGATCGTTCTCTTTGCTTTTGGCGTTGATGCCACTACGGTACGAAAGGCCTGCAGAAACACGGTCTTTGATGTTAGCCATGGCATTGATTTCCAATAAATGAACAGTCCCCACATTGTTGTAAGAAACAGCCGGAACCAGTTCAAATGAGGGCGAACATTTGATGGCATATTTTGCATACGCATAAATATGTCTGGGAACTTTAAAAGAAGTAGATTTTTTCAGGGAGGTAATCAGGTGTGTTGACGAGGCGCCAAGGCTTAACCCTTTGTAGTTGAATTCCAAACCGAAATCAAAATCCGGTGTAAGTTTGCTTTCTTTGCCTGTTTTTATTCCGGCTTCTGTTGGGTCGTCCCAGGTAAGCGCAGAGTAGTTGATGGTTTTGTTGATAATACCTGCTCCAATACCGAACGAAAGAACCATTTTATCCGTCAACCATGCATGATAAGCAATTAACACTTTCGCGCCCAGCGAACTTTCCACTCCAAGACGGTCGTGTATAACTGTGAGTCCCAATCCGAGTTTTGCCTTTTTAATATATTTATTGAAATTAAACAACTGGGTTGAGGGGGCGTCTTTAATGCCTATCCACTGTTCGCGGTCCAGGACAGTAAAGTTATAACATCCCGATTGCCCGGTAGCGGCAGGGTTGAACACAACCCTGTTGTTGATCTGCTGGCTAAGTTGAATATCATTTTGAGCAAAAACAGAAACTGTAATTGTCAAAAAACTCAGTATTAAAATTATTTTTTTCATATCTGTATGTTTTTTTAATTATTTATAAAATATTAATTTTTAACAAGAGTTATGGATCCAATTTTCGTTTCTGTACCGTCCACTCCTTCTAAATTTATTTTATAATAATAGGTGGCGGGAGGCATCATTTTTCCGTTATACATTCCGTCCCATCCTTCGCTACCTTTGTAAAGCATAACACCCCAGCGATCGAAAATCTCGACAGTGTATTTATGAGTCTGTGTATAATAATCGGAGGGGAACTCATCATTTTGGCCATTGCCGTCGGGGCTGAAGGCTGAAGCAAGTTCAGTTACACGAGCCTGAGTTACTGTTACGGTTACCGTAAATGTTTCACCAACGCAGCCCTGTGCTGAAGTGGGTGTTACAATATACACAGCTGTTCCGGAGCCCGAAGGAATAGTGAGCGGACCTCCCGAAACACTGGTTCCGCTGCCTGCAGCACCGCCGCTTACATCATTGGTATAAGTCGGAGTATCCCAGGAATAAGTTGTTCCGGCAGGAGCAGCAGGAATAACCGTGAACGTTTCTCCGGAATTAATTGAAATCACTTCGTCGGGAACAATTAATTCAGGACTTATGGTGATTATTCCAGTGCTTGAAACAGCGCCGCAACCACCGGTTAATAACACAGTATAAGTGTAAGTTCCTGATGTTGTTGGGGTGCCTGTTATGGTAACTACATCGGCAGCCCATGTTCCGGTTACTCCGGCGGGCAGACCGCTGATATCAGCGCCTGTGGCACCCGTAGTGGCATAAGTAACATCAACGATAGCTTCGCCAAAACAAATCAACTGTTCGTCGGTGCCTGCGGCTGAGCTTAAGGTAATGGTATTATCCGCTGTAACGGTAATCATGGCTGGTTGGACAATAACACCGCAACCACCATTCAGGGTAACTGTATAAATAAACACACCGGTTACCGTTGGTGTTCCGCTAACGGTTATCACATTTGAGGCCCAGGTTCCGGTTACTCCGGTTGGTAAGCCATCGATAGTTGCTCCGGTGGCTCCGGTTGTTGTTGCTGTTACGTTGGTAATGGCAGTATTTACACATACTGTCTGGGCAGCGGTAGCCGGTGCCGAGGTCAATGTGAGGGTATTGGCGGGGCTAACATTAATTGTGCCCGTGGTGGCAATGTTTCCGCAACCACCTGTCAGCGTTACGGTATAGACATAAACGCCTGATACCGTCGGTGTGCCTGTAATAGTAACGATATTAGAAGTCCATGTCCCTGTTACACCTGTTGGTAACCCGGTAACTGTTGCATCTGTTGCTCCGGTAGTAGCATAGGCAATATCAGCAATGCCTGTGTTAATACAGATAGTTTGTGCGTTAGTTCCTGCGGCGGAAGTGAGCGTAATAGTATTATTAGGGGTAACAGTAATGGTGCCGGTGGCATATACGGTACCGCAGCCGCCAGTTAATGGGATAGAATAGGTAAAAGCACCGGATGCGGTGGGTGTGCCGCTGATGGTAATGGTGTTTGATGCCCAGGAGGCAGAAACGCCTGCAGGGAGGCCTGTAGCTGTACCAATGCCTGTAGCACCGGTGGTGGTATGAGTTATTGCTGTCAGCGGGGTGTTGATACACAGCGTCGGGGAAGAAGAAGCTGTAGTAACTGAGTTTTCAGTAATGACAGTTATTGTACCGGTGGCATGAACTGATCCGCAGCCGCCAGTCAAAGGGATATCATAATTATAAACGCCAGATACGGTAGGAGTGCCGCTAATGGTAATTATGCCAGAAGCCCATGCGGCAGTAACGCCAGCAGGTAACCCTGTTGCAGTGCCAATGCCCGTGGCTCCGGTGCTTGTTAACGTAATGTCGGTCATGGCCACATTAATACAGGTAGAAACAGGAGTAGAAGCCGTAACGGTATTATCAGGGGTAACGGTAATAGTTCCTGTGGCAGCAAGGATTCCACAGCCGCCTGTTAATGGAATGGAATAATTAAATGTTCCGGCAGCGCTTGGTGTGCCACTGATGGTAATGGTGTTGGCTGCCCATGCGGCAGTAACGCCAGCCGGTAAGCCGGCTGCAGTGCCGATACCGGTAGCTCCGGTGGTGGTGTGAGTAATGGCCGGCAGAACCGTATTGATACATAGTGTCGGAGTGGCGCTTGCCGCAGTAACGGTATTGTTGGGGTTAACGGTAATGATGCCGGTAGCACTTGCGGCGCCACAACCACCAGTTAAAGGAATGGTATAATTAAATGTACCGGTTGCAGTGGGTGTGCCATGAATGGTTATGGTATTTGATACCCATTCAGCAGACAAGCCTGCAGGTAATCCCGTGGCTGTGCCTATTCCGGTGGCTCCTGTAGTAGTATGGGTAATGGGTGTCAAGGTGGTATTAATACACAGGGTTGGTGTAGCACTGGCGGCGGTAACAGTATTATTAGGAGTCACGGTAATGGTGCCGGTGGCATATACCGTTCCGCAACCACCCGTCAGAGGAATACTATAATTAAAGGTGCCGGCTGCGATAACTGTTCCGTGAATGGTAATGGTGTTCGACACCCATTCAGCGGACAGGTTGGCGGGCAACCCCGTTGCAGTTCCAATTCCGGTAGCGCCCGTAGTGGAATGGGTAATGGGTGTCAAGCTGGTATTAATACACAGGGTAGGTGTAGCGCTGGCAGCGGTAACCGTATTGTTGGGAGTAACGGTTATGGTGCCGGTGGCATTTGCTGTTCCGCAACCACCTGTTAAGGTGACAGAATAATTAAACGTTCCTGCCACTGATGGCGAGCCGCTGATAGTAACGGTATTAGTTGCCCATGTGCCGGTAACGCCAGCAGGCAAGCCGGTTACTGTTGCGCCTGTAGCTCCTGTAGTGGCGTAGGTAATATTGGTGATAGCCGTGTTGATACAGTTTGTCTGGGCATTAGTTCCTGCAGCGGAAGTTAGATTAATTGTATTGCTTGTAACAACCGATATGGTTCCTGTGGTTGATATGTTTCCGCAACCGCCTGTAAGAGTAATGGTATATGTATAAGTGCCGGCGGGTGTTGGTGTTCCGCTGATAGTAACCACATTGGAAGCCCAGGCTCCAGATACTCCGGATGGCAAACCTGTAAAGGTAGCTCCGGTAGCTCCGGTAGTTGTATAGGTGATATTGGGAATAGGATTAGTGATACAAACGCTGGGGGCGCCTCCCGAAGTAAGGGTTATTGTGTTGTTGGGTGTAACCGTGATAGTTCCGGTAGCAGTAACTGCCGGAGTGGTGCAACCTCCAGTGGTGGTAACGGTGTAGTTAAATGTTCCAGAGGTGGTCGGTGTGCCGCTGATTGTTACCACATTGGCAGCCCATGCGCCGGTAACGCCAGCAGGAAGCCCTGTTACTGATGCTCCTGTAGCCCCTGTGGTGGCATAGGTAATACTGGTAATAGCGTTATTGATGCATATGGTTTGTGCATTGGTACCGGCAGCAGATGTCAGGTTAATGGTATTGTTAGGAGTAACTGTCAGGGTTCCTGTGGTGGATACTATGCCACAACCGCCAGTTAATGTTACGGTATAAGTGTAAGTTCCTGCCGCGGTCGGGGTGCCGCTGATGGTAAGCACATTGGATGCCCAGGTTCCGGATACGCCGGCAGGTAATCCGGTAACAGTAGCGCCGGTAGCCGTGGTGGTGGCATATGTAATGTTTGTAATGCCGGTATTGATGCATTTTGTTTGGGCATTGGTGCCGGCTGCAGAGGTCAGATTTATGGTATTGTTAGGGGTAACAGTAATTGTTCCTGTGGCAGTTACAGTACCGCATCCGCCGGTCAGGGTAACAGTATATGTGAAGGCTCCGGATACCGTAGGTGTGCCGCTGATGGTGACCACGTTGGAGGCAAAGGATCCGGTAACTCCAGCCGGCAAGCCGGTAATGGTGGCGCCGGTAGCTCCGGTAGTGGTATATGTAGTGGCGGTTATTGCGGTGTTGATACATTTGGTTTGTGTGCCGCCAGCAGTCAAGGTAATGGTGTTGTTCGGGTTAACCACAATGGTTCCGGTAGTTGGCAAGGCTCCGCAGCCGCCCAAAAGTGTTACGGTATAGGTAAAGGTTCCTGTTGCGGTAGGCGAGCCGGTAATTCCAACAATATTTGATGCCCATCCGCCAATGACTCCGGCTGGCAGGCCGGTAACGGTGGCGCCTGTAGCACCAGTGGTGGTATAACCAATATTGTCAATTGCAGTGTTTATACATTTGGTTTGGGCGTCGGCGCCGGGTGTGGCTAAAGTAATGGTGTTTGTAGGGTTAATGGTGATAGTTCCGTTGGTGGTAACTGGCGAACAGCCGCCATTCAGTGAAACGGTGTAATTATAAGTTCCTGTGGTTGTAGGGGTTCCGCTGATTGTAACTACATCGGCAGCCCATGTCCCGGTTACTCCTGTCGGCAAGCCGCTTACCGTGGCGCTGGTTGCTCCGGTAGTTGCATAAGTAACATTGGTAATCGGGCTTCCACTGCAGATGGTTTGGTTATTGGTCCCTGCTGCCGAGGTGAGGTTAACACTGGCAGGGAAACATCCGCATATTTTGCCACTATTCCAGCTTATTGGCAATAATTCAATGTACCCATCTTCCCATATCTGGCATCCGGTAATACGCACCGGGTCGAAACGGATAGGAGCACAACCGAGGGCGGTGGCTCTGTAATTAAAATTTAACCTGACAAATGTTCCGCCACTGGGAACAAGCACAGGGGTATCCCCCCATACAAAAGTGACCACAT
This sequence comes from Bacteroidales bacterium, assembly GCA_035403765.1. GTDB lineage: Bacteria > Bacteroidota > Bacteroidia > Bacteroidales > CAIWKO01 > CAIWKO01. Next base: position 5,500 of record DAONFU010000078.1, read on the forward strand.
TGCTGTCGATAGGAGCGTAATAATAAGAATAAACACCTACGCCCGTTATGCCGGCACTCCAATTGCTTGCACTTACAAATTGCAGGTAGTTGGAGTCGTACTTAATAATGAACTGGAACGCATTAATCAGTTTTGGTGCAAAATTATTTAACCGGATATCGACACTCACGGCAGTTCCCGGGGTGCAGGATGTGGAGTCGATAGTAACGGTGTACTGTGATTTCGCCGTCAACCAGAAGACGGACAGCAACAGAAGCAGGATAAATTTTTTCATATTGTTTAATTTTTGGTTAAAAAAATCGTTGTTATTAAAAAACAGTCAAATGTAACTAAAATATTTCTCAAATGTATAATTTTTTTTAAAACTCTAAAAAATTTTTCAAAAGTATCTTTTTTTTTTAAATTGGAACAATTTTTAACAACTGATTTTTTATAAACCCCATTTTAACATTTTTTAATAACATATAATTTTATGCCACTTATAGCATCATTAAAACCTGATAATTGCACCAGACTAACTCAGACCCACACAATTCAGGATTATTGGTTATCTTTGCAGATATTAATGGTATGCACAAAGCAGGTTTTGTAAATATTATCGGTAGTCCTAATGTGGGGAAATCAACACTGATGAATGCATTGGTGGGAGAGAAACTGTCTATCATCACGCGAAAAGCCCAAACAACACGACACCGTATCATGGGTATCATCAATGGTGAGGATTTTCAGATTGTTTATTCCGATACCCCCGGCATTATAAAGCCACATTATAAGTTGCATGAAGCCATGATGACACAGGTGGCCTCGGCTCTTGCCGACGCAGACATTATATTATATATGGTAGAAGCCGGTGAAAAAATTCCTGAACAAACAGATATTATTGGTCAGATTAATAAAACAGATATACCAATATTGTTGTTAATTAATAAAATAGATACTACTGACACCGTAGTTGTTGATTCCTGTGAACAGATTTGGGCCACACAATTTAAAAATGCAAAGGTGTTCAGAATCTCGGCTTTACAAAAAATCAATATTCAGCAGGTTTTTGATGCCGTTTTGGCCTTATTGCCCGAATGTCCTCCATATTATTCAAAAGACGACCTGACCGACAAACCGGTACGTTTTTTTGTTTCGGAAATCATACGCGAAAAAGTGCTTTTGCTGTATTCAAAAGAAGTGCCTTATTCTGTTGAAGTGTTTATTGAGTCTTTTAAGGAAGAGCCCGATATTGTTCGCATTGCAGCCACTTTGTATGTGGCAAGAGAAACCCAAAAAGCAATAATTCTGGGACATAAGGGGGCGGGTATTAAACGGCTGGGCATTGAAGCCCGGAAAGATATCGAACATTTTGTAGGAAACAAGGTTTTTTTAGACCTTACAGTAAAAGTAAATGACAATTGGCGCGATAATTCGGCGATGTTGCAACGGTTTGGATACGATCTTTAGTGGGTAAGGGGAAGTGG
>DAONFU010000078.1:7065-10726 GCA_035403765.1 Bacteroidales bacterium
GAAAGTAGCAAGTACAAATTGAATTTGGGAAAGTAAATAATAAAAAAATGTCAAATATATTAGCTATTGTAGGCAGGCCTAATGTGGGGAAGTCAACATTTTTCAACCGCCTTACCGGCGAACGCAATGCCATTGTCGATCCTGTCAGCGGTGTTACCCGCGACCGGCATTATGGAAAGTCCGACTGGAACGGCATTTCTTTTTCGGTGGTGGATACCGGGGGCATGGTAATGGGCTCTGATGACATCTACGAAGATGAGATTAACAAGCAGGTCAACCTTGCCATTGAAGAGTCCGATGCTATTGCTTTTATGCTTGATGTTTTGGACGGGCTGACACCTCTTGATGAGGAAATAGCCCTGATGTTGCGCAAAATTAAAAAGCCTGTTTTCCTTGTGATAAATAAAGTGGATACCCATGAACGGATAGCCGCTGCCGCCGAATTTTACAGCCTGGGATTCGAGAGGGTATTTACTATCTCCTCGGTAAATGGTGCAGGAACAGGAGAATTTCTGGACGAACTGATGAAATTTTTTACCGCCGAAGAATATCAGGAAGAGCCTGACCTGCCAAGGATAGCTGTTGTTGGCCGGCCCAATGCAGGAAAATCTTCGCTGATAAATGTTTTGCTGGGAACGGAACGCAATATCGTTACTCCGCTGGCCGGAACAACACGCGACAGTATTTATACCCGTTTCAATGGCTTTGGATTTGATATGCTTCTGGTTGATACCGCCGGATTGCGTAAAAAACAAAAAGTTACCGAAGATATTGAGTTTTATTCAACCCTGCGAGCCATACGCGCCATTGAAAACAGCGATGTGTGCCTGCTGATGATCGATGCCGAAAAAGGTATCGGTGCCCAGGATTTGCATATTTTCAGTATCATCGAAAAAAACCACAAAGGCATTGTTATAGTGGTCAACAAATGGGACCTGATTGAAAAAGAAACAAAAACCCATCTGCTGTTCGAATCGGAAATAAAAGAAAAAATTGCCCCTTTCGCCGATGTGCCGGTTGTTTTTGCTTCGGCACTTACCAAACAACGTATTCACAAAACACTGGATACCGCCATTGCCGTATATAAAAACCGCACCCAAAAAATCCCTACATCAAAACTTAACGAACTATTGTTGCCATTGGTAACCATGAGTCCGCCCCCCTCCGTTAAGGGGAAATTTCCCAAAATAAAATATATACAGCAACTGCCTCTTCATTATCCGGCCTTTGCTTTTTTCTGCAGCCATAGTCAATATGTTAAAGATACCTACAAACGTTTTCTGGAAAACAAACTTAGAAGTCATTTCAACTTCAGCGGGGTGCCAATAGAGATTTTTTTCAGGGAAAAATAATATGGAAGAGGCCAAAATCCGCATCGACAAATGGCTGTGGGCAGTAAGGATATTCAAAACCCGCAGTTTGTCCACCGAGGCCTGCCGCAATGGGAAAGTGCATATTGGCAACCAGGCCGTAAAAGCTTCACGCGAAGTAAAACCAAGCGATATAATCCACATTCATCAACACCCGATAACAAAAACTGTTAAAGTAACCGCCCTGCTCGAAAAACGCGTGTCGGCAAAACTGGTCGCGCAATTTATGGAAGACCTTACGCCTGCTTCTGAATACGAAAAAGTGGAAAAGATAAAAGCCGTTTCTTTTGTGTATCGCCCCAAAGGCGCCGGAAGACCAACCAAAAAAGAACGGCGGGATATAGAAAAATTCAAATAATACATCATTATGAAACGCTTGATAATATTGGCTTTTTTGTTTATTACCACCGCTATTCAGGCACAAAACATCAGCGAAAAAAACCGTTACGAAATTATTTCAGTTCTTACCCATCAGCAAAAATGCTGGAACAACGGAGATATCGACGGGTATATGAGCGGCTACTGGAAATCGGATTCGCTGAAGTTCATTACAAAAAGCGGCGTTACTACAGGCTGGGAGCAGACACTGTTTTTTTACAAACAGCATTACACCTCGCGGGATTTGATGGGAATCCTGGTATTTGACGAGGTGAGCATGCTGCAGATGAACGCCGTCACCGTTTTTGTAATGGGCCGGTGGACCTTGCAACGAACCAACGAAACTGTTGGCGGCCGGTTTACGCAAATCATGAAAAAAATAGGCGGCAAGTGGAAAATAATCATAGACCACACCAGCTGATACCCCGCGCCGCCCATGAACGGCCTGATGTGCTGCCCGATTATACAGACAGTTCCCAACGAAGTCTTTGACATAAAAAACTGGCGTAGCCAGAATATTATTTTTTATTTATCATTAACTATTTTCTTACTTTTGAATTCGAGAATAACAGCGGATGACATCACTTAAGGATATAACCAGGCCTATAGCTATCAACCTGGCCGAATTCAACAGTCTTTATGAAGAGACCATGCACAGCAATTCGTTGTTGCTCGACAAAGTGCTGAATTATATCCTGAAAACCAAAGGCAAACAAATCAGGCCTATTCTGGTATTGTTATCAGCCGGATTATCCGGTAAAATAAACAAATCTACCTATACCGCCGCCATATTAATCGAGTTGTTACACACAGCCACCCTGGTACACGACGATGTGGTGGACGAATCGGACCGGCGGCGCGGTTTTTTTTCTGTCAACGCCCTGTGGAAAAACAAAGTGGCCGTGCTGGCCGGCGACTACCTGCTTTCAAAGGGATTGCTGGTGTCTCTTCAAAACAAGGAATATAAGTATTTACATCTGGGCTCCGATGCCATACAAAGCATGAGCGAAGGCGAACTGTTGCAGATAAAAAAATCACGGACGATGAATATCGACGAAGAGACATATATCGCCGTTATCCGTAAAAAAACAGCCTCCCTTTTTGCCGCCTGCTGCTCGGCTGGTACAGCCTCCACCACCGAAGACAATAAACTTATTGAAAAAATGAAAGCCTTCGGTGAAAACCTTGGCATGGCCTTTCAGATTAAAGATGACCTGCTCGACTTTGACTTGACTAATAAGACCGGAAAGCCCACACATAACGACCTGAAAGACCGTAAATTTTCTTTACCACTGATATTTACACTGAAAAATGTAAGCTTCACTGAAAAACGCCATCTTATTGGCATCGTGAAAAACCATAACACCAACAAAGAAAAAATCGCACACCTTGTTCATAGAATCAGGGAGGAAAAAGGTTTTGAATACACCGAAAACCGCATGAACGAATATAAAAACAAGGCCCTGCATATCTTATCGGAATTTCCCGATTCGGCATATAAGAAATCATTGGAAGACCTCGTTATTTTTATCACAGAACGCGCATATTAAATTTAAATTATGAATAGAATTTTTGCCTTAATCCTCTGCATGAGCATGTTCCTCAACGCTTTTTCGCAGGAAAAGAAAACCGAATACTGGAAAAACAATAAAAAGAAAGGTGAAGGAACCATTGTTAACGGCTTGAAAGACGGCAAATGGACCTACTGGTATGAGGACGGAAAAAAATGGTGCGAAGGAACTTACAAAAACGATAAACAGACCGGACAATGGACTTACTGGCATGTGAACGGAAAAAAGTGGGAAGACATCAATTATGAGAACGGACTGAACACGAGATTTTATCCCAACGAACAAAAAGAATATGAAGTGAACCTGGTAAACGGCCAGCGCGATGGCAAATGGACCGAATGG
>DAONFU010000079.1:0-10668 GCA_035403765.1 Bacteroidales bacterium
TTTGCAAATCGCACTTATTTTCGGGCAACTGGTACACTATAGTTTTATGTTATTTATCAGAGATATTTTACCCAGAGCCTCTGCCACACTGTTTATATTGCTGATAACAATAATAAGCTTATTATTCGACTCTCTCAACTTGCAAAATTGAGGATGCTCTTTTACAAAAGTTATGATACCAGTAAATACTTCCGACTGGTAGTAGCTTGATTCGGGATTGCTTACAAAATATGCTTTAAGCAGGGATTCTTTCAGCACGATCTTTTCCATGCCAAGTTTTGATGCGATCCAGCGAAGGCGCACTGTATTGATCAATTCCTGGGTCTGCAAGGATACCGGCCCAAAACGGTCAATCATCATATTCTGAAAAACAAGCAGGCTTTCTTCATCGGTAATACTGTCGAGTTCTTTATACAGCGCCAGACGTTCCGATATGCTGGAAACATAAGTATCGGGGATAAGCACTTCCAGATCGGTTTCTATCTGGCAGTCTCTTACATATTCCTGTTTCACATTTTGATCTTCCGGATACAGATCTTTGAAATCCTTTTGTTTCAATTCAAACAAGGCTTCGTCCAGAATTTTCTGGTACATCTCAAAGCCGATTTCCGAAATAAACCCGCTTTGTTCCGCGCCTAGTATGTTTCCCGCCCCACGTATGTCTAAGTCGCGCATGGCGATATTAAAGCCGCTGCCGAGTTCCGAGAACTCTTCGATGGTTTTTAGCCGTTTTCGTGCATCATCGGTAAGTACCGACAAGGGAGGTGCCAGTAAATAGCAGAATGCTTTTTTGTTGGTGCGTCCCACCCTGCCACGGAGCTGGTGCAGGTCGCTGAGTCCATAGTTTTGCGCTTCGTTGATGATGATGGTATTGACATTGGGGATGTCGAGCCCGGATTCAATGATAGTGGTGGACACCAGCACATCAAACTGCCCGTCGATAAAGTCGAGCATGGTCTGTTCCAGCACGCTGCCTTCCATTTGTCCGTGTCCGATAGTGATACGGATACCCGGGCATAGCCTCTGGATGAGCTCTGCGATATCGTTGATGTTATGAATGCGGTTGTGTACAAAAAATACTTGTCCGCCCCGCGATACCTCATACATGATGGCATCCCTGATGCTGGCTTCGTTAAAAACATGCAGTTCGGTATGTATGGGATAGCGGTTAGGCGGCGGCGTGGAGATGATCGACAGGTCGCGGGCTCCCATCAGCGAAAATTGCAGTGTGCGTGGAATAGGCGTGGCGGTTAATGTAAGCGTATCCACATTCACTTTTAGCTGCCTGAGTTTTTCTTTTGTTGCCACACCAAATTTTTGTTCTTCATCAATTATCAGCAATCCTAGATTTTTATATTTTACATCTTTGCTGATGAGGCGGTGTGTGCCAATCAGAATATCCAGCCGGCCTGCTTCCAGGTCTTTGAGTATTTCTTTTTGCTTTTTTGCTGAACGAAAGCGGTTGATGTATTCCACCTTGCAGGGAAATTCAGCCAGACGGTCGGAAAAGGTCTTATAATGCTGTAAGGCAAGTATGGTGGTTGGGACAAGCACGGCCACCTGCTTACTGTCGCAAACAGCCTTGAAAGCTGCACGGATGGCCACCTCGGTCTTCCCGAATCCCACGTCGCCGCATATCAGCCGGTCCATCGGAAAATCCGCTTCCATATCTTTTTTAACATCTGTGGTGGATTTTACCTGGTCAGGAGTATCCTGATAAATAAAAGTGGCTTCCAGCTCATGTTGCATAAAATTGTCGGGAGGGTAGGCGTGTCCGCTGGATGCGCGGCGCTTGGCATAGAGTTTTATCAGGTCTTTGGCAATATCTTTGACACGATCTTTGGTTTTTGCCTTGAGCTTGTTCCACGCGTTGGAACCCAGGCGGTTCAGGGTTGGGGGAGTGCCGTCCTTACCTACAAATTTTGATATCCTGTGCAAGGAATGTATGCTCACATACAAAAGATCCTGGTTGTCATAAACCAGCTTGATAGCTTCCTGCTGCCTGCCGTTGACCTCTATTTTTTCCAATCCGGCATAACGCCCAACACCATGGTCGATGTGGGTAATATAATCTCCCGGACTCAGGTTATAAATCTCTTTTAAAGTTACTGCTTCGCGCGCACTGTAATTATCTTTCAACCTGAAGCGGTGATACCGGTCGAAAATCTGATGATCGGTATAGCAGCATATTTTTCGTTCCGTGTCTGTAAAGCCCTCGTGTATGGAAGTATTTATGATTTCGACACCAAAGTCCACATCCTGTTTCCGGCTTTTACTGTTATCCTCAAGGATGGCGCTAATGCGTTCCGACTGGCTTTTTGAATCGGAAAAGATAAAATTTGATATGTTGTTTTTTGTGTTTTCGGAAAGTTGATTTATCAGCAGTTCGAAATTTTTGTTGAAAGAGGGCTGCGGATAGGTTGTAAAATCAATAGTTTGGTGGGTTTCAAAAAAATGATGTTTCCCAAATTCCAGGCAGGGAAACGAAAGTATGTGTTTTTTCAGGCTATTGGCATCGGAGAACATTTCTTCAGCTTCGTGACCGACACCATCGGCATCTTTCATAGCCCGGCACTGTTCTGAAGCTAAAACATACAGCATCTCCAGCTGTCCGAAAGCAAAACCGGCATCTTCAAACCAAAATGCGGCCGATCCTTTGATGTAGTCTGGAAAATCTACCTTTTTTCTCACCAGGACACTATCGTTGGAATCGGGGACAATCTTGATGTGCGCTATCTTTTCGAGCGAGAGCTGGGTGGATGGGTCAAAGGTACGTATCGAATCCACCTCATCACCCATCAACTCAATCCTATATGGGTTTTCGTTGGAAAAGGAATATACATCAATGATGCCGCCCCTGACAGCATATTGGCCGGGCTCCGCCACAAAGTCAACATAATCAAAACGATATTCCACCAAAATTTCCCTGATAAAATCTATGGAAAGTTTGTCCCCTGCCTTGATGCGCAGGGTGTTTTTTTCAAAGAAACCCTGCGACACAACTTTTTCCAGCAGGGCGTCAGGATAGGTAACCACCACTAATTTTTTACGGCCTTTTTGCAGTTTGTTGAGCACCTCGGTACGCAGCAGTACAGAAGTATTATCAATCTTTGAAAAGTTTTTCGGATGCCTGTATGACGAAGGAAAAAACAAAATGTTTTTTTTAAATAATTTTACATCCTGTTCTTCAAGGATATTTTCCAGGTCGTTATACAGATATGCAGCAGATTCTTTGTCGGGCATAACCACACACTGTGTTTTTTCAGATTGCCTAAACACGGCAGCGATGACAAAAGCTTTTGCGGAGCCGTTTAGGCCGTTGATATGAACAGCCACACCATCGTCGTTCGCGGCGAGCTGTGCCAGGACTGCGACTTGCTGGTCATCTTTATAACCCGATAAAAGTTCCTTCAGCAATAAAACTATTTTTTGCAAAGGTATTCTTTATACCGCAAATGATAGTTTCTAATGGATAAAAAGTATCTGTTTTAAAGACTATTTCACCAGAAGCTCTCTTGAATAATCGCCTTCAGCAATTTCCAGGGCGGTAAGAAAAACCAGCCTGGTTACTTTTTCCAATAGCTCGGTATTCAGGGTTTTTGGAGTATCGGTGCTCAGGTGCAAATGGGTATAAGAGTTTTTGGCGGCAAAGTATAAGGTCGGGATATCCTTATCAAAAAACGCCTGCGCATCGGCACCGCTTCCGGGCCATGTTTTTGCCGTCATCAGGTGCGTATTCAGTGAGTCCTGCCGACGTGCCACCTGCCACAAAACAGGGACGGTGCTTCCGCCTCCCGCCTGTATGCTGTCGCCATGACCTATGCAGTCGAGGTTGAGCATGGCAATAATTTTTTCCAGAGGCACAGGGGAATTATCAGTAAAAAATTTTGATCCGTTAAGACCTTGTTCTTCACTGGTAAACAACACAAAGATTATGGACCGTTTGGGATGTAATTCCGCAGTGGCAAAGGCTTTTGCTATCTCCAGCACGGCGGCACTGCCCGAGGCGTTGTCGTTGGCGCCGGGAAAAAATATGTCGCCCTGCTTTCCCACATGGTCTAGATGTGCCCCGATGACGAGGTATTCGTCTTTCAGCTTTGCATCAGATCCGGGCAGCACAGCAATGATGTTCTTTGAAAAATGGTCTTTTTCATATTTAGCGTTCACTTCCAGGTGCATAGTATCACCAATCTCAACATTGACAGGTATTTTCAACGAATCAATCCACGACTGCATGGAGCTGAGATTTTTTCCTGATTTCATTAACAGTTGGTTTGCCAACTCCAGACTGATTTGCATCTGCGGAAAATCAGGTAGTTGTTCGCCTGTTCCATCCATAATGCTGCCGATTGGCTTTTGCGGATTTGTCATATTGGGAGTAGTAACAAATAGTATGGCTCTGGCGCCGTGTTGTGCTGCATTCTTGGCCTTGAAGCGCGTCAACATTGTATTGATGCCTTCTATTTCTTTTGCCCAGGAAGGGTTTTGCTTAAAGACAAGCACTATTTTATCTTTTACATCAGCTGTAGCATAATCATCGTAACCAAATTCCGGAAAAGTCATGCCATAGCCACAAAACACAACAGGCGCCGTGATGGCTCCTTTTCCTGAAAATCCCCTGCAAACAAAATCGCTTCCGTTTTCAAACTGCTGGATGCTTTTTCCCTGTTGGATTTTTTCGAGTTTAACCGGCCCGGTAATTTCATTGTACTCTATCGGGACAGGCTGGAAATAATTATTGGAGTAAATTGGAGTCAACCCGAAATTTTTAAAATAGGCTGCTGAAAAGCTGGCAGCCATTTCATATCCTTTGCTACCGGGAAAACGGCCCTCTAATTTTTCAGAGGAAAAAAACTCAATATTTTTCAACATTTCTTTTGCCGAGATTTGTTGCAGGCCTTTATCTGCCTCGGTATTTGGCTGGGCGGATAGTGTTATTATCAGCAGGTGAACAATTATTATCAGGACAAAAATTTTTTTCATGGAGGGTAGATTATCTAAAAAAGTTGTAAATTAGGATTGCAAAATTACAAAGAATGCCGAAGCGGAGCTTGTTAATTAGTCTTATTTTGAAATTGTTATTTCAAATGCCCTACGATTATGAAAAAAAATAAGTTTATCTGGGCTTTTGCCCTGCCTTTTCTTGGTGCTATCCCCGTGGTGCTGCTCGCGGCTTTTGAACAAAAAGTCGTTTCCTGGTGGGGCGAGCCGACGCGGAACACATTGTTTGCTATAGCTATGGTGCTGGTTTTTGTACTCGCGTTCCTTCCTTTCATCGGCTTGCTGAAGGGTATGTTTGGCGAAAAAGGCATCAGCTTTTTCTGGGGCAGGGGAAAACTGGCAAGGCAGATACTGGCGGCAGGCAGCGAAGCCACAGCTACTATTGTGAGTATAGGTGAAAATAGCAAGGGAGGGATAGTTACTTTCAACGACCAGCCGCTGGTGAACTTGGTTTTACGTATTGATAACAACTATGATCCTGAATATGAGGTGAGTTTTGATACCATCATGCCCCGCACGGCTGTGGCGCAATTTCAGCCGGGAGCGCAGTTTGCTGTCAAAGTGGACAGGGCCGACAAAAACAATGTGGTGTTTAATGCCCAGACTACCCAAACCATGACCGGATCGGGCCAAAAGCCCACCTATGGCGGAAAAGATTGGACAGCTCAGGACCATCTGCGGCTTGAGCAAGCCGGTATCGATGGCATGGCCAAACTAATGAGCGTTGAAGACACCGGAAAAAGCGAAGATTTTAACCCTGTGGTGATGATTGGCTATGAAGTGTCCCTGGCGGGACAAACACCCTACTTTTTTGAGAAAGAAATAGCCATGCCTACTGAATCGATTCTAAAACTGAAGACATTGACCGGCAAAAGCTTTAAGGCCAGGGTACATCCCGACGACAGGACAAAGATAATTGTGGATTTTACCTTTTCTGATTAGGCTGGCAAGCTACTTTTTTATCTTTTCGTCCATAGTGGCCGGTTGCGAGATCTTGATAGGATGTGATTTTATCATGTTTATCCTGTTATCGGTGCTGGCTGGTGTCAGTTCGAAGTTCACACTTTTTTTGCCTGCTATGCCTCTGGTTTTTGCGGTATAACCTGCCGCAGTAACTTCGAGTGCTTCTGTGCCGTGCGGAACTTTTATTTTGAAGTTTCCTTCCGCATCACTTAAGGTAAGGATATCGGGCGAATCTTTTGCGATGACAGTAGCTCCTGCAATGACTTTACCATCAGTCTTTGAGAAAACTTTGCCCTTAATGGTAGTTTGTCCGAAAGCAACAGGCATTCCCATTAATGCCGCAAGTATGAAAATGATGAAACGATTCATAGTGCTTACATTTTGTAATATGTCACAGAAGGCAAATTTCAAGCCAAACACTGGCTGCCCAAAAAATCAGCGAACAAAAAATGAAAACCTGGAAATGTGTATGCAGAAAACTTATTTCCTGGCTTCTATCAATATTTCCAAAATTTTGATGGCAGCTTCCGGAATTTTGGTGCCCGGTCCAAAAATTGCGATAGCTCCTGCCTTGTAAAGAAAATCATAATCCTGCGGAGGAATGACGCCACCTACAATGACCATGATGTCTTCACGTCCCAGTTTTTTCAGTTCTTCTATTACCTGGGGTACGAGCGTTTTGTGACCTGCAGCCAGGCTGGAAACGCCGAGTATGTGTACATCATTTTCCACCGCTTGTTTGGCTGCTTCGGCGGGTGTCTGGAATAAGGGGCCAATATCTACGTCAAAGCCTATATCGGCATAGCCTGTGGCAACTACTTTTGCGCCGCGGTCGTGGCCGTCCTGTCCCATTTTGGCTATCATGATCCTTGGACGTCGTCCTTCCAGGGTGGCAAACTGGTCGGCCAGCTCACAGGCTTTTTTGTAGGTATCGTCGTTCACCGATTCCGATGAATATACACCTGAAATTGATCTTATCACGGCTTTGTACCTCCCGAATATTTTTTCGCATGCTAAGGATATCTCGCCCAGAGAAGCTCTCTGGCGTGCGGCATCAACGGCGAGTTCGAGAAGGTTGCCGTTGCCGCTTTCACATGCCTGGGTTATTTTATCTAAGCATTGTTGCACTTTTTCATTGTCGCGGTTTGCTCTTAGTTGTTCCAAACGATTGAGCTGTGCATCGCGCACCGCGGTATTGTCTATTTCCAGCGTTTCAATAGGAGCTTCTTTTTCAAGACGGTATTTGTTAACTCCGACGATAGTGTCTTTTCCCGAATCGATGCGGGCTTGCTTGCGTGCCGAGGCCTCTTCTATTCGCATTTTGGGAAGGCCGGTCTCTATGGCTTTTGCCATCCCGCCAAGGCTTTCGACTTCCTGGATATGTGCCCAGGCTTTATGAGCCAGTTCATGGGTGAGATATTCTACATAATAAGAACCGCCCCAGGGATCCACTACTTTGCAGATATTGGTTTCTTCCTGTAAGTATATCTGTGTGTTTCGTGCGATACGTGCTGAAAAGTCCGTGGGCAGTGCGATGGCCTCATCTAATGCATTGGTGTGCAGGGATTGTGTATGGCCTAAGGCGGCGCCCAGCGCTTCCACACAAGTACGTGCCACATTGTTGAAAGGATCCTGCTCGGTGAGGCTCCATCCCGAGGTCTGGCTGTGCGTGCGCAAGGCCAGCGATTTTGGATTTTTGGGATGAAAGGTATTAACCAGCTTTGCCCACAGCATACGTGCAGCCCTCATTTTGGCTATTTCCATGAAGTGGTTCATGCCAATGCCCCAGAAAAAGGACAGCCGCGGAGCAAAAGTGTCAATATCCATACCTGCATTGATACCGGCGCGCAGGTATTCCAGCCCGTCGGCCAGCGTATAGGCCAGTTCGATGTCGGCTGTGGCGCCTGCTTCCTGCATATGGTATCCGCTGATGCTGATGGAATTGAATTTGGGCATGTTCCTGGAGGTAAATTCAAAAATATCGGCAATGATCTTCATCGAAGGCAGCGGTGGATAAATATAGGTGTTGCGCACCATAAATTCTTTCAGGATGTCGTTTTGTATGGTGCCGGTAAGTTTTTCCATAGAGACGCCTTGCTCTTCGGCAGCCACGATGTAGAAAGCCAGGATGGGAAGTACCGCTCCGTTCATGGTCATGGATACCGACATTTTGTCGAGGGGAATATTGTCGAACAATATCTTCATATCCAAAATGGAATCTATCGCTACGCCGGCTTTTCCCACATCGCCCACCACGCGGTCGTGGTCGGAGTCGTAGCCGCGGTGGGTGGCCAGGTCAAAAGCCACCGATAAGCCCTTTTGTCCGGCAGCAAGGTTGCGGCGGTAAAAGGCATTGGATTCTTCGGCTGTCGAAAAACCTGCATACTGGCGGATAGTCCATGGCTGCATGACATACATGGTAGAATATGGCCCTCTGAGGTAAGGAGGGATACCTGCCGCGTAATTCAGATGTTCCATACCTGCCTGATCGGCGGCAGTATAAAAAGGTTTTAGCGGAATGAGTTCCGGGGTAATCATGGTTTCGCCGGACGGGTCTGACACAGTCCCGCTGTTGTGTTTACTTGAATCTGGCTTGTAGTCAATGTTTTTAAAATCTGGTCTCATAATTTTTATTTTGAGCTATCTATGATTTACTAATGTCCGATATGTTTATGTTAGTTTATTCCGAATAGTTTGTTGTATCCAGCCAGTGTTTCTGCAGCGTTGACGCGCACATGGATAAAATCGTCCACACCTTCGGATTTCAGTAGTTCTATCAACTCTTTGGGGTAGCCGGCAACAATGACCACAGTGCCTTTGTTGCTTTGTTTCACAGCCCTGGCCAATTCGCCAGCCTGCTGGGCGTATTCCTCATCGGAACTGCAAATAACCACGATGCTGGCTTCATATTTTTTTATGTCCTGCACCGTTGTGGCAATATCTTTTAACACATATTCATCGCTGATTTCGTAGCCGGCACAACCGAAAAAGTTGGTGGTGAAACCGGCGCGTGCTTTGCGCATGGCGAGGTTGCCGTAGGTGGCCAGGAATACTTTAGGGCGCTTATTTCCCTTTTTTACAAATTGTTCAGTGGCGAGCCTGATGTTTTCAAAGATTTCGGCGCCACGATAACGTTTCAGGTAAGGGTGTTCGTCCGTGCGTCGGTTAATTTGTATTTGATCAATCATAGTTTCCTTCAGGTTGGGAAAAATGTTGGTTCCCAACACTGGCGTTTTACGCATAGCAATATCCATATTTCGCTGGACAGCGGTACTTTCAATTTCCTGTTTCAGGCTTCCCGATTCCATGGCGGCAAGCATACCGCCTTTTTCTTCGATGCGTTTAAAGTATTCCCAGGATAATTGCGCCAGCTCGTCAGTAAGCGAATCAAGGTAATAAGAACCTGCGGCAGGGTCGATAACCTTGTCGAGGTAAGCTTCTTCTTTTAAAATTATCTGGATATTACGGGCAATACGGGCGCTGAATTCGTCGGTTTCCGCATAGGTGTTGTTAAAGGGCAGGATAGTGATGGCGTTGGCCCCGCCGATAGCCGCCGACATGCATTCGGTAGTAAGGCGCAGCAGGTTTACATAAGGGTCGAACACCGTTTTGTTCCAGGAACCGCTGCAGGCATGTATGGCCACTGTGAGCGAGGTAGAACGGGCAGGTTTATATTGTTCGGCCAAACGGGCCCACAGCATACGCGCGGCGCGGAGCTTAGCTATTTCCATAAAATAGTTGGATCCTATGCCAAAGGTAAGCTGAATGTCGGCAAAAACTTCGTCGATGTCCAGGCCGCGGTCACTCATCTGCGCTGCGTATTCGTTGGCGGAGGCCAGCACGTAAGCCAGCTCCTGAACAGCAGTAGCTCCTGCATTCATAAAATGAACACCGTTTACGTTAATGATGCGAAACAGCGGAAGGCTGGCTTTCATCTGTTTTATCAGGGCGGCAGCTTCGTTAAAATTGTCTTCTTTACTGTTATAGTATTCACCATGCAACAGGTAATATCCTATGGAATCAAAGTTAAAGGAGCCTTTGATTTTATTGGGGTTTAAACCAGATTTTTTTACATATTCAATCAGCAGATTGGCCAGCAGGGAATACGAAAATGATGAAAAGAAATGTACAGCAATTTCCTCCATGTTAATGCCCTTTAGCAGGGTAGCCATTTCTTCTCTGTAGGAAAGCTCTTTCACTTTAAATGAAATCGCTGTGGCACCTCCCGAGATCGCATTTAATGCATCGGCGTTGGCTTTGGCAACATCTTTCACGACTATATCTTCGCGGATGCGCCATACATTGGAGTTTGCTCTATAGCCACGTACAAAAGGATATTCGCCGGGCAGCGCTTGCAGATGCAAAAGGTTTTCGGTGTGGTTGGCTCGGTAATAAGGTTTTATCTTAAAGCCTTCCAGGGTTTTCCAGATAAGTTTTTTTTCATAATCGGCGCCTTTCAGGTCGGCCTGAATTTTTTCTTCCCATAAAGTGGTATCTATGGCCGGAAACTCATCAAAAAGTTTAGGTTGAGCAGTGTCTTTTTTCATTGCGTAATTTATTAACGGTATTTCGTCAGAAATTTAAGACAAAAATACAAATATATTATTGCCAAAAACAGTTTTACAAACATTAAAATATTTTTTAATTGTTGTTGATATGGTGAATATGTTGAAATCGCTGCAATTGCAGGCTTTGGGCGAGGTG
>DAONFU010000080.1:0-8269 GCA_035403765.1 Bacteroidales bacterium
CGCCTGGTGCAGTTGCGTTATTTCGATGAATACTCCTACGAAGAAATTGCACAGGAAATGGCAATCCCTATCGGCACCGTGAAGGCACAGTTGTTCAGAGCCCGCGAGTTTCTTTACAACATCATGAAGAATGTGGAGGGGTCGATATAGGGATTAGTCGGCAGTTAGCAGTCGGTAATCGGCAGTCCACACCCCACGCTAGTTATGTTGTTCATATGTGAAATTAAATACCTCGGAGTAAGTTTTACTCGATAAATAACTGAAATAATAGCATCTGTTGTTCGTAGTTTGTAACTACTAACCCCCACTTTGTGTGAAGCCTCTGGACTTCAACCATACATTTGTGTTATTAAACCGACCTTGCAATTATTCTTGTAATACCCACAAAATCTTCTACCCCAAGTTGTTCTGCTCTTTTGTCAAAGATAGGGTCGGAGAGATTGTTCTCCTCGTTGCGAAAGGAACTTAAGGCGTTTCTTAAGGTTTTACGTCTTTGATTGAATGCCGTTTTCACAACCCGGAAAAAGAGTTTTTCATCGCAGTTCAACGATGCTACTTCATTGCGCCGGAGCCTGATTATGGCCGATTTTACTTTGGGCGGGGGGTAAAAAACGTGTTCGTTCACCGTAAACAAATATTCTATTGTATAAAATGCCTGAAGCAGCACGCTTAAAATGCCGTATTGTTTTGAGCCGGGCGGCGAGGCAATACGCTGGGCAACTTCCTTTTGAAACATGCCAACCACTTCCGGTATCATGTCGCGGTTTTCAAACACCCTAAAAAGAATCTGTGTGGAAATATTGTAAGGAAAATTCCCGATAATGGCAAAAGGCTCGTCAAATCTGCTGTTTAAATTATAGCGCAGAAAGTCTCCGTAAATAATTTGGTTTTTGTGGTCAGGGTATTTTTCAATCAAAAAAGCGTAGGCTTCCCTGTCGATTTCTATCAGGGTGGTTTGGAAATTTTTCGAGGCCAACAAGTGTTGGGTTAAGATGCCTGTGCCGGGGCCTATTTCCATAACCTGCCGGTAGTTGTTGTGCAGGGTAAGACTTTCGCAAATTTGAAGGGCGATATTTTCGTCTTTCAGAAAATGCTGGCCCAGGAATTTTTTGGGATGAACGAACGTCATTTCAATTAATTTTATCTCCCCTCAGGTTACGGTAATGCCGGCGCGCCTCCACCACAAAGATACTTCCCGGGTAATCGGTTAATATGCGTTCAAAAAATTCCATCGCCCTGGGATAGTTTTTAAAAATGTTTTCGTTCAGCTCCCCCAGTTTAAAGAGGGCGTCGTCGGCAAGGAGGTCCTGCTGATAAAAACTGACGAGTTTCACCAACAGGGAGTCGGCATCGGCATAACGTCCCTGCCGCAGGCGTATCGCGGCTTTCTGATACAGCACCTCATCAAACAAGGGATGGTACAAGCCCAGCATAGTTATGGAATCAAGTGTCTTGAAGGCTTCTTCATGTTTGTTGCGGAAAATCAGCAGCGCAGCACGTGAATACAGTCTCAGGCCGGTGGTGGTGCTGTCTTCGTCCATATTGTCGCTGATGAGCAACGCGAGCTGCATGGCATCGTTGGCAATCAGTTTCGAGGTGGCTGCCTTGAGAATATCCAACTGTGCCTTGGCGTAATCAAATTCGCCAATATAGTAATAAAGCCTGGCGTTGCGGAATTTGGCTTCAAACCCGACCACATCGTTTTTAAATGCTTTTTCAACCTGCGAATAAAGCAGGCTGGCTTCCCACACATCGCCGGTGAGCAGCAAAATGTCGGCAAGCTCAATTTTGCATTGGGCAATAAGTTCGGCCGATACTCCTGTGTATTGAATTGCTTTTTGAAGAAGTTCGGCGCCTTGTGCGGGCTTGTCCATATAAAAGGCCTGCAGGTGTGCCAGGTTTTTTAAGAGCTGTAAGGAGTAGTTGTTGTTATTATTTTTGCTGAGCAGGTCGAAATATTCTTTTTCCAGCAGTTCCAGCTCCTGAAGGCTGATGTTGGGTGTGCTGGTAGCTTTCAGGTATTTGGTGTTCATTTTTTCAACCAGCGCCGACTGGAAGTACGGCGAATAGATATCTTTGGTGGATAAGATGTAATCATAACAGCTTATGGCATCGTCATAAAATCCGTTTGAAACGGCTATTGCTGCCAGTTCGTAAGGGCGTTCGCCTTCTTCGTCGAAGCGTTTGTCGATGGCTTTTGCCTGCACAGCCGCAGCTCCAAATTCTTTTTCCTGAATAAAATACCAGAGCAGCAGTAAAGGATAGGGTCGGATGTCGGGTTCTTTTTTTATGCGCTGAAGCAGGGCCGTCCTGAAGATGGTATTGCGGCTGTTGTCGGCATCGTTGGCCAGCAGGTCCTGTAGCCGGCCTTGCAATTCTTCCTGTGAGCCGGGGTCATTTTTAATATACTCAAGGTATTGTTCGAGCGCAGCGCTGAAATCATTTTTTTTCAGGAATATTTCAGCGAGTTGCAGGTTAAAAAGGAAGGTGCTTTTTACGAGTTTTTTTCCCTGTTCGTAGGTTTTTATGGCGTAGTCGGGCTGGTTGCGCAATAAAAAAGCATTGGCTGTGATTACAATTTGTTCTTTGTCTGATGTTAACGATTTGATGGTGTTTTCAAATTGTTTTTTGGCTTTTTCAGGTTGTTTTTCCTCTTCGTACACATAGCCCATATCTACTGATAACGCGTAGTTTCCGGGATTTTTTTTGATGGCTTTGTTGATTAATTTTTCAGCTTTGTCGAACTGATTTAGTTCCACCAGGCAGTTCAGGTAATAATCATAAATGAAAGGGCTGGGGGTTTTATTATAGATTTCTTCAAATAAAACCACGGCTTTGTCAAATTCTTTATCCTGGAAATACTGTATGGCCAGTTGTTCGTTGGTGCCTGGCTGGGCAATGCCTTGAAACGCGGCTGTCAGAAGAAAAAATACCAGCACCGGAAACCGGACAAAAGACCATGGCCTGCATGGATGTTTTGTTTGTTTGTGTTGGTCTGGCATGGTGTTATTTTTTTTCAGCCGGAGCATCATCTTTTGGGTATGTTTCCAAAAGTTTCAGCAGATAGGGATGAACGGAGTCGAAGTTGGCATATTGTTGCAGTACCTGGTTAACCTGCCGGTTGATTTGAAATGTCAGATCGTGCACTGATTTTGATTCCATGGCAAAATAATCTTTAAATTCTTTTTCTTCCAGCAGGCTTTCGTCCACATCGTGTTTGAGGTTTTCAAGTTGTTCGCGCGAGATTTTCAATTCCTGTTCATAGGATTTGTGCTTGTTAACCATCACTTTAAAGGCCTTGCGTACTTCCTGGAAGGCACACATATATTTCCAGTTCTCTTCATTGCGATATTCCTGGTAATGAGCAATAACACGCTGGTTGGTTTCCCTAAAAGCGCTGTATTTTTTTCTCACGGTGTCGATATTCATTTTTTCCAGATTGCTTTCTGTAGAGTCAATAATGGTGATCAGGCTGTCTATTTTTGCAATCTGTTGTTTTTTTTCCGCGTTATGGCATGAGCTCAATGCGAGTAGTACAAAGGCTAGGATGAGAATATATGGGGTGCGCAACATGATAGAGCTATTAGTTAATGATTTCAAAACCTGTATATCGTGTGAGTGATGCGGGAATTTTGATGCCATCGGCTGTTTGGTTGTTTTCCAGTAGGGCCGCTACTATTCTTGGTAACGCTAATGCGCTGCCGTTTAGTGTATGAGCAAAATTTATTTTCCCGTCTTTGTTTTTATAGCGGAGTTTCATACGGTTGGCCTGAAAACTTTCAAAGTTCGAAACGGAGCTTACTTCGAGCCATCTTTTTTGTGCGGCCGAAAAAACTTCAAAATCAAAAGTCATGGCCGAGGTAAAGCTGATGTCGCCTCCGCAGAGTTTCAGTATCCTGAAAGGCAGTTCAAGCTGTACAAGCAGGTTTGCCACATAGTCGCACATTTCTTTGAGGGTATCATAAGATTTTTCGGGGTGTTGTATCTGGACAATTTCCACCTTGTCGAACTGGTGCAGGCGGTTGAGGCCCCTGACATCTTTGCCGTAGGATCCGGCTTCGCGGCGGAAGCAAGAAGAATAGGCTACATTTTTCAGTGGCAGGTCGTTTTCTTTAAGTATCATATCCCTGTAAAGGTTGGTAACAGGCACTTCGGCAGTAGGTATCAGATAAAGCTTGTCTTCGGTGGCATAATACATTTGTCCGTCTTTGTCGGGCAGTTGTCCCGTGCCATAGCCCGAGGCTTCGTTTACCATCAGCGGGGGTTCTATTTCCAGGTAGCCTGCGTTAACAGCCGAATCGAGAAAAAACTGTATCAGTGCCCGTTGCAGGCGGGCGCCCTTGCCGAGGTACACCGGGAACCCAGCGCCGGTAATTTTGTTGCCGAGTTCAAAGTCGATAATTTTGTATTTTGATGCCAGTTCCCAGTGTGGCAGGTCGTTGCCGGGAGTCAGCGCAGGTATGTCTGCTCCGCCGCTAAAAACAATTTCGTTGTCTTCGGCAGATTTTCCGGGTTTGATGGAGGGATGAGGAGTATTGGGCAGTTGAAGCAGCAGGTTTTTTTGTTTTTCCTCGCTGGCTTTCAGGCTGTCTTCCAGATCTTTCACCGTTTTTTTTAGTTCGATAGATTTTTCTTTTAACTGGTTAGCTTCCTGATTTTTGCCGTTTTTGAAGAGTTCGCCGGTTTCTTTAGACATTTTGTTGAGTTCGGCCAACAGGTCATCGAGTTTTTTTTGAGTGGCTCTTCTTTCGTCGTCGCAGGCGAGTATGTCGGCAACTAATTGTGTGGCGTCAAAATTTTTTATAGCCAGGGCTTTGACAATATTTTCCGCCTCTTGCCGGAGGCTGCTGAGTTGTATCATGGTAAAATTTTTTACAAATTTAACTTTCTTTACCGAAAAAAAAATCTCCGATTACAATAGCAACCGGAGATTTTATCAGTAAGTTTATTGGTTATTGGTTTTTTTCGGTGTCTTGTTTTTCGAGTGGGGTTATCGAAACATACGACCGGTTGTTTTTCTTTTTTCGAAATTCAACGATACCGTCTGTCAATGCAAACAATGTATGGTCTTTGCCGATGCCGACATTGAGGTCGGGATTGTGAACGGTACCACGCTGACGAACGATGATATTTCCTGCAGTGGCCAACTGTCCGCCATAAATTTTTACTCCAAGACGTTTGCTGTGTGATTCGCGACCGTTGGTCGAACTACCAGCACCTTTTTTATGTGCCATAACTATTAATTTTTAATTAGGTGTTGTAACTAAACTAGAATATCTTCAATCTGAATTTTGGTCATGTATTGTCTGTGGCCGTTGGATTTCTGATATCCTTTTCTTCTTTTCTTTTTAAAAACAATCACTTTGTCGCCTTTCATGTGTGAGAGTATTTTTGCATTGATGCTGGCTCCGGTTAAGGTGGGTGTGCCAACTTTTACAGCACCTTCGTTGTCAATGAGCAGCACTTTATCAAAAGTAACGGCGGTTCCTTCTTCTCCTTCGAGACGGTGAACAAAAATTTCCTGTTCTTTTTCAACTTTGAACTGTTGTCCGGCTATATCTACTATTGCGTACATTATAAAGATTTTATGTTTTTAAAAATGGACTGCAAAGATATACAAAATTTTATTTCCAAATACACTGACCATATTTTTTTTCAATAATTTTTCAAAATAATTTGTGGAAGTAAAAAATCTTTATACCTTTGCACTCCCTAAAAAAAAGTTAAGCAATGAAAAGAACATTTCAGCCATCGCAGCGCAAAAGAAAGAATACTCACGGTTTTCGCAAAAAAATGGAATCAGCTAACGGTCGCAGGGTTTTAGCAAACCGCAGGGCTGAAGGAAGACATAAACTAACCGTTTCGGACGAAAAGCAACATAAAAAGTAATTTGCTATAAAAAGATAGCAGTTTAATAAAAACATTTAATTTTGAGGAGATAATTGAGTTTGTCTCCTCATTTTTTTTTAATGCACTGCTCATGGGCTTCTTTTCCTGGTTTGTAATTATTGTTTTAATCGGTTGGATACTTTTTTTATATGTAATACCGTTTTTTGCCCGCTGGTATTTAAAAAAACTATCCAAAAAATTTGAAACCCATTCGGAACAGCCCCAGCCCCCAGAAAAAAAAGAAGGCTCGGTCAACATTGATTACATCCCTGAAAAGCACCTGGAGAAGGATAAGGATGCGCCCGGCGATTATGTAAATTTTGAAGATATAGATGAAAAATAATATACTTATGAAAAATATTGATTACAAAAAATTTATTCCCTATGTTGTTGCCATTGTTGTGTTTATTGCTATTTCGCTGATATATTTCAGCCCGCTGCTCGAAGGCAAACAGTTGTACCAGAGTGATATAGTTAATTATCGCGGCTCTGCACAAGAGATAAAAGATTACCGCCAGGCCACCGGCGAAGAGGCTTTGTGGACCAATTCCATGTTTGGCGGTATGCCGGCTTATCAGATAGATGTTTCTTTTAAAACCAATGTAGCCAAGGTGTTCAACAACATTTTCAAATTGTGGCTGCCTCACCCGGCAAGCATATTAATGGTATTGCTCCTCTGTTTTTTTATCCTGATGCTGACATTAAAAGCCGACCCCTGGCTGGCTATGGTCGGGGCTGTGGCCTTTGCCTTCTCGTCTTATTTTTTCCTTACCATCAGTGTGGGGCATAATGCCAAAACTTTAGCGGTTGCGTATATGCCGGCTGTTTTGGCCGGTATTATCACGGCCTACCGCGGTAAATACCTTCTGGGGGCGGCGTTAACAGCGTTGTTTATGGCCATTGAAATTGCCGTCAACCATGTGCAGATGACCTATTACCTGATGATGATACTTGGTTTTGTTGTACTCTTTGAATTTATTTATGCCATCCTGAAAAAAAGCATGGCCAATTTTTGGAAAGCTACAGCCGTTATTGTTGTTGCCGGATGCATATCGCTCCTTCCCAACATCTCCAACCTGTGGACTTCTTACGAATATATGAAGGAAACCATTCGCGGCAAACCGGAACTGACTTCGAATCAGGAAATACGTTCTTCGGGCCTTGACAAGGATTATATTACCCAATGGAGCTATGGCGTAGGCGAAACCTTTACCCTGATGATACCCAATGTGAAGGGCGGCGGCGATGCCAGGCTGGGCGAAAACAAATCGGCTCTGGATAAAGTGGACAGAAATCTCCGCAAACAAATTGCACAACAAAATCATTATTGGGGTAACATGCCCTTTACCGCGGGTCCTGTATATGCAGGCGCTTTCGTGTGTTTTCTCTTTGTCCTGGGATTATTTATTGTGAAAGGCAGGCTCAAATGGGCTTTGTTCGGAGTAACCGTATTGGCAATCTTGCTTGCCTGGGGGCATAATTTTATGCCGCTAACCGATTTTTTTATTGATTACGTTCCTTTTTATAACAAATTCAGGGCAGTGTCGTCCATACTGATTATTGCGGAGCTTACCATTCCGATACTCGCCATCCTGGCCCTGAAAGAAATTGCCGACAACCCCGGCCTGATTAAAGAGAAAAAGACTGTTTTCTTTGTATCGTTGGGACTTACAGCCGGGCTAACCCTGCTTTTTGTGCTCTTACCAAAAATGTTTTTCGATTTCATCAAAGATACCGAAGCTGTTCAATTTGACGGTTATATTCAACAGGGCGCCAACCAGGCCCAGATTGATGATTTTATCAGCAACCTCGAGATTGCCCGTATATCCATTTTCAGGATGTCGTGCCTGCGCACCATATTATTTATTGTAATAGGGGCAGCGATGTTGTGGGCGTATGCCTCGGCAAAAAAAATCAGCAAATACCTCCTGTATGCCGGCGTGGGCGGATTAATTCTTATTGATATGGTGCCCATTGACAAAAAATACCTCAATAACGATAACTTCATTGCCAAAAATAAAAATGAAAATCCTTTTGTGGAATCGGCTGCCGATCAGGCAATATTGGCAGATACTACGGCTGCTTTCAGGGTGATGAATCTTACCGTCAGCAATTTTACCACCGATGCCACCACCTCTTTCTATCATCAGTCTATAGGCGGTTATCATGCTGCGAAACTCCGCCGTTATCAGGATCTTATCGAACACCGCCTTTTTAACGAACAGGAACGTCTGGTTAAAACCTTACAGGCCGGCCCTTCCGACTCGGTATTGACGGCAACTTTGTATGGCCTCACCTCGCTGAACATGCTTAATACCAAATACTTCATTTATAACCCCGATGCTCGTCCCATGCGAAATCCTGCCGCCCTGGGCAATGC
>DAONFU010000080.1:8369-10585 GCA_035403765.1 Bacteroidales bacterium
TACCGGCAGGAGCACACAAAATAGAATTTAAGTTTGAACCCCGATCATACCTTACCGGCGAAAAAGTTTCGCTGGCCGGCTCCGTATTGTTGTTGCTGATAATTGCGGCGGCCTTATATTTTGAATTCCGCAAAAAACGTGGCGCCTCTGCAGAACCGCTGGAAATGTCGAAGGAAATTCCTGCTGCCGCTGCCACGGACAAAGAAAAGAAAAATTCGGTGCCCAAACGAAAAAAGTAATATTCATTTTACTTCAGTAGCATTTCATGATAGTCATTGTCGATTACGGGATGGGAAATATTGGCTCCATCGTCAATATGATAAAAAAGGCAGGCGGTGAGAGTATGGTAAGTTCCGACCCTCAGCTTATTGGCGGTGCAGGAAAAATAATAATTCCAGGCGTGGGTGCTTTTGATAACGGCATGAAAAACCTCAAAGAAAAAGGACTTATTGAAGTATTGAATAAAAAGGTGTTGGAAGAACATGTTCCTGTGTTGGGTATCTGCCTGGGTATGCAGTTGATGGCCATAAGCAGCGAAGAAGGCGTTTTGCCCGGTCTGGGATGGATTGACGCTGTTTGCAAAAAATTTCGTTTTGATGAGAATAACCGGATGTTGCGTATTCCGCATATGGGCTGGAACGATGTTGTTGTGAAAAACAAAGAGGGTGTCTTCCGCCATATGTACGACGAAGCTTCCTTTTATTTTGTCCATTCGTATTATGTTGAATGCAGCCATGCAGAAGATGTTGCAGCGACAACAGGCTATGGTTTTGAGTTTACCTCAAGCCTTCAGCATCAGAATATTTTCGCAACACAATTTCATCCCGAAAAAAGCCATAAATACGGCTTGCTGCTTATGAAAAACTTTGTGGAGGCGCCCTATGCTTAAGATTCGAGTGATACCATGCCTGCTGTTAAAAAATGAAGGGCTGGTCAAATCGGTAAAGTTCAAAAATCCCACCTACGTAGGGGATCCCATCAATGCCGTGAAAATTTTTAACGACAAGGAGGTGGACGAACTGCTTTTTATTGATATTGAAGCTACGAAAAAAGGCCGGGAACCTAATTATGACCTGATTTCGCGTATCAGTGGCGAGGCATTTATGCCTTTTGGCTATGGTGGTGGCATAACCCGGGTGGAACAGGTACAAAAGCTAACCCGTCTTGGTGTGGAAAAAGTGGCTATTAATGCTTTTGCCAGGAAAAACCCTGATTTTATTACTCAGGCGGCAGAGGTAGCCGGTTCGTCGAGCGTGGTGGCCGCCATTGACGTGAAAAAAGACCTGCTTGGCCGTTATCGTGTTTATGATTATACGCAGCAAAAAACAACATCCGAAGACCCCGTGGAGTTTGCACAACTTATGGAAAACAAAGGTGCCGGTGAAATTTTCCTCAATTCCGTGGACCGCGACGGTACTTTTTCGGGATATGATACCGAGCTTATCAAAAAAGTGGCCCAGGCGCTCACGGTGCCGGTGGTGGCTTCAGGAGGTGCCGGCAGTATAATGCATTTTGCTGATGCCGTAAAAAGCGGGGCTTCCGCTGTGGCCGCAGGCAGTTTCTTTATCTTTTACGGGCCGCACAGGGCTGTGCTGATTACCTATCCGGAAAAACAGGTGTTGAAGGAAATTTTCAAATAAATAGGGTTAAACTACCCGTTTACTTTTTCGATTTTACAATGTTTTTTACTTTCAAAAAAACCTTATCAGCCAAATCGTTGGCATCATCAGAAACTTTCAGGAAATAACAGGCTGCAGTGTACATTATTATAATAGGAATCGAAACCATTAAAATCTGTAGTATCGGGTTGTGGAGTTTCGGGAATAAGTAGGACACAAAAATTAGCAGTATAAGGAGCAGAATCACTTTTAATGTGTTGAAGGTGAACGGCTGTATCTTCCATTTTTTGTAAATAAAGATAAATTTAAAAATATTGTAAAGCACAATAGATATCAAAACGGAAAGACAGGCGCCGTACATATTGAGGATAGGAATCAGTATCAGGTTGAGGACTATGGTGAGAACTCCCATGGCAAACAACAGCACCAGGTTGAATTTGTAATGTTTGTGCGAATTCATCAGTATCTCGGTATTCACGCCTGTGGCGGCATCGATAAAGCGGGCCAACCCAATAAAAAGCGCTACATATTTTCCGGCGATATATACAGAGCTGTTGGGGATAAGAGAAAAAATGGCTTCGATATTTATCCAGATTA
>DAONFU010000081.1:0-10563 GCA_035403765.1 Bacteroidales bacterium
ACGAATTTTGTGCTTCCAGTTATAACGACGTTTTTGGATTTTTTATCAGCGGCCCGGGCATCACCGGACCTTTTACGGGCAATGCCAAAAACATCGCGGTGATGCCTAACAACCCTGCAAACTATGTTACCATTAATAATATCTGTACTGCCGGCGCCACTTACTCGTGGCTGAATTCGTCCGGCACGTATTTTCAGTACGACAGGATGACTTATGTGTACACCGCCTGGAGCCTGGTTACTCCCTGCCAGACTTATCACATCAAGCTGGCTGTTGGCGATGCCGGCGACCACATCCTTGATTCGGGAGTTTTCCTTGAAGCTAACAGTTTTTCATCCAACGGGGTTTCCTACAACACCTCTTTCTCTTCACAGGTCGATACCGTAGCCGTTGAAGGATGTAATGACGCCATCGTTACCTTTCATCTTGGCCAACCTGACGTTATCCCGACAGTAATCAACTATTCCGTCAGCGGCACCGCCGTTGAAGGCGTTGACTACCCCAACGTTCCCGACAGTCTTATCATCCCAGCCGGCCAGGATTCTGCCTACTTTGTTATTCATCCTATCGCTGATGGCCTCGCCGAACCGGGTGAAACAGTGATTATTTCTTATGTGAATACTGTTTGCGGAACCCTTGACACCATTATGATTCTGATAAACGACTACACGCCGTTGTACACGATTTCGATAACACCCGAAGTAAAAAATTGCGGCGGTCAGGCAGCTAACATCAGCATCACAGCCGGCGGCGGTTACACCACTGCCGCCCACGGCCTCCTGTACGAGTGGAGCAGCGGCGCGGGAAACACAGCGGGAGTTGTTGTTGATCCTGCCACACCAACCATGTATTACGTTACGGTTTCTGATGCCTGTTACTTTTTCAATGACTCAGCCAGTTACTATATTGTTGACAGCGTAATGGTGAGTATCAGCGACCTGCAAAATACCATCACCAATGTTGATTCCGTAACCTGTTTCGGATACAGCGACGGCTCTGCCACCGTTACCGCTACAAGCGGCCTGGAACCATACCATTATTTGTGGTCGCCCACCAACGACACTACCACCACCGCCAACAATCTTGCGGCCGGTACTTATTTTGTTACCATTACGGACAATATCGGGTGCACCTCCGGCAACTTCGTCATCCTGAACGATCCGCCGGAAATAGGGCTTTTGCTGACACCTACGGACGAAACCTGCCTCGCTTTTTGTAACGGGTCCATAGCCACACAAGTAAACGGGAACTATTCGCAACCGGTGAGCTGGGCCTGGAGCACCTCGCCCACGCAGAATACACCCAATGCCACCAATTTGTGCTCCGGAACTTATACCGTGACATTTACCTATTCGAACCACGACTGTTTTGTGGTGGAAAGTGCCGACATTATTACCGGAACCCCGATAACAGCAGATTT
Source organism: Bacteroidales bacterium (assembly GCA_035403765.1). Taxonomy (GTDB): domain Bacteria; phylum Bacteroidota; class Bacteroidia; order Bacteroidales; family CAIWKO01; genus CAIWKO01. The sequence continues at coordinate 1,421 of DAONFU010000081.1, forward strand.
TACCGCTACTCCCGATTCCGGTTTTGTTCCGCTCACTGTGCAATTTACTTACACCGGAATAGGCGCCACAGATTTTTATTGGGACTTCGGCGACGGAACCAGCAGTACTGCATCCAATCCGCAACATACATACACCGATAAAGGATTGTATATCGCCACGCTCAGTGTAAGCAGCGGGCCACCCAATTTCTGTGAGGCAACCCAACAGGTTGACATTAAAGTCATACACCCCTCCAGTATGCTGGTACCCAACATTTTCACACCAAACGAAGATGGCCATAACGATATCTTTCAGATAGAGTCGCAGGGTATCAACACCCTTGAGATAGCCATCTTTAACCGCTGGGGCAAGAAAATTTTTAACGGCAGTTATACTGAATTTTCAACATCTTTAGTCAAGACAGACATCTGGGATGGTACCAGCAAAAGTGAAGGAAAATGTGCCGACGGAACTTATTACTATATTTTAGATGCTGTTGGTGACGACCTTAAAGAATACCACCTGCAGGGAACAATTTCCCTTATGAGGTAATCAGAGTTTTTGAATGATCATCAACCCATCACGAAAGGGCAGCAATAAATTGTCTGCCCTTTCGTCGTTTCTGACGTATTCGTTAAAGGCAGCCAGGGATTGTGTGCCCCGGTAATTTTGCTCGTGCTCGTCGAGTATTTTTCCGTGCCAAAGCACATTATCGGCAATAATGTATCCACCGGGATTCACTTTTTCAAAGACCAGCTTATACATGTCGAGATAAATTTCCTTGTCACAGTCAATAAACACAAGGTCGAAGGACTGATGCAGGCCGGATATCAACTCTCTGGCATCGCCCATCAGAAGTTCAATTTTTTGATGTAACCCGCTATCCATTATGTTTTTCCGGCAGATGTCTTCTAGTTCTGGATTTGATTCAATAGTAAACAACTTACCTTCAGGTTGCAATCCCCTGGCAATACAAATTGCCGAATAAGCCGTGTAGGTGCCCACTTCCAGCGCAAATAAGGGTTTTATCATGCGACTCAACAGGCTGAGAAACTTTCCCTGCAAATGGCCCGAGAGCATTATCGGGTTCATAACTTTCAGATTCGTTTCGCGAAAAATACGATTAAGCAGCGGGGACTCAGGTTTGGTAATTTGTTCCGCGTACTCAATTATCTTCGGATCGGTAGGATTCATTGGACTGATAAATTATTTGTGCAAAACTTTTGGTGTCGAATATCTCATTGGCAATTTCCAATAATTCCGTGTCTTTGATTTGTTCAATCTTGTGGTTGATTTGAGCGATACTGTCAATTTTATCAAATACCAGATAGGTTTTTCCCAGGGCCAGCATCTCGGCAATCTTCGATTCGTTGGCCAGGGCAATATTTCCTATCAACTGGCGTTTTGCCTGTGCAAGTTGGACGGCACCCAATTTTTGCTGCCTCAATTTACTCAGTTCGCCATAAATCAGTTCGATGGTTTTGTCCATACTTCCATTCTCGGTGCTCACATAGATACGGAACAACCCGGTGTCGGAAAAAGCGGAATAGCTGGATTCAATGTTATAGGACAGGCCGTGTTTTTCGCGCACAGCCATGTTCAGCCGGGCATTGGAAGCCGGGCCGCCCAATAGGTTGTTAAGCAACACCAGGCCAAGCCGGCGTTTGTCGTACACCGTATAGGCCGGCCTACCCATGACGCAATGCGACTGAAAAATATTTTTCACCAGATGTCGTCTCACCGGCTTGTATCCTTTGAACGCATTTCTTTTGGTGATAGTTCCACCGGATGATTGACCCTGCTCAAAACACTTTTTTAACACCCTGAGAAGAATTTGGGAGTCAAGCCCCCCGATAATGCTGATGACCATCTCTTCCGGATGATAATTATCATCCATAAATGTTTTAATGTCATTTTTGGTAAATCCTTTGATTTTAGACGGCTCGCCAAGGATGTTCCAACCCAGGGGGTGATTTTTAAAAACCAGTTCATCAAAATCATCCAGTATCACCTCTTCGGGGATATCCTTATAATAATAATATTCGTCCAAGATGATGGCTTTTTCTTTTGCCAGTTCTTTTTCGGGAAAAGTGGAGTGAAACAACACATCAGAGATGACCTCGGCGGCTTTTTCAAAGTATTCTATCAGCACGGAACAATGTATGCAGGTTTCTTCCTTGGCGGTATAAGCATTGAGTTCACCGCCGTAATTTTCGATGCTGTTGTATATCTGGCTGGAACGGCGCGTTTCGGTCCCTTTAAAAAAAACATGCTCAATAAAATGTGCCAATCCTTGTTGCGCCAGTGTCTCATCGCGTGAACCCGCATTGATAAAGATCCCAAGATGCACGATGGGGGTATCGCTGGTCTTGTGGACAATGCGTATCCCATTATCCAGCTTAAAAAAATTTAACTCTTTTTCGTTTTTCATACGGGCAAAGGTAGATTAAATTCAGATTGCAGAAGTTAGAAGTCAGAAGTAAAAAGTCAGAAGTCCGCCACGCGGCGGAGAAGTTAAAAGGCAGAATGGAGGGGGAGGTATTTAGTCCGGTGTTTTGATAAAGTACCAATTTCTTACTACCGAATTCATAATTACATTAGTTTTGTAATACAAAATATTTATCATGAAAAATATCGCGGTTTTTTGCGGTTCTTCAGCCGGGAGCCGGCCCGTTTACGGAGAAAAAGCCCGGCTTTTGGGGAAACTCTTTGTAAAGAATGGTTTTTCGCTGGTGTATGGTTCAGGGAATGTAGGGTTAATGGGCATCATGGCCGACTCCATGCTTGAAGAAGACGGCGAGGTTATCGGTGTCATCCCGCAACGCCTGGTTGATGTGGAAGTAGCCCACAAGCACATCTCCCGCACACATATCGTGGCCACCATGAGCGAGCGCAAGATGCTTATCGAACAACTTTCGGATGCGTTTATTATCCTTCCCGGCGGCATGGGCACACTGGATGAATTTTTTGAAATGCTTACCCTGGGACAACTAGGAATCATAAAAAAGCCTATAGGTGTTTTTAATATCGAGGGATACTTCGACAAAATGCTTTCCATGCTGGATTATTTTATTGAAGAACGCTTTATGAGGCCGGAACACAAAGAATTATTTTTTGTCAGTGATGACGAAAATGAGCTAATAGAACGTCTGAAAACGTTTCAGCCAAGCGAAACGGTAAAGTGGCTTGAAAATTTTAAACATACAAAATTTTGAAATGATCAAGACCGGGGCAAAAATCCTTAATGAGCTTTCGACCGAAGCTAAAGGCTCGGCACGTCGCAGGAAAAACCACAACTTTCACCAAGGTGATCACGAAGTGCTTCAGCGCATGCTCAACGCCCTGTCTCCGGGCACGTACATCCGTCCGCACAAACACGCGGATCCAAAAAAAAACGAAATCTTCATCATCCTGCGCGGACGCGCACTGGTGGTAGAATTTGATGATGAAGGGCACATCAGCGACCATATTATTTTGGATAAAGCTACCGAAGACTACACAACCGAAATACCACCGGGACGTTATCATACGATTATCGCGCTGGAGGCGGGCTCAGTGGTTTACGAAATAAAAGAAGGCCCCTATTGTCAGGCCACCGACAAAATCTTTGCTCCCTGGGCGCCTGAAGAAGTCGGCTCTGATGCTGCGGCCTTTCTGCAAAAAATTTTTGATCAACTGTGTATTGACTTTCAATAAAAAATTATCAAAAACAAAAGCCATGAAAAAACCCTTGGTAGTAGCGCATCGTGGGGGAAGCCATTGTGCCCCCGAAAACACCATGGCCGCCTTCCAGCAGGCTATGGAGCTGGGGGTTGACCGCATAGAGCTTGACGTACAGCAAAGCAAAGACGGGGTGGTGCTGGTAATGCACGACGAAAAAATCAACCGAACCACAAACGGAAAAGGAGTTATCAGCGATATGAACTATGCACAACTGAAAGATGTGGATGCCGGAAGCAAATTTTCAAAAGACTTCAGCAATGAAAAGATCCCTTTGCTGGATGAGGTTTTGCATTTGGTCAACGGACAATGTGAGCTGCTGGTGGAGATAAAAAATCCGGGAAACATCAACAAAGGACTGGAAAAAAATGTGGCCGACCTCATACAGCAACACCAGGCTTTGGCATGGTGCAACGTGCAATCCTTCGAATACGAATCATTGTACTGCCTGCACAAAATCAACGGCCAAATCACGCTGGGGCTGCTTCTCGACAAGCCTAAAATGGACACTTTAAAAAAATCCGCAGCCAATACCAGCTTCATCAGCGAAATAAATATAAACCGACGCTACGCCAGTGTCGCCATGATTGACCTGATTCACCAAATGGATAAGAAAGTTTTTGTATGGACAGTCAATAAACCTGATGAAATGGCTCGGCTGATTAAAAAAGGTGTTGACGGCATCATTACCGATGACCCGAAAACATTAAAAACATTGTTGTTAAGGCAATCCTGCCAGTTTTACCGCTCTTGAAGGAAAAAATATTCAAAATAAAAAACAGCAAGGATTTCATTTTTAATAAAAGTTGTATCTTTGCAATCCAAAATGCCACCTTAGCTCAGCTGGTTAGAGTGCCAGATTGTGGATCTGGAGGTCATGGGTTCGAATCTCATAGGTGGTACGAAAAAAAGCACAACACCATTTGGTGCGGTGCTTTTTGTTTTTATCTTCGTAAAAATTTTCACCATGGCTGACAAAAGAGGCATTATACCGAGAAAAATAAAAGGATTCAGGGATATTGATCCCACCCTTAATCAGTTAAAATGGAAAATCATCCATGCCGCCAGCAGCATTTACAGGCTTTATGGTTTTGAACACTGGGACACACCCATACTCGAATACGCCGATAATCTTGGCAAATACCTTCCCGATACCGATACCATAGAAGAAGGCGTTTATTCCTTCAGAAATCCCGAAAAAGAACCGGTGTTAAAAACCGACGGCAAAGAGCTGAGGGATGAATGGGACAAGGTTATCATGGAAAACCATTTCTTATCGCTGCGGTATGACCTTACAGCTCCCCTGGCGAGGCTTTATGCCGAAAAACTATGGCTCGACAGCCAGAAAGGCGTTGTTAATTCCGTCAATGCGCCCATGTTCAGAAGGTACCAGTTCGGCCCGGTGTATCGGTACGAAACCAAACTCGACCCCGGAAGATTTCGCGAATTCTGGCAACTGGATTTCGACTCGGTGGGCACCTCCAACGTGGCCTCCGATGCCGAGGTCTGCATGATACTTTCCGATGCCATGGAAGCCATTGGCCTGAAGAGAAACACTTACGTGGTAAAAGTAAATAACCGCAAGGTGCTCAAGGGATTTCTGCAAAGCATAGGTATTGATACCGAAGCCGAAGAACAAGCTATTTTACGAATCATTGATAAAACCGATAAAATCGGCCTGAAGGGGCTTACTGAAGAGCTGGGAGCCGGCCGCAAAGATGTGTCGGGGGCTTTTATCGCAGGGCTGAAACTCCCAAACGACAAGATTGACGCCATACTTTCATTTCTGAATGAATTTCAGCATGCCAGAAAAAGAAGCGAAATTCTTGACCGGCTTTATAATTATCTGTCAAACTCCCCAGCAGGGACAGAAGGCGTTGAAGAATTGGGCAAAATTGACCAAATCCTCAGCCCTCTCGGCTTTGATGAAGAAAGAATTATGTTTGAGCCCACCCTCATCAGGGGCATGGGGTATTACACGGGGCCTGTCTTTGAAGTGGAATCAAAGCAAACTTTTATCGACAGCAAAGGCCTTGAAAGAAAAGTAGGCTCGATATGCGGCGGCGGAAGATACGACGGGCTGGTGGAACGCCTCATAGGGATAAAAGTACCTGCCACCGGAGCTTCCATAGGTGTAGACAGGCTGGCAGAACTACTGCAGTTGACCAATCAGTGCCAGTCGGATTTTAGCGGGCCGGTTTTTATAGCGGCTTTCGACGACACCCTGGCCATGGAATACCAAAAAATAGCAGCCCGTTTGAGAGCACAAAACATTGAAGCAGAGATATATTATGGCAGCCAGAAAGGCCTGAAAAAGCAGCTGGCTTATGCCGATAAACGCAACAGCCCCTTTGCCGTTTTAATTGGCGAAAACGAAATTTCTAAAGGCGTAGCCACGGTAAAAGATTTAAGATTGGGCAAACTACAAAGCGAAATCCAGAACAGGGAAGAGTGGAAAGAAAAAGTGCAAACAGAAGTAAAACTCGACGATTTGGTCAACTACCTTAAGAACAACCTGAAAAAGTGATTTTAATTATCAGAACACTAACAAAAAATTCCATTTCAACAAAGCAGAAAAAAAGTTTAATCCAATGAAAGAAATAAAATTAAACGGCAACGACTTAACCCGGCATCAGGTAATTGATGTCGCTTTTAATAACGCTAAAGTAGCTATTGATACAAGCAAATTGAGTAAAAGCAGGGATTATATCACCAACAAGGTGACTCAGAAAAAAATTATTTATGGCGTTACCACCGGTTTTGGCTCCAATGCCGATAAACTAATCGAAACAAAAGACACGCTGGATCTTCAGTTGAACCTGCTGCGTTCGCACGCCTGCGGAGTGGGCAATCCTTTTAAAAAAGAAATTGTCAGGGCTATCATGGTAATCCGGCTGAATACCCTGCTCCGGGGCAATTCGGGGGTACAGGAAGGCACAGTCAGGCAACTGGAGTTTCTGCTGAATAACGAAATTCATCCTGTCATCCCCGAACAAGGCTCGGTGGGCGCCAGCGGCGACCTATGCCCTCTTTCGCATATGGCGCTTCCCATGATAGGCGAAGGTGAGATCGAATTTAAAGGAAACACCTTCAACACGGTTGATTTTTTAAAGTTGGAAGACGCAAAAAAAATAGGGTTTAAGAAGATTACATTGAGTTATAAAGAAGGATTAGCCCTGAACAACGGCACTACCGTGCTTACAGCGGTTGCGGTGGTGGCGCTGCACAAGGCCGAACAACTGCTAAAAGTCGGCACACTTTCCTCCTCGCTGATTTTTGAAAGCTTATGCGCCAGAAACAGCTCTTTTGCCTATGCGCCTATCCACGAAGCACGCAACCATTCGGGCCAGACAGAAATTGCCCAATGGCTTACCAGGCTGCTCGACGGCTCTAAACTGATTAACATAACGCAGAAAAGTATTCTTGAAAAACTCATGGCAGAAAATCAGATTCCAGCCATGATAACCGACGATATCAACAAAGTGTTGGCCGCCAAAGAAGCCGATGAACAAATACAGATTTCGAATTCGGCTATCGACCGTATGAAGGCCGAAGGAAACAATAAACTAGCCAACATGCTGGCGTTTGCCCGAAAAAAATGGAAGCCGCAGGACTCTTATTCCATTCGTTGCCTACCGCAGGTGTTCGGGGCCAGCAAAAAGGCCATGGACCATATCATTTCGGTGGTTGATAACGAACTCAATGCCTCGGTGGATAATCCATTGATATTTGCCGACGACGACAAGGTAGTTTCCGGCGGAAATTTTCATGGGCAGCCCATCGCACTGGTAATGGACTATTTGAAGCTGGCCTTGGCCGAGATGGGTAACATCACCGAGAGGCAGATAGCCAAAATGGTGGATGCCAATACCAACGACTGCCTCGAGAGTTTTCTGATTTTCGGCACGGGCTTAAACAATGGCCTGATGATACCGCAGTATGCCGCCGCCGCCATAGTTTCCGAAAATAAAGTGCTGGTGCACCCAGCCTCTGCCGACTCTATACCAACCTGCGAAAACACCGAAGACCATGTGAGCATGGGCACTATTGGAGCCAGGCAGGCCCTGCAAATAGCCGAAAATGTGGAAAAAATAATAGCCATAGCCATCATGACCGGGTTTTACGCCCTTACGATGCGCCTGAAACAGTTTGAAGAGATGAAAATGGACCATATTCCTGAAAAAGTGTTGTCGCCGGCAAGCCTTGAGTTTTATTATGCCATAAAAAAATCAAACAAGGCCTTTGAAAACGGCAACTTTATTAGGACCGACCGGTTTCTTGCCCCAGAGATAGAAGCCATCCGCAGGCATTTCAACGATTTTCAGGTTGTTGCTGAAAAGTACATTCAATAGAAAGGCGGCTTTTCTGAAGTTCCCTTTTGACCGTATGCACGGAAACTGCATGGGCTTGTGCGAAAAGTTGTATTCCAGTTAACCGTTAAACACTAATTTTTTTATGTACGATGTCAATGCAGAACATTTATATCCTGATTCTTTAATAATTAAACCCAAAAGTCCACAGCGGTAGCACATTGAGATACCCAAACTCAATATCATCTTTTACAATAAATGAATTACCATCTTTCTCAATTTGCATTTGCTGTTTGTTCTTTCCGCCAACTTCAAACGTATAATTATCAATTAGAAAATCAGCCTTTTCAGAGGATATTACCTCATTTTTTAGTCGCATTTGATTAAAAAAGAAAGTCTCTCGTATATTGCCAATATTTGATTTGTCCCCAACCAGGTTATAAATAATATTTGTATTATCCAAATACACTTTATCAACCTTCCCCAATCCGCGAATACCACCTGTTTCATTACGTAACTGGCCAATAAGCCCGGCTTTTTCCATATATGAAAAGTAATCATCTATAGAGTTGCGACTTACACCAATTATCTCTGATATCTTTGAGAAATTTGGTTTAAATGGTACACTTTCCGCAATAATCGAAAGCAATCGTTTCAATTTATGACTCGTACCAACACTAAGGTTTGCAAACTGTGGAATATCTGTTTCCAATGATTGTATTATGATTTGTCCTAAACGTATATCCAATTCATTTTCAAGTCCAAAGGGATAGTAACCACGTTTCAAATAGTCTTTAAACAATGGCAAGGGATGTTTAATATTTATTGGTTTCACTTGATTATTGACTATCTGTTCCAAAGAATATACTTCAGTCCTGTAATTATGGAATAATTCTAAATATTCACGAAATGAGAGTCCTTGCATTTTGTAAATTATGGCCCGGCGACTCAAATCTGCTGAACCTTTAAGAATATCAAGTACAGAAGAGCCGGTGAAAACAATTTTTAAGGTAGGAAATGAATCGTAAATATTTTTTAATTCCCGCGACCAGTCAGTATATTTGTGTATTTCATCAACAAACAAATATTCTCCAGCAGATTTATAGAAGTCATCAGCTAAATCAAACAGTTTG
>DAONFU010000082.1:0-10109 GCA_035403765.1 Bacteroidales bacterium
ACATGGAAAAACTGGCCACCGATGCCGAACGTGCTTCCATTAAATACAAACAGGCGGAATACATGGCCGATAAGGTCGGACAAATATTCGATGGACACATCACCGGCGTCAGCAAATGGGGAATATATGTTGAAATCATTGAAAATAAATGCGAGGGAATGGTCTCCATCCGCGATATGGAGGATGACGCTTATTTCATCGACGAAGATAATTATACGGTTATCGGACGTTATTCCAATAAAAAATACCGTTTGGGTGATAAAGTAAAAATTAAAGTTAAAAAAATCCTTTTAGCAAGAAAACAGATCGACTTTGTTTTTGTAGGATAAAGCTTGGCAAAAAATAGATCCCTTGGGCCGAGAACACTCTTGATGAATTTGATGAAACAATGTTACTGCTAAATTTCCGCGGCTGTTAGGTGCTGCTTTTCTCATCAATCGTGTCTGAACTTTTTACCTTATTTTTCCTGAACAATGAAGTGATTCTCTCAGCCACCAGTCCGTAAAACATACAATTTACAAACAGTCCAGCGAAAAATGTCAATGGTCCGCCTAATGAAATAATTGGCCAGAGCAAAGTATGAGTTGGAAATCGTAGAATGTAAAAAAGCCGGGCAAAGAAATTTAAAAATGTGTCGTCTGATCTTAACGTCCCCTCGTCTTCGGCAAATGCAGCAAATAATGATGGAAACAAAAGCACTCCAACAATAATCGTCACCATGAGAAAAACTGTAATATTAAATTTCTTAATCTTCATTCTTTGGCGTCCTAAAGTTGCACATAACGTGTAGTCAATTGTTTTTAACCTGTAACATTTTGAATTTTGGTCGGTTTCTAAAACAATATTCGGCTAAAGCTATATTTTATATTTCATTTTTCTACATTTTTAGCGCTTCAGGGTTTCGCCTGCTATCAAATACTTTCAATATATAAATTTCTTTTTCAGTGAGTTTATAAACAACTTTATAATTACTGGACACAAGATACCTGTATTCTCCTTTTTTGTGTAATAATAATTCTTCAATTTGTCCTTTACGTGGATGCGATTGTAAATTTTTAACCGAAGCAAATATTTTATTTTTTATACTTTTAGCGACTCTTAGAGAAGCCGTTAACTTATAGTAATTATAAATTAACCTGGTTTCTTCGAGAGCTTCATGAGTCCAGATTATTTTCATAAAAATATTTACCAGTTCTCAGATTCTTTTTCTGCTTCCTGCAGTGAATAAATCTTTCCTGATTTAATATCCTTTTCTGCCTTGTCAATGCTGGCATAAAATTCTTCAAGGCTCATTGGTTTAGCTTTTTCTTTTGTAAGAGTTAAATAAGTCTTGCGCAATTTATCCATCTTGCTGATAATATTTGCATCGCTCATTTGAGCAATCCATTCAATCAGTTCGAGTTTTTTAATTTGTATGCTCATTTTAAAATGTATTTTTATGGACCAATTGAATTTAATATAACAAAAATAATAAAAGATTCTTAATTCTACAAAATAAACAATGGACGAAATCAAGATTTGACTTTTTAGTTTATGTAAAAGCATCAGCTTTGAATGTTGGTGCAAGGCTGTCTTTCTCCGTTTGAGTATAATAGGAATTTATGTGGAGATTATTGAAAATAAATGCGAGGGAATGGTCTCCATCCGCGATATGGAGGATGACGCTTATTTCATCGACGAAGATAATTATACGGTGATCGGACGTTATTCAAATCATTATTGTCCGATTAAAAAGACATATCGTCCCTGACGCCTGCCTGCCGCAGGCAGGGGACTTTTCCTTACTTTTATCTATCTCTCTACCAATATTTTGTCCCTAACGGGACAGTCCCAGAGGGACTGAATATTGGTAGAAAAAAAAGAGCCCCCGATACGACAAGTCCCGTAGGGACGTGATATATCAAGCATTACAGTGTTTTCTGTTTATTTTATCCGGACAACAGTATATTCAAATAAAAAATACCGTTTGGGTGATAAAGTAAAAATCAAAGTTAAAAAAATCCTTTTAGCAAGAAAACAGATAGACTTTGTTTTTGTATAACAACTTCTAAAGCATATTCAGACGGCCGTAAAGGTCTTTACGGTAAAAATTGCCTACCGGTATATCTTTCATGGAAGGTTCAACGATCAGGCTGGTATATTTTATTGAAAATATTTTATCCATGCGCACAATGAAAGATTTGTGAATCCTTACAAAATCTCTTTCCGGTAAGAATTTTTGTATTTCCTTCATATTTATCCTAACCGTATAATTCTCGGTAATCGTATTAATGGTAATATAATCCCTTAAGGCTTCCACATAGCAGATCTCTTCGTATTTAACCCTTTTCAGGCGGCTGTTTGTTCTGATATAAATACTGTCGGAGGTATTTTTATTTTCTATCACCGAATAATACAGGTCTCTTTCTTTTTTCAACTGCTTTACTTTGGAATGTTTGTGCAGCGCCATTTCAATGGTGGTTTGCAGTTCTTTTTCGTAGAACGGCTTGACAAGATATCCGTAAGGATCAGAATCTTTGGCCATTTCAATGGTTTTTTCGTCGGTATAGGCCGTCAGAAAAACGATGGGAACATCAATCATATTGGTTATTTGTACCGCGGCCTCGGTGCCGTTCATTTTGCCGGCCAGCCTGATATCCATAAGGATGAGGTTGGGGTTATTGTCCTCCACATTGGCTACTGCTTCTTCGCCTGTGGTGAAAATTCCGGTAATTTCATAGCCCAGGTTGGTTAAACATGATTCTATGTATTTGGAAACAATTACTTCGTCTTCTACAATTAAAATTCTTGACTTTGCCATATTTTTTAATTTTTAAAGGCTATAAAAATAATATAATTTTTTTAATCTTTTATATTTTTTTCAATTTTATTTCCGTCAAAGCTAATTTCAACTCCATCTTCATATCGTATAGTAATAATTTTTATACCATCGGAGTCATAAATATACCAGTCGCCCTCTTTTTTACCCATGATGTATTTGCCTTTTTCCTTTATCTTTTCGTTTTCCCAATAATAAGTAAAATCTCCACTGGGGTTGCCTTCTATGTAGTTTCCTTCAAAATACAGCACCTCGTCGGTATAGTGTTTCCATAAACCTTCGCGTTTTCCACCCACATAAGAACCAATTTCTTTATTATCTCCGACTTCGTAAAACCATTCGCCCTCTTCTTCTCCATCAACAAACTCTCCCTGAATAATTTCCTTTCCCGAATCGCTTTTTTCAACGTAGGGGCCGTTTAACAAGCCATTCTTAAAATGGTCTTCTTTTTTTAGGTTTCCCGATTCGTAAAACCAAAGCCATTTTCCATCAGGACGGCCTTTTTGGTCATATTTTCCCGATTGTTCCAGGTGTCCGTCTTTAAAATAAAATTTCCAGGCTCCCTGACGCTGATTATTAAAATAAGCCCCCTCCCCTGCTATTTCGCCGCTTTCATAATATTCTTTCCAGGCTCCCTGACGCAGGCCTTGTTCATCAACCAAACCTTCGCCGACAATAATTCCGTTTTTGTAAATATATGCTTTGTTTATGATGCCTTCGGGCGTATATTCTTTGCGTATGCCTTCGGGAATGTTATTTTTATAACTCTGGATAATTCTTACTTTTCCGTTTTTATAATAATCGGTTTTTACCTCGTAGTTGGCCAGTTCCGGTGCGTCATAAATAAGTTCATCGTTACGGTATTTTTCTATTTTGGTCAGGTTTCCGTTCAAATCAAATTCCTTAAAATAGCCGTCTCTTTTTCCATAACTGTAGTTTCCTTCCCATTTTAACAGGCCATTTTCGTAAAATTCTTTCCAAAGCCCGTGTTTTAGGCCGTCGCGCTGCCTGTTGATATTTTCTTTATTCACCACATAACCTTTCCGGTAATCTATTAACGTGATCAAGGTGCCATCGTGCGCAAATTCTTTGGTGGTGCCCTCTTCCCTGCCATTGATAAAGTTGGATTTCATTTTTATTTTACCATCGGGATAAAGCTTGAGCGTTATTCCTTCCTTAACATCGTCCACAAAATTTTCTTCTATAATTTCATCTTTCAGGTAGGTTCTGCGGATGCCATTTTTTTTTCCTTCCAGGTAATTGATTTCGAGAAACAGTTTACCCGAATCACTATAAAATTTCCACACACTATCCAACACAAAATTTTTACGATTTCCTTCTGATATTATCTGGCCGTTTTCATAAAAGTTTTTCCAGTATTTATCAGGTTTCCCATCAACCAAAAATCCCTCACTTTGCTTTTTTCCCGAAGGATAATAAAAGATATTAAAGCCATTATTGTTGATAGTGTCCTGCGCCAGGCATCCACCAACAACAAAAAACAATATAATTGCCAAAAGCTTTTTCATACTATAAATGTACTTACTTTTTAGTTAATGCCGATATTTCAAGCATTTTTAGCAAAGGTTTTTTTGCGTTTTTTATTATTTTTTTATCAAGAATTATTTCCGGTTGTTCATTTTTTAAACAATCATAAAGTTTTTTTAATGTGTTCAGCTTCATATATTCACAATCGTTGCAACTGCATGTTTTGTCATTGGAAGCCACAATAAATTCTTTTTCCGGGGCAATTTTTTTCATTTGATGAATGATTCCCGTTTCGGTAGCAACTATATATTTTTTATTATCATCTTTTTCAATAAATTTTAGCATGGCAGCCGTAGAACCAATAAAATCTGCAAGTTCCAATATCACCGCCCGACATTCGGGATGAGCAATCAATTTGGCATCAGGATTTTTTATTTTCAAGCGGATAATTTCTTCCTGTGTCAATTGCTCATGCACTTTACAGGAACCATTCCACAAAACCATATTGCGGCCGGTAAGTTTATTGATATAACCACCCAGGTTTTTATCCGGAGCAAAAATTAACGGCTGGTCTTTGGATATTGAATTTATAATTTTAACGGCATTTCCTGATGTGCAGATAATATCTGACAAGGTTTTTACTTCGGCAGAACAATTTATATAGGATACTACCATGTGACCAGGATGCTGTTGTTTAAATTTTTTTAAATCTTCATAACTACACGAATCAGCCAATGAACATCCGGCTTCCATATCAGGTAGCAACACTTTTTTATCGGGATTTAAAATTTTTGCTGTTTCGGCCATAAACTTTACACCGCAAAAAACTATTATTTTTGCATCGGTATTGGCAGCTTTTTGCGATAAACCCAAACTATCTTCCACATAGTCGGCTATATCTTGTATCTCGGGAATCTGATAAAAATGAGCCAGAATAACTGCATTTTTTTGTTCTTTGAGCGCTAAAATTTCTTTTTGGTAATTCATGATTTTTAAAATGTTTGCAATATTACGACGTTTTATTTTTACATTATTTTTTTCTTAATAATAATAATTTATTTTTTATAAAATTTATCATTATTAATAAGGGCTGTTAATAGTGTTTAAAAAATTTTGAAAACAGCTTTTTTAATTGAATTATGAATAGTTATTAACACGATAAACACCATAAATTTAAATTAAATTATTCAAAATTAAAAATTTAAAAAAATATCAACAGTATATTGAAAACATAATCATTTGATAAAATTTGATTAATTTTACCTTGAAAACTTGTTGATATGTATTGATAAAAACGCTTTTTATTCACCGTAAAAAAACATCAAAAGGTTATTAACATCCAAGTAGTTTTTTTAACAACGAAAATGTTTAAAACGTAGTATTTTTATTATTAGACGCTTATAAATACCTAAAAAATTAACTGCTTAAAAATTAGTTAGATAAATAAATCATAAAATAATTATTTTTCAACAACTCAAAAATGGATAATACAATAGGAATAGGATGCGATCATGCCGGTTTTGAATTAAAAGAATACCTTAAACGAAATTTAATTGCCACTGGCCGCAATGTCAAGGATTTTGGCATCTTTAAACAGGAAAGGGCCGATTATCCCGATATAGTGCACCCGCTGGCTCACGAAGTCAATACCCATCAACTGGATTATGGCATTCTTATCTGCGGCACCGGAAATGGTGTTGCTATTACGGCCAACAAATATGTAAATGTGCGTGCGGCCTTATGCTGGAATACGGAAATTGCGGCCTATGCACGTAAACATAACGATGCCAATATTATTGCGCTTCCGGCCCGTTTTTTAAGGAAACGCAGAGCGTGGAAAATGTTGCGTAAATTTTTATCTACTGATTTTGAGGGTGGCAGGCACGCAACACGGGTCGAAAAAATAAAAAATTTAGTTAGCTGACATGAACGAGAAACAAAAAGATTTTCTTAAAACGGCCGAAGTAAAAGCCTTTGACACAAATCACCGAAAAATAATTAACCACAATATCTCAAAATATGATGTCGCGGTAGTAAAAGGCAAACAACAGTTTTCCAATCTTCTTGTAGCCCGTCAGCGAGTGTCGTTTTTAAAACACCGT
This sequence comes from Bacteroidales bacterium, assembly GCA_035403765.1. Taxonomy (GTDB): domain Bacteria; phylum Bacteroidota; class Bacteroidia; order Bacteroidales; family CAIWKO01; genus CAIWKO01. The sequence continues at coordinate 6,409 of DAONFU010000082.1, forward strand.
GCTATCAATAACCTCGAAAATTACCTCAAGGAATTTGAATATAATTTTGTGAAAAACGGAGGCAAGGTAATTTGGGCTACCGATGCTGCTGAGGCTGCCGAAGAAATACTCAAAATTTTTATCAAAAATGAGGTAAAAATGGCTGTAAAGTCCAAATCTATGGCCACCGAAGAAATAGAACTTAATCATAAACTGGAAAGTAACCATATCGAATCTGTGGAAACAGATTTGGGTGAATATATTGTGCAGATAGCCGGCGAAAGACCTTACCACATCATCACCCCGGCCATGCACAAATCCAAGGAAGATATAGCACGCCTGTTTCACCAAAAATTCAATACGCCCGAACACAGCACTCCCGAAGAATTAACGGCTTTTGTCAGGCAAATTTTAAGGGAAAAATTTACTTCGGCCAAAATTGGCGTTACAGGCGCTAATTTTATTCTGGCCGATATTGGCGGCATAGCGCTTACCGAAAACGAAGGCAACGCCCTGATGACCGTGGCTTTTCCAAAAATACATATTGTTATCGCGGGGATTGATAAAATTATCCCCTCTGTCAAAGACCTTGCCTTGCTGTGGCCTGTTCTTGCCAGTCATGGTACAGGTCAGAATATCACTGTTTATAATTCCATTATCACCGGTCCCCGCAAAGAAAACGAAACCGATGGTCCCGAGGAGATGTATGTAGTGTTGCTCGATAATGGCCGAACCAACCTCCTGAACCAAAAACAGCAGAAATCGGCCTTAACCTGCATTCGCTGCGGCGCCTGTTTAAATGCCTGCCCTATTTACCGCAATATAGGTGGTCATACCTACGAAACAGTTTACAGTGGTCCCATAGGGGCTGTTATTACACCTTATATGCGTGGATTAAAGGATTATAAACACCTGAGTTTTGCTTCTTCTTTGTGCGGAAAATGTACCGAAGTGTGCCCCTCAGCCATAAAACTGCACAAACTCTTGCTGTATAACCGAAGAGACACTGTGATTCAGAAAATGTACGGCCTTTCCGATACAATTTTCCAGTTTGGCTGGCGTACCCTGATGTTGAACCGTTGGATTATCGACAAACCGAATGCAAAACTAAAAAATGCAGCCATCCGCATGTTTGTCAGATACAGCTGGGGAAAACGCAGAGACCTGCCCCTGATAAAAGACAAATCATTCAACAGGTGGTGGAAAGATAAAAAAGGCATTAAATAATGAAGAAAAAAATTTCTTTTGTTTACGATCTGACTGACGAATACCGCATCATAGGCATTTGCAGCCATCTTAAGGAATACAAATTCTGCTGGTATCTAAACAAAGTACTGAACTGTAACCTGGTTAAAAAAGAAGATTTTTCTTTTGCTGGAAGAAACCCCGTGCCGGCCAACTTTTCCATTTATTATTATAATGATCAGAATCAGCGCAATCAGATTTTTTTGCTGGCCAACAAAAGCGATAATGCCGTGTTGCTGGAAAAAGTGCCGGAAGCCGATCTGCTGTTGGTTATCAAAGGCCTTTTTCCGGATAATAAAACCGAAGAATTGATTTCATCTTTAAAAAAGATTAGCAATGTGCTTACGGTTTTTTCTGTGGATATGGCCAGGATAAAAGAAATAAACACTTTTCTTACCGAAGTGGAGCTTCAACAAATGAAGTTTGAAGAAAAACCAAAAAAAATCCGGCGCTGAAAAGGCCGGATTTTTTTTTGAGGGAAGCAATTTATTTTATTTCCCAGGTATCTCCGCTGTTGAGCAGGTCATCTACATTTTTAATAGTGGTATTTGCTTTGGATCTTTTTATTTGTTCTTCCACCAGGTCGTCATAAGTAGGAAATAATGCCGACCTTATCACTCCTAGGGCAATTGGAAAATAAGGTGGCGCCATCTTGGCAAGCATCAGGTGGATACCAGGATCCTGCGAATATTGGTCGTGAACCAGCAGGTCTTGTTCGGTAATACCGTTTTCGCCAATGGTAACTACCTCCAGCCCGTGTTTTTGCAGTATGATACCCTTATCCTTATTTTTGCCAAAAATCATTGGTTCGCCGTTTTTCAGAACAATCTGGTTATCGTCTCTTTTTTCTTTAGAGGTGATTTCGTAATGGCATCCTTCATTAAATATCACGCAATTTTGCAAAATTTCCACTACCGAAGTACCGTCGTGTTTTGTGGCTTCAAACATAATTTCTGTCATCAGCTTGGGATTGGTATCCACTCCCCTGGCGAAAAAAGTTCCTTGTGCACCCATAACCAGTTCTCCCGGGTTAAAAGGATGCTCAATGGTGCCCTGCGGTGAAGTTTTGGTAACGCTTCCCATAGGCGAAGTGGGCGAATACTGTCCCTTGGTGAGGCCGTAAATCTGGTTGTTAAACAACATGATGTTGAGATCCACATTTCTACGGATAATGTGGATAAAATGGTTGCCGCCAATGGCCATAGAGTCGCCGTCGCCGGTGGCCACCCAAACGCTGAGGTGGGGGTTGGATATTTTTACTCCGGTGGCAATGGCGTTGGCTCTTCCATGAATTCCGTGAAAACCATACGTGTTAACGTAATACGGAAACCTTGAGGAACAGCCGATACCGGAAACAACACAGAAATTTTCTTTACGGTAGCCGATCTTGGGAAAAACATTGGCCAGGGACGAAAGAATGGCATGATCGCCACAACCCGGACACCATTTAACCATCTGGTCGCTTACAAAATCTTCTTTGCTCAGGGGAACTCTGGTTCTGTCAACTGTTAAATTTTCTTCCATAGCTTATTTCTCCTTTATAATTTTATTAAATGCATCTTTCAGTTCCGAAACATTAAATGGCAATCCCTGGACTTTGTTATATTGATGGTAACGGTATTGCGGGAAAGTCATCCGGAGGTATTTTACAAACTGTCCGGAATTTAGTTCGGGAATAATAATCTTTTTATATTTTCCCAGGAGTTTTTCGGTATTTTTCGGCAAGGGCATTATATATCTGAAATGTGCATGTGCGATGTCTTTGCCTTCCTGGAGCAATTCTTCAATGGCCGTATGGATAGCGCCATAGGTGCCTCCCCAGCTTACCACGAGGAGTTCGCCTTCTTTGTTTCCATGAACTGTTTGTTCGGGAAGCGTGTCGGCCACTTTCATCACCTTGTTGTAACGCAATTCGGTCATCAGCTGGTGATTTTCGGGGTTCATGCTGACATTACCGGAGATATTTTCTTTTTCCAGGCCCCCTACCCTATGCCTTAATCCTTCGGTACCGGGGAGCGCCCATTTTCTGACCAATGTTTTGGGATCTCTTTTAAAGGGTTTGTAATCGGGATCATTAGGTTCTGCGACGGGTGGTTTAATAGAAGGAAGATCGGCCACCTTAGGAATCCTGAACAATTCCGAACCTTGTCCAATATATCCGTCGGTGAGCAGGAAGGTTGGTGTCATGTGTTCCATAGCCAACTTGGCGGCTTCATAGGCGCCCATAAAACAATCGGAAGGCGATTGGGCCGCTACGATGATACACGGACACTCCCCATTTCTGCCATATAAGGCCTGCAGCAGGTCTGATTGTTCCGATTTGGTGGGTAAACCCGTAGAGGGGCCGCCGCGCTGTACATCCACAATTACCAAAGGTAATTCGGTCATTACGGCTAAGCCTATTGCTTCACTTTTCAGAGATAATCCGGGTCCGGAGGTGGTGGTCAATGCCAGGGAGCCGGCAAAACTGGCGCCAA
>DAONFU010000083.1:0-9974 GCA_035403765.1 Bacteroidales bacterium
TCTAAATTAAGCAGCTAAGGCGTAATTGTAATCGTTGCCATTTAACTGGCGTGAGCATTGGGATTAACGGGCCACACACACAACGCCCGGCATGCTTACAGAACCACTAACCTCGCTGTCAAAACCGGTCAGCCCCTGTGAGTGCAAAGATACAAAAAATTTTCAATTACTTGAACGATGCTGCCTCCTCAAAAGAAATATCCTCAGGAATCTTAAAGGTTTCGGCCGGAATAGCCGGATTTTCTTCTATCCTGGTGGCCTCCATAGTGATGCTGATTCCCCTTACGGAAGATACAGTCTTGATGGGTATCCCCTTCCAGATATAGTACGTCCCTTTAAGATTTGCGGCGGGAACCTCCAGGATGTAAACCTCGCAGGAATGTCCGGCAACTACCGTCGTACCAGTCTTCTTCAGGTTTAACTCGCGGGCCATCTCACGCGTGATAGCCGTAAAATTGATGTTGTCAGGCCCCCCGCTTTCTATTTTAATTTTTTTTCCCGTCTTGTCTTTGGGGCTGTATGTGTACATATACACCGAATCACTCACCGAACGCTGCAACACCTCCTGCCCCAGCAGCTTCTGGCTTACCTCAGTCATCTGCTTCTTGCCGTAATCATCCATATACATCACGATATTCTGTGTCATACCAAAGGTGGATGACTTCATATGTATGATAGCCGATTTGATCAACATTTTTTTGCCGCCAGCGGGTATCTGATCCACATAAGAAATAGCTGTATCGCTTTTTATTTCCGCATTATCTTCGGATGTCTTGTTGCCCGAACAAGCAAAGAATATAAGTACGGGAAGAAGTAAAATCGCTGTAATTTGTTTCATATTTTCGGTGGTTTTAATTTTCCTGAAGGTTTTTGACATAAGGAATAATTTCGTCCATAAAATTACTGAAATCTTTCTCAAACTCTTTATAATGAACAAAAATCTCGTCGGATGCCTCTTTCAGAACAGTAGTGTGCCGGACTCGCAACGACAGGCCTTGGAAAAAATGCCGGTAACAATGAGGATTTTTGTAATACTCAAGCCAATTGCCCATAACCATAAAAGGCAGCATACGCTTCATCCTGATGGGCAAAATCGGATACGAGGCCAGCATGGTTTTATACACTCTGGCAACAAATTGCGATAAGGGTTCGTCGTGGTATTTACTCCAGTTGGCTGCAAGAAAATGATCATAAAACATATCAATAATCACCCCGGAATACAGTCCGAATTTTTTGTCGATACGATCCGTGCTCTTTCTAAAATGCTCATTATTATCAGTAAAATCATCAATCTTGTGATGCAGGGCCAGGCCTTTGCGGATTTGCTCATTATACCCATCAGGCCTGCCCTTGAGTGTATCGGCCATAAAATTCCCCACCAGAATATCTCCGGTATCAAACGACAGGTATGCATGAGCAAGGTAATTCATAAAAACAAAAATAATAAAAAACCACTATCTTATCCTTGTCAACCGAAAATTCTATATTCCGGATTTTTCGTAATTTTGTTTCACAGAAAATATTCCTAACAAAATAACTCCAACTATGAATACCCAACAATTTCAGCAGGCCATCCTGGAAGGAATCCCCGCCCAACTTCCCGAAACTCCCTCCTATGATGCCTCTGTAAATCATGCCCCCAGGCGTAAAGACATGCTTACTTCCGAAGAAAAAAAACTGGCTTTGAAAAACGCGCTGCGCTATTTTGAACCAAAGCACCACGCCATCCTTGCACCCGAATTTATGAAGGAATTGATGGAATACGGCAGGATATACATGTACCGCTTTCGTCCGCAATACCAGATGTTTGCCAGGCCCATCGACGAATATCCCCACAAATCGAAGCAGGCCGCTGCCATCATGGTGATGATACAAAACAACCTCGATCCGGCCGTGGCACAACATCCGCACGAATTAATCACCTATGGCGGCAATGGTGCCGTATTCCAAAATTGGGCGCAGTACCTGCTCGCCATGAAATACCTTGCCACGATGACCGATGAACAAACGCTGGTGATGTATTCCGGGCATCCTATGGGCTTGTTCCCTTCGCACAAAGATGCCCCCAGAGCCGTGGTAACCAACGGCATGGTGATCCCCAATTATTCCAAACCCGACGACTGGGAACGGTTCAACGCGCTGGGCGTGTCGCAGTACGGACAGATGACGGCAGGCTCATACATGTACATTGGTCCGCAGGGTATCGTTCACGGGACAACAATTACGGTGCTTAATGCCGGAAGAAAAATAGATAAATCGGGCGAAGGCCTTGCCGGAAAGCTTTTTGTTACCTCAGGCCTCGGCGGCATGTCGGGCGCACAGCCCAAGGCAGCGGTGATAGCAGGCGTCATCGGTGTTGTGGCAGAAATAAATCCCAAAGCCGTGCATACCCGTCACTCGCAGGGTTGGGTGGATGAAGTTTTTACCAGCCTCGACAAGCTTCTAATCAGAATTCAAAAGGCTCAGGCCGGCAAAGAAACGGTTTCACTGGCCTATCAGGGCAATATTGTGGACCTGTGGGAACGGCTTGCCCAAGATAATATTCATGTGGATCTTGGCTCCGACCAAACTTCGTTGCACAATCCCTGGTCAGGAGGATATTACCCCGCAGGCTTAAGCTTTGATGAATCAAACTCCATGATGGCCGCGCAGCCGGAACTCTTTAAGGAAAAAGTCAGGGAATCTTTGCGCCGGCAGGTTACTGCCATCAACAAACTGTCTGCACAGGGAATGTATTTCTTTGATTACGGCAACGCCTTTTTGCTCGAATCGGGCCGTGCCGGCGCCGATATCATGAAGCCTGACGGAGCATTTTTGTACCCCTCGTATGTGCAGGACATCATGGGGCCCATGTGTTTTGATTATGGCTTTGGGCCTTTCCGCTGGGTATGCACCTCCGGAAAGCCGGAAGACCTCGACACCACTGACCAGATAGCCATACAGGTACTCGAAAACCTGGCAGCCTCTTCCCCTGACGAAATTCAGCAACAGATGAAAGACAACATCCGCTGGATACGTGAAGCCAAGAAAAACAAGCTGGTGGTAGGCTCGCAGGCCCGCATATTGTACGCCGATGCGCAGGGCCGCACCGAGCTGGCCGCCGCCTTCAACGAGGCCGTAAAAAACGGAGAGATCACCACCCCTGTAGTTATTGGCCGCGACCATCATGATGTATCGGGTACCGACTCGCCCTACCGCGAAACCTCCAACATTTACGACGGCTCTAACAAAACTGCCGACATGGCGGTGCAGAATGTCATCGGCGACTCTTTCAGAGGCGCCACCTGGGTATCGCTGCATAATGGCGGCGGTGTTGGCTGGGGCGAAGTCATCAACGGCGGCTTCGGCATGGTGCTCGATGGCTCCGATGATGCTGCCCGAAGATTAAAAGCTATGCTATTTTGGGATGTCAACAACGGCATCAGCCGCCGGAGCTGGGCACGAAACCCGGGAGCAGTATTTGCCATCCGGCGCGCCATGCAACAGGAGCCCCTGCTCCAGGTTACCCTGCCCAATATTGCCGACGACTCTCTGATTGATAAGCTGGTATAAAGTTCTGGAATAATTTTTGTTATCACCCTGATAAAACAAAGCACCATGAAAAAACTTGTGAAATATGCAGCCTTTCTTCTGATATTAGGTCTGACAACACTGTATTCATGCGATCCCAACGATGTCATCAATCCCGACGAAGATGTACGGGCACCCTACCTGGGAACATGGCTTTGTACCGAACATTCAGGCATGTCGTATAGTGTTACTGTAAGCCTCGACCAGACAAACAGCGCACAAATCCTTATTGGAAATTTTCATTTGTACGGAGCATCCGAAAAAGTGTATGCTATCGCCACGACCAACAACATCACCCTGCCCTCGCAGCTAATCTGCGGGAATACTGTTCACGGTTCAGGCAACCTGATCAATGCAAACAAGTTTACCATGAAGTATTACGTAAACGACCAAACCACCATTGATACGGTAAACGCCGATTATACAAAATAATTACCGTGGCCTGCTGAGTATCCTCGACTGGGTTTTGCTCAATTCCGACACCACATCACCGTAGATGATATATAACTCCTTGAGGTTTTCGGAATAAAACTTCATACTCCCATAGAATTTACTATAGCTGATGTTGTACTTTTTCAAAATGGAATTAAAATAATGGTCGCGCAAAAAATCAACATCTTTCTGTGCTTCCCTGCCCTTTACCAGTGCCGCTTCGGCTAAATGAAAGTCCACCAAAACAGGCACCATCTGTTCAGGAGGTATCACTTCGTCAGGAATGGACACCCTTTTATCTTTGGAGCAAGCGTCAAGCGCCAACACAAATAAAAACAATATCAGTATTTTTTTCATCACCTTAAGCCAGCCATTAATTTACCTTGGGTTAAAACGAAGCCTCATTCCTTTTATTTTATCCGAAACCTGCCGGCCGTCGTAAACCATCTGCCCGTTGACAAAGGTATTGCTTATTTCCGAATGAAACACCTGGCCCGCCAATGGCGACCATTTACATTTGTATAAAATATTCTCTTCGCTTACGGTAACCTGCCTGTTCAGATCAAAAACCACCAGATCGGCATAGTATTTTTTTCTGATAAACCCACGTTTTTCGATATGAAAACAGGTGGCAGGGTTGTGACACATCTTTTCTGCAATCTGTTCCAGCGACAATAGTTTCCGGTAATAAAACTCCAGCATCATCTGCAGCGAATGTTGCACCAGTGGTCCACCCGAGGGAGCTTTAAAATAAGTCTGACGTTTTTCTTCCAGCGTATGCGGGGCATGGTCGGTGGCCACCATGTCGATGCGCCCGTCGAGCATGGCTTCAAACAACGCGGCCCGATCCTGTTCGGTCTTAATGGCAGGATTCCATTTTATGTGCGTGCCTTTGGCCTGATAGGCGGTATCATTAAACCACAAGTGGTGTAAACATACTTCGGCGGTTATTTTTTTATCGGCTAAAGGTTTTTTAGCATTTAGCAAATCAAGCTCTGCAGCGGTTGACAAATGAAGGATATGAAGGCGTGTGCCATTTTTTTCAGCCATTTCAAAGGCTCTTTTGGTAGAAACAAAACAGGCCTCGGTGCTGCGGATCAAAGGATGACATGCGATAGGCACCTCTTCCCCATATTTTTGTCTGAATATTTCAGCATTTTCCCTGATGATGGTTTCGTCTTCAGAATGTATGGCAATGAGGTAAGGTAATTTAAAAATCTGTTGCAGCGCCTGGTAATCGTCAACAAGCATATTGCCCGTGGAGGCGCCGAGAAAGACCTTTATTCCGCAGTTGTTTTCGGGATCAAATTTTTTCAACTCCCCTATATTGTCATTTGTAGCGCCCAGGTAAAACGAAAAATTGGCTGAAGAGCGTTCAGCGGCAGCGGCATATCTCTGTTCTAATAAGTCAATGGTAGTAGTGGGGGGTTTTACGTTAGGCATATCCATAAAGCTGGTAACGCCTCCTGCCACAGCGGCTGCTGATTCCGAAGCGATATCGCCCTTGTATTCCAGTCCCGGCTCTCTGAAATGCACCTGGTCGTCGATGATGCCGGGCATCACATACTTGCCGGAAATATCAAGGGTTTCAATACCATGCAGTTGTCTGTAGTCCCTGGTAAGATCAATACGGCCGGCAATATCTTCAATCAGGCCATTGGCAATCAGGATATCTTTTTGACAGATTTCTCCCTCGTTGACAACTAATGCATTTTTAATCAAATAATTGCAACTCATGGATAAAAATCAAAATAGAGAAATACGTTAAGCAACCTTTTTATAAGTGCGGAACCAGCTACGAACTTTTAGGGAGATTACTCCAAAAACGGCTTCTTTAAAAATTCCTTTGCTCATCTTTGATTGTCCTTCGGTACGGTCGGTAAAGATGATAGGCACTTCCTTGATTTTGAAACCATGTTTCCAGGTGGTGAATTTCATCTCAATCTGAAAGGCGTAGCCAATAAAATGTATCCTGTCTAATTCAATGGTTTCAAGCACTTTGCGGGTATAGCATTTGAAACCCGCGGTAGTATCACGGATTTTCATGCGGGTAATCATGCGCACATAAGCCGAGGCATAATACGACATCAGCACCCGGCCCATAGGCCAGTTGACTACGTTGACCCCGTTGATGTAACGAGAGCCAATAGACATGTCCGCGCCGTCTTTTGCACAGGCCTCGTACAGGCGAACAAGATCGTCCGGGTTGTGCGAAAAATCGGCATCCATTTCAAAGATGTAGTCGTAATTATGCGCCAATGCCCATTTGAAGCCGTGGATATAGGCTGTTCCCAGTCCCAGTTTACCTTTGCGTTCTTCAATAAACAAGCGGCAGGGAAACTCGGTCATCAGGGTTTTAACAATGGCGGCTGTACCATCGGGAGAATTATCTTCTACGATAAGTACATTAAATTCTTTCGGAAGCGAAAACACCTTACGGATTATTTTTTCAATATTTTCGCGTTCGTTGTAGGTTGGAATAATTATTACGCTGTCGGTCACAAAAAAAATTTTTATAAAAACGTAACAAACCTACATATTATTTTGCAAAAAAACCATAAATAGCAAAAAAAGTTTTACCAATGTTCTACGGGAAAATAGTTAAATGTTGAAAAAACAAAACCATCGTATTAAAAATATTAAAAGGTTGGTTAATATTTTGTATTTTTGATGTCTGAAAACCTAAGCAATAATTTTTTAATTAATTCATTTAACAACCAACCTTTTAATAATTTAAACAAAAAAACATGAAAAAAATCTATGTTATTTTAGTGGCAGCATTCTTCGGCTTGTATATCAACGCCGCTTCTGCCCAGGTCTTCACCAGTGGGTTTGAAAACTGGTCATCCTCCGCCCCAATTGTTCCTACCGATTGGTATGGCTCAAAATCAAACATCTCGTCCGACAGCGTGGCCCAATACACCACCAGTGTACACGGTGGAACTTATGCCTGCAAGCTCAAGAGCAGCACCACCTCACACAAAAGATTTACCACACAAGGAGTTCCTATTGTGGCTGGAAAAACTTATAAGATTGATTTCTGGGTACGCGGCCACGGTGAAATCCGCACAGGATGTTATAAAGGAGCCGGCTCAACAGGCGCAAGCTATTATACCTACAATGATTACATCGTGGTAAACAGCACCGATTGGACCAAATATACGCAATCCATAACCGTTGACACCACTTCGGCAGTTGCACAGTTCATTCTTTCAGTAAGAAATACCAGAAGCGATATGGATTTCATCCAGGTTGATGACCTTACTATTGACACTGCAACCGCTGTGGTTGCCGAAGCTGACACTGTCAGTATTTATGATATCCAATACTCTACTTCTGCTAACTTCGCATCTGCCTATGACGACTCTACGGTTGTAACAGGCGGCGTTGTAACCGCAATTTGTACCCAGGGAATGTTTATCCAGAGTGGCCTTGGTGCCTGGAACGGACTATATATTTATTCCTCCCCGCTGATTGCTTCTTCAGGTGTTCAGGAAGGCGACTCTGTTTACGTTACCGGAAAAGTTGATGAATATTTTCAGTGTACTGAACTGACTAACATCACCAATATCAATATCGTTGGATCAGGCTATTCCTATCAGCCACACGACATTACTCTGTTAACAGAAGAACTCGAAGGCGTTTTGGTAAAAATTAGCAATGCCCGCGTTATCGCTCCTCCCGATTATGGCATGTATCCCGTAACCGCTACCGGCAACATTGCCGATTCGGTGAAAGTCCACGACCTGTGCGACACTACCCTCTATCTCGTTGTCAATAATTTTTACAACATCACGGGCCCGGTGCATTATTCATTCAATGAATACCGCATTTTATCCATTAACAGCGAACAAACCAGCAGCATTTCCGAAACGGAAGAACTGTCATTCACCGTGTATCCGAACCCGGTTTCTGCTACTTTAAACATCAACGATATTGAAGGCATCAGCCAGATTAATATTGTGAACATCCTCGGAGAAACGGTGGCTACCTATAGTGTCAGCGGCAATACTGCCAACCTGAACGTATCCAACCTTCAATCCGGTATTTATTTTGTGACTTTGCTAAAACAGAATGTAATAAGCGGCAAGGCCAAATTTATTAAAGAATAACCCATCTTTATTTCAAAGTAAAAAGCTGCTTCAGAAACGGAGCAGCTTTTTTAGTTTTTATAGTTGATGACGAGTTGCTTAACCTGGTAATCGATTGTTCTCAATCGGTATTATTCAATGAATTTCGAAAAAACCTGTATGTAATTTGATTATACCAGAGCATACTGTATTAATATTGTGTGTGTGTTGCGTGTTTTTCAGCAGGCCCTATGTAAGCAAAATTATGCCATAGAGATTTTGTGATCGATAAAGAGCCTGTAACCAATCCATAGGTTGAGATTGATACAATCACTAAATCGAAGTTAACCCAATTAAATCATAGAGTTCGGCTCACCCTCCGCTGTTCAGCCTTATAGCAGGTTTCTGTGCGTCATAACGCTAAATTTGCTGATGGCTTCCTTCAGATTTTCCTTACGGCAAACACCCTTTCCATTCACTAACACTTCATTTCAACTCGGCGTGTACAGAGACTTTCACTCTGTAAGATTCAAAGAACTATGCCCGACACATAAAAAAGGGTTGATCCCTTGCGGAAACAACCCTTTTATCAGAAAAGTGTTTTACTAATTTTGCTTGCCCATAAGCAACACATTCTTTATTTCCCAGGTACTGGTTTCATTGGATGACCCCGTACTGATATATTTAAAGGCAAAACGCACGTTGGAAGCGCCGTTGAATGCCGCAGGAATATATGCCTTGCCCGAATTGACAAAGGTCCAGTTATTACCTGCAGGATAAGTGGGCACAGACAGATTTACCCATGTGGTGGCTGAAGGATTAGAGGCGTTAAAATTGGTGGTAACCCACACCGAATGACAGCCTTGAATATTTGAACCATAATAGTAATTTATGGCATGGTCAAAAGCAAGGTACACGCTGTCGTATTGGCTAAGATCAATAGCAGGTGAAATCAGGTAATCTTTATTTGCATACCGGGTACCGCCTTCGTAGCCTGTGATAACCATACCGTAACTGGAGCTGAATGACCAGGCTTGCGTTCCCAGAGAATCATAGGTGGTAAAACCGCCCATCCCCGATTCGAAGGGTTCGGTAAAAATTGCCTTTGTGGCAAAATCAAAACCCTGCAAATCATTAAAATCTCTGATTAAAAGCTGCCAGGTGCTGTTATATTTTGTGAGTATGCCATATACGGTGCCTTTCCCTGAAGGAATTGTTTCATTATGAAAATCGGCGTACCAGCTAACCCGTGCGGTAACATCACCGGCTCCATCAGTGATGATGCGGTTGAAAGTTTCCATATAAACATCATCATCATTAAAAATCTGACCGGCAGCATTGAAAGAAACGCTATCGAAACGCACCAGCATGCCAAGATGGTCATCAGTTAAGTTGGTGGTTGTATGCAGCATGGCTGCGGGTGCCAGCATGGGCAGGCCATCGCGGAAGATGCGGTCGTTAACGAACACCTCAGGTATGGGGATTACGGCTCCGTTATAATACCCTCCGAGATTGGGCATACCTTTTTCAAAACCAAAGTGAAGGCCCTGGCATTTCACATATACGCGCTGCCCCACGGGATAGAGGTTAAACATATTGACCTTATCAATCTCGATACCCAATCCACCGGTAGAATCCTGAATATAGAGGTATTTGTAGATATTCCCTGAAATGTCGTTGCCGCCAACAATTCCACAGATGTACACATCATCGGCAACAATTCCCGTGGTGGTGATTTTAAATTCAGCAATTGTTTTTAGAGTTGCACCGGCAGGCAAAGTAAATACAGGAACTTCGGGCTGTGGTACATCAATATCCTTTTTGCAGCTGGTCATCAAAAACACAAGGGCGGTGAGTGCCAATATCCAGAGTTTTTTTGTTTTTATTGTTTTCATTTTATTT
>DAONFU010000084.1:0-9617 GCA_035403765.1 Bacteroidales bacterium
ATTTCTTTGATTTTTTCGGAAGAAAATCCTCTGCGGCGCAGTCCGATTGAATTTATTCCGGAATATGCGAGGGGTTCGCGGGCGGCTTTGCAATAAGGCGGAACATCTTTTCCCACCAGTGAGCCGCCCGAAATGAGAGAATGTGATCCAATGCTGACAAACTGATGTATTGCCACCATGCCGCCAATGATGGCCCAGTCGTCGATTTTGATATGGCCGGCTAATCCTGCCGAATTGGCAATAATCACGTTGTTGCCCACAATGCAGTCGTGAGCTACATGCACATAAGCCATGATAAGGGTGTTATCGCCTATCACAGTTTCAAAGTTTGCTTTGGTGCCTTTGTTGATAGTTGCAAACTCACGAATGGTAACATTGTCGCCAATTTTTACGGTAGTGTCTTCACCGGCGTACTTCATGTCTTGCGGTATGGCCGAAATAACGGCTCCCGGGAAAATTTTGCAGTTTCTGCCTATGCGTGCACCCTCCATAATGGTAGCATTGGGGCCTATCCAAGTGCCTTCACCGATTTCAACATTTTTGTCGATAGTTACAAAAGGTTCGATAACTACATTTTTGGCAATTTTGGCTTGCGGATGGACGAATGCTAAGGGTTGATTCATGATTTTGTTATTTTTACTATTTGAGCGAGGAGTTCTGCTTCCATTACCAGTTGGTTGTTGACGTAAGCGCTGCCTTGCATGTGGCAAATACCTCTTCGCATGGGGTCGAGGAGCTCGAGTTTAAAAACCAGGGTATCGCCGGGGACCACCATTTTTTTGAAGCGGGCGTTGTCAATTTTCAGGAAGTAGGTCAGATAGTTTTCAGGGTCGGGAACGCTGTTGAGGGCAAAGATGCCGCCGCATTGCGCCATGGCTTCTATCTGCAATACTCCGGGCATTACAGGCTTGCCAGGAAAATGGCCGGTAAAAAAGCCTTCGTTGATGGTTACATTTTTTATTCCAATAACCATTTGGTCGTCCATTTCCAGAATTTTATCGATGAGCAAAAAGGGCGGCCGGTGTGGCAGAATATTCTGAATCTGTATGTTGTCGTATAAGGGAGCTTTGGTAAGGCTGGGTAAATTAACGGTGGCTTTGTTGGGAGATTTTGGTGTAATTTCCAGTGTTTCAGCAATTTTTCTGGCAAATTCTATATTTGAAAAATGGCCGGGGCGTTTGGCGATGATGTGTGCGTTGAGCGTGCCGCCAAGTAAGGAAAGGTCGCCAATCAGGTCGAGCAGCTTGTGGCGTGCCGGTTCATTCTGAAAATGCAATTCTATGTTGTTGAGTATGCCTTCTTTGAGGACACTGATTTTCGGTTTGTTAAAAAGTGTGGCCAGCCTGTCGAGTTCTTCCTGTGAAATAATCTGGTTGACAAAAATGATTGCATTATCGAGGTCGCCACCTTTGATGAGGTTGTTTTTCAGCAGAAATTCCAGTTCGTGTAAAAACACAAAAGTACGGCAGGGCGCAATTTCTTTTTCAAAGTCAGCCATGTTATCAAGCATAGCAAACTGTTTTCCGGGAATATCCGAGTCGTAATCAATCAACGTGGTGATTTTGAACGTGTCGGAAGGGATGGCCAGGATTTCCACCTTGTTTTTTTCGTCTTTGTAAACAACGTTGGTGCTGAGGTTAATTACTTTTTTCGGGGCATCCTGTTCTATGGTGCCAGCGGTTTTCAGTAGTTCTACATATTTTATTGCGCTGCCATCTAAAATCGGGGTTTCGGAGCTGTTAATTTCAATAAGTACATTGTCAATGGATAAACCTGAAAGGGCCGCCAGAGTATGTTCAATAGTATGCACGTTCACTCCGTTTTCTTCCAGGCTGGTACCTCTGGAAGTGTCTTTCACATTGCCTAACACGGCATGAACCAGGGGTTGGTTTTCCAGGTCAACTCTTTTAAATACTACTCCATGATTTTCGGGAGCCGGATGAAAAGTGAGGATAACATTATTTCCCGTGTGCAGTCCTTTACCGGTAAGACTTACGGGTGATGCTACAGTTCTTTGCTTTGTCATATTGACCGGCAAAATTAATAAATTCCTTTTTAAAGACAAATAAAAAATTTGCTGTTTTAAACGATGTTATTAACAAGATGAATTACTGAAATATGGTATATGTCAGTAAATCAGTGAAATGGGAGCATCAGCAGGTCTATTTCCTGGAAAGGAATATGAAATAAGTCGCTGATATACTTGCTGGTAAGTATGCCATTGAACATGTAGGTGCCCATGCGGACACTTTTTTCGTTGCGCAAGAAATTTTCAATACCACCTTCTTCTGCAATTTGCAATATTACTGGTGCGAAAAAATTGCTTAAAGCTGTGGAGGCTGTATGGGGAACTTTCGAAGGGATATTGGGTACGCAAAAGTGTGTGATGCCATATTTTTTGAATACCGGTTGTGTATGGTTTGTAGCATGCGAAGTTTCGGAACACCCGCCATTATCGATGCTCACGTCGATGATTACGGATCCGTAGGGCATTTCTCTTACCATATCTTCGGTGATGATGCAGGGAGTACGGCCATTCACAGGGTTGAGCGCTCCTATTACCACATCGGCGGTCCGAAGGGCTTTGGCCAGTACTTTTTGCTGTATTACTGAGGTAAAAAGACGCTCACCAAGTTTATTCTGTATGCTTCTCAATTTATATATGGAATCGTCGAATATTTTAACCAGCGCGCCCATACCTAAAGCGGCTCGGGTGGCAAATTCTCCCACGGTTCCCGCACCGATAATCACCACTTCGGCTGGTGCTATCCCTGGAAACCCGCCCAGACTTTTACCTTTGCCGTATTCCTGGCTGCAAAGGTATTCGCCGGCAATAAACACGGATGTATTGCCCACTATTTCGCTCATCGAACGAATAACGGGATAGGAGTTGGTTTTGTCTTTGATATGTTCGTAAGAAATGGCGGTTATTTTTTTTACTATCAGCTGCTTAAAATATTCTTCGTTTTGCCCTGGGAGGTTCAATGCCGAAAACAGTGCGGCACGGGCTTTAAGTTGCTCTATTTCATCGCATATGGGAGGGGCCACTTTGATGATTATATCGCTCTGAAATACTTCTCTGGAAGAATATACTATCTCGGCTCCGGCTTCCATATAGTCATTGTCGGGAAAATGAGCCGATTTGCCGGCGTTGGATTCCATGATAACGCGGTGGCCGTTGTTGACAATCACGCTGACATCTTCAGGTATCAGGCCGACACGGTTTTCCTGATAGGCAATCTCTTTCGGAATCCCAATGCTCAGTTGTTTCCTGTGTTTTTTTATTTCGAGCATTTCGGGTTGTGGCATCATTTGTTCGGAGCGCGAAAACTGAACAAAATCTTTTTTGGAAGTCATAGGAAAAATTTATGATTGTATAAAGATACGAAAAATAAACGTTATGGTTGTGTTTTATGTGAAAAAGTAATGAGCCGTGCATTCTGATCTATAGCGGTTTCAATAATTACCTCTACGTAATCGGAGGGCAGCAGCTGACGGGCAATTTCGGGCCATTCGATAAAACAAAAGTGGCCGCTGTAAAAATATTCTTCATAGCCTATGTCGAAAATTTCGTTGATGTTTTTTATCCGGTAGAAATCAAAATGGTAAATACTGTCGCCCATGGAGGAAGGATATTCGTTCACAATGGCAAAGGACGGGCTGTTAGTCGGGCCTGCTACCTGGAGGAGTTTACACATTTCTTTTATCAGGGTGGTTTTGCCGGCACCCAGGTCTCCGGTAAACGTGAAAACCCGGCTCGAGGGAAATGCAGCCAGAATTTTTTTTGCTATTCCGGGAAGTTCACGCTGGTGCTTGCAAATGATCTGCTGATCCATTTATTTGGGGTTGAGAAAAATAACGGGTATTAAAATTTCTTCCATGGAAATGCCCCCGTGCTGGAATGTGTTGCTATAATAGTTTACATAGTAATGGTAGTTGTTCGGGTAGGCAAAAAAATCATTTTCGTGGCAAAAAACATAGGCGGTACTGACATTGATTCTGGGAAGGAATATGTCCTGCGGGTTTCTTACTTCGAAAACCTGTTTTTTCTCGTAGTTTAATGTTTTACCGTATTTGTACCTGAGGTTGGTGTTGGTATTTTTATCGCCGACAATTTTTACAGGATTGGCCACTTTTACGCTGCCATGGTCGGTGGTGATCAGCAGGTTGACATTTTGTTCCGAGATATATTTTATCACATCGAGCAGGGGCGAGTGTTTTAGCCACGACAGGGTGATGGAACGGTAGGCGGCTTCGTCGCTGGCAAGTTCCCGAATAATTTCCATATCGGTGCGGGCATGGGAAAGCATGTCCACAAAGTTGTAAACCAATACGTTGAGTTTGTTGTGCATCAGGTTAGGCAGGTTTTCAACATATTTTTTTCCGGCATTGATATTCAAAATCTTTGAATAATTGTAACGGATATCTTTGCCATAGCGGCGGAGCAACTCGCCAAGCAATTCGTTTTCATACTGATTTTTGGTGCCTTCGTCTTCTTCGTAAGTCCAGTATTTTGGGTATTTGCGTTCAATTTCGGTTGGTAAGAGGCCGGCAAAAAGAGCATTTCTGGCATATTGGGTAGCCGAAGGCAGGATGCTGTAATACATTTCGTCGTTCTGCACCCTGAAAAATTCTTCGAGAACAGGCTGGATAACCTTCCATTGGTCATAGCGGAGGTTGTCAATCACAATAACAAAAAGATTCTCAGGTTGGTTTAGCGCTGGAAACACTTTTTCTTTGAATAGGTTGTGCGACATCACGGGCGTATCGGCGGCTTTGCCGCTCAGCCAGGTGATATAGTTGTTTTCATAAAATTTTGAAAAAATGGCGTTGGCTTCTGCTTTTTGCAGGTAAAGAACCTCATTCATCGATTCGTCGTTAGACTTTTCGAGTTCCAGTTCCCAAAACACCATTTTTTTATATACTTCCATCCATTCGCTGTGCGACAGGCGGTTTGAAATTTCCATGCCGATGTGGCGGAATTGCTGCTGATAGGCCTGGGTGGTTTTTTCGCTGATGAGGCGCTTGTTTTCGAGGTTTTTTTTCAGACAGAGTAATATCTGATGAGGGTTGACCGGTTTGATAAGATAATCGGAAATGTTTGAGCCAATCGCATCCTCCATCGTGTGTTCCTGTTCGTTTCGTGTGATCATGACAACAGGAAGGTTGGGATAGTTGTTGCGGATTTGTGCCAGGGTTTCCAGGCCGGTGAGTCCGGGCATATTTTCATCCAGAAAAATAATGTCGAAGTCGCCGTCGCGTATCTGATCCAGGGCCTCATCGCCGTTGTTGGAAGTGTGCACGGCATAACCTTTTTCCTGCAAAAACAAAATATGCGGTTTTAATAAATCTATTTCGTCATCCACCCATAATATGTTAACTTTGCTCATAATTGTCAGTATTTAATGGTGTAAGAAAAAAAATTGTAATATTGACACCGATTATTATTTACAAAAATACAAATTAAAAAGATAAAAAATTGGTTCATAATAAAAGGAAGATTATAAACGATCCGGTTCACGGTTTTATTACCATCCCCAGCGAACTGGTGTTTGATATTATTGAAAATCCCTATTTTCAGCGGTTGCGGCATATCAAGCAGCTTGGGCTTACCTACCTTGTTTTTCCGGGAGCCATACATACGCGTTTTCAACATGCAGTAGGAGCGCTTCATCTGATGATTCAGGCCGTGGAAATGTTGAAGATAAAAGAGATAGCTATTACCGAAGAGGAAATTCAGGGACTATATCTGGCCATACTATTGCACGATATTGGCCATGGGCCTTTTTCGCACGCACTGGAACATACCCTGGTGGAAGAAGTGAGCCACGAAACGCTGTCGCTGCTTTTTTTTCGCAAGCTTAACGAGATGTTTGACGGACAGTTGGATATGGCGATACAGATATTTTCGGACCAGTATCCAAAAAGATTTCTGCACCAGCTGGTTTCGGGACAACTGGATGTGGACCGTCTCGACTACCTGATGCGTGACAGCTTTTTTACCGGCGTGTCCGAAGGCGTCATTAGCACGGCCCGCATAATTAAAATGCTGAATGTTTACAATGACGAGCTAGTGGTTGATGTCAAAGGCGTATATTCCATAGAAAACTTTATTGTAGCCCGCCGCCTGATGTACTGGCAGGTATATCTGCACAAAACCGTGCTGTCGGCCGAACACCTGTTGATACATATATTAAAACGTGCTAAATACCTGTGTGAGCAGGGGAAAACGATTTTCGCCCCGCCGGCATTACATGAGTTTTTAAAAAACCGCTTTTCGGAAGCCGATTTCGATGAAAAGCCTGGCTTGCTTGATAGTTTTTCCGAACTTGACGACTACGATGTGTTTATGTCGGTGAAAATGTGGACACGCAGCGATGATAAGGTCCTGGCCCTGCTCAGCAAAAAGTTGGTGGAACGCAAATTGCTTAGAATTGAAATCGGCGACACGCCTTTTGGTGAAGGTTATATTCACAGCCTAAAGCAAAAAGTGCAGCAAGCCTATGATATCAGTGCCGAAGAGGCTGACTATTTTGTGTTTTCGGAGGAAGTGGCCAATAATGCCTACAACCCATATTTTGACAAGATACATGTGTTATACAAAGACAATCGCGTGCTGGATATAACCGAAAGCTCCGACCAGTTAAACATTAACCTGCTGACAAAAACTGTCAGGAAATACTTTTTATGCTATCCCAAAGGCCTGTAACCAGCCAGTTATACCTGAACTCCGGTTGAAAAATCTTGCGCAAAAATTAATTGCAGGCAGCATATTTTGCGATTATACAGATAAGAAATCTGTTCTCAGTACGTTTTATACTATACACAATGGAAATTTTTAAAAAATAATTATTTACATTTTTGCACATTGACATTTTTCTTATTTTTATATCTGTTTTAGGGAAAACGGCATGTGTTTTTGGGGAGAGCAGCTGTTAACCCGGTATTGGTTTTGAATTTTTTTGAAAACTATCTGAAATACACATTAAATCCTAAATCATGAAAACATTTTCAAAATTTTTAGCGCTGCTGTCCGCGCTGATTTTCAATGTGCAGCTATTTGCTCAAACAGAAAATACTCCTGTAGTTTCAGCGAATAAAATGAATGTACTTTATGTCGGGATTGATAATCCGGTTTCTGTTGCCGTGCCCGGTATTGCAAATGATAAGCTGAAGGTTTCAATTACCAATGGAACCATTACCGGCGTCAACGGTAACTATATTGTAAAAGTTCAGAATGGGACAGAGGCCACTATTGAAGTTTCGGCCGAAACAAAATCCGGTGAAGTCACCAAGTTGGGCAGCACGGCTTTCAGGATAAAAAGAATCCCTCTTCCCACCATGTATCTCGGCAACACGCCTTGTGTTGGCGCTATCATCTATGCAAGCAAAAATGAATTGCTGAAAAATCCTCAACTCACCATGAATTCGGAACTTCCTTTTGAAATGAAGTTTGATGTGATTTCATTTACACTGTCTCATGTTGTAGGTTCTGGAGAAACTAAAGACCTGCTTAGCTTTCCGGGAAACGGCAACAGGTTTAACCAAATTATGATTAATGCCCTTGAAAAGTTACCCGTTGGGAGCAAAATTTATATCGAAGATATTAAGGCCAAAGGTCCAGACGGGACGCTTAGGCAGATGGCATCGCTTGTTATTAAATTGGTGGAAGAATAAGTATTTTTAGCTCCTGTTTATGATTTTCAACTCCCAAACAAAGTATTATTACAGAAGAATATTTTCTTGCGGATAATTGTAACAAACAATAAATCGGCTTGTCTTTAAGTTATCTTGCGTAAATTTGTATGTTTTAAAATCATTAAACTTAAAAAAATGAAAAAACTTTGGTTCTTTTTTCTTAGTTCATTGCTGTTGTTGGGCTTTCAGGTGAATGCCCAGAACCTCACGGCAAAAATTCCTGTTTCCGATAAAGTAAAAATAGGAACCCTGCCCAACGGGCTGAAATACTACATTAAATATAATGCAAAGCCCGAGCACAAGGTGGAACTCCGGCTGGCCGTAAATGCCGGCGCCATTTTGGAAGACGATGATCAGCAGGGCTTGGCTCATTTTATGGAACACATGAACTTCAACGGGTTGAAACATTTTCCCGGCAACGAGCTGGTACATTATTTACAAAGTATCGGGGTAGGTTTCGGCAACGACCTGAATGCCTATACAGGCTTTGACCAGACAGTGTATATGCTGCCTTTTCCAAGTGATGATGCTGAGAAAGTAGATAAATCGTTTACGGTACTTGCCGACTGGGCTCAAGGATCGTTGCTTACCAATGAAGAAATAGACAAGGAGCGCGGTGTTATTCTGTCCGAAAGCCGTCTTGGCAAGGGCGCCGATGACCGTATGATGAAGGTATGGTTGCCGAAAATGCTCAATGGTTCAAAGTATGGAAACCGCCTGCCCATCGGGAAAGATTCCATCATCGAAAAATTCGATTACAGTGTGCTGCGTCGTTTTTACACCGACTGGTACCGTCCTGATTTACAAGCAGTGATTGTTGTTGGCGATATGCCTGTGGAAGAAGCCGAAAAACAAATTATTGAAAAGTTCGGAGGATTGAAAAACCCTGTTCCTGCCCGTAAACGCCAGGAGTTGTTTGAGGTGAAACCCTTCGCTGAAAACCAGGCCTTAGTGGTGAGCGATGCGGAAGCGGATATGACATCCGTAAGTATTCTGGGCAGTTCACGGGAAGACAAACCCTCGGTAACCGAAGGCGATTATCTGAACGACGTTATTGAACAACTTCTGTCCACCATGATCTCCTCACGTCTGGATGAGCTGGTAAGTTCTGCAAATCCGCCTTTCATTTACGCATATACTTACATAGGCGGCTGGGCAAGGGGGTATAAGAATTTTACCGCAGGTGCCATGTGTAGCCCTGACGGCATTAAAAATGCGGTACAGGCGCTGGTGGTCGAAAGCCTGCGTGCCAAAAAATATGGTTTTACCGAACAGGAACTTGTCAGGGCCAAAGCCACTATCCTGGCGGGATACGAAAAACAATACAACGAGCGCGAAAAAACCGAGTCGGGACGGCTGGTATGGGAGTATGTGAACAATTACCTCGAACAGGAACCCATCCCCGGAATAGAATGGGAATATAATTTTGTGAAAAGCCATATTGATAACATCAAATTGAAAGATTTTGATGCAATTCGCAACATGATAAACATTGATGATAAATATTTTAGCTATGTAACTACCAAGACATCGGAAAAACTGCCTGCCAATGAGCAATTGAAAAAATGGATAGACGAAGCCATCCAAAGTAATATTAGTCCTTACCAGGAAAAACAAATTGCTTCCACCTTATTGAAAAAAGAACCTGTTGCAGGCAAGGCGGTAAGTAGCGAGAAGAATGAAAAATTAGGAACTACGACCTATAAGTTAAGTAATGGCGCCATTGTTTGCCTGAAGCCCACCGATTTCAAGAACGATGAGATTCTTTTCAAAGGCTCGAAATTTGGAGGATACAGCGCATATTCCGGAAAGGATTACCAGAGCGCCCAGTATTGCAACAATGTTGCCGAAGAAATGGGATATGGCGAATTTTCGAAAACCGACCTTGAAAAGTTTTTATCAGGGAAAGTGGTTAATGT